>JBFKMV010000011.1:0-52510 GCA_041629655.1 Candidatus Polarisedimenticolaceae bacterium
CGTGCGGCAGATCCGCTTCGGAGAGCAGACACGGCTCGACGTCCACGCCCAGCGTCTCCCTCGCGTAGGTCGCCTCCTGGTCGGAGAGCTCCACACCCTTGCCCCGTATCCCGTAGCTATCCTCCAAGGCCTGCAGCAGGAAACCGTAGCCGGTTCCGACGTCGAGGAAGCGGCGCACGCCGGCCAGGTCGACCAGCCTCGAGAGGACGGCGAGGTTGACTCCCGCGTTGACCTTTTGACCCTGAAGCTGGCGGTCACTTCCGAACCCGCTGCGGTAATAGGCGTCCAGGCTATCGGGACCGAGCGTGCGCCCAGAGTAGATGAAGCCGCAGTCGTCGCATCGGTGAACCGGGATGTCGGGAAAAGCGACGTGGACCCTGGCGGTCGACGACTCGCACAGCGGGCAATGCGGGCGGTCGTGGAGTCGCAGTCTCATCGCGCCGTTTTCGCTCATGGGAGGGCAAGATACGGAAACCCCCAAACCGGTGCAACCTGCGCACGGGCGCCGCGTCCGACCGGTGCGACAGCAACAGCGGCGTTACCCGCCGGGCTTCTGCCAGATGAAAACGATGCGGCGGGCCAGCAGTTCCTCGTCGGTGTACGCGTCCAACTCGCCGGCGGCCCGGAGCTCGTCCAAGGAGCTGCGGGCCTGGGGGTCCCGTGTGGGAAGTACCTCGTCCAACACCCCGGGCATCTTGTCCCGAAACGTCTCACGCCACTCCTGGAGGCTCAGCCGGTTCAGGTACGCGCTGGCCTGCACCGTGTGCTGGTGCTCGGGTCGCAGGTGCGCCCAGTAGGGGATCCCCTCGTGGTGGCCGGCCCCGAGACGCAAGTCGTGGAAGCCGTCGTCGGCGGTGAAGGGGTGCACGCTCTGGAAGGCACACCCGCCGGGCCGCAGGACCCGCGCCGCCTCGGCCAGCACCGGCCCCGGCTCGGGCAGGTGCTCGAAAACGTCGAAGGAATACACGAAGTCGAGCGACCCGTCGGCGAAGTCCATCCTGGTGGCGTCCGTCTGCCGCAGCGTGTATCGGGGGAGCTCGCTGACCTCAAGCTGCCTGGCCATCTCCGCCCGGAAACGCGCGTCGACGCCAAGCATCTTGCGGGCCAGCGTCTTCGTCAGCCGCACCGGCCCGTTGCGGCGGAGCATCGACCAGTAGCCACCGATGTCGAAGCCCATCGGCACGACGTCGAGGTCAATGCCGACGACGTCGTTCTTCAGCGCAAAGTAGGCGAGGTGTCGGGGGAGTTGGCCGGGGCCGATCTCCAGGGCCTTGAGCCCCTCGATGGTCATGCCCGTGTGGCGGGCGACGAGGTCCTCAGCCTCCCGCGCGATCTCGAGGACGCCAGCCACGTGGGTCTCCATCTCGCGCAGGGTGTCCATCGATCCCGTAACGAGGTTGACGAACAACCTCAGGTGGCGGGAGAAGCCGCGCTCGACGGAGGTGTATGACCGGATTGCCTTGGACATCCAGATCAGCGTATCAGCGGGAGTGCGGTGGGTCGAGCCGCGGACCGCTAGGAATCAAGCGGAGTCGCAGGAGCGCAACGCATCGCAAACTGCTTGCCACGGGACGTCCCGCTCTCCGAGTGATCCACATCCGGCCAGAACCACCGGGGCCTTCTTGGCGCCAGCAGATGCTCCACCGAATGCGGCGGCTCGCCGGTCTGGCGGCCGTTCTCGAGGCTACCGGCCCGTGGCGCGTCGGTTCACTTGACCTCGGCGGCACTCGCCACGACCACGCCGCCACCCGAGTGGTGGGCTCGGGCTCTGACCCGCGAAGGCCGACGGCGGGGTTGAGATCCGGTCGTCGACTCTGCTGAATAATCCGAGCTTGGGAGGGCAACCGAGCGTACCTAGAGGGGAATCGATTTGACAGCCTCGTCGCCGCTGGCCTAAATTGCGACGTATGACATCTCGGAGACAGTAGCGTTATGAGTGCAAAAAAAAGATCGGAAACACGCCGCACGGCCCTCATTACCGGCATCACGGGCCAGGACGGCTCGTATCTTGCCGAACTGTTGCTCTCCAAAGGCTACGAGGTCGTCGGAATGATCCGCCGGTCCTCCTCTTTCAACACCGCGCGGATCGACCACATTTATCAGGACCCGCACGAGCAGGATGTTCGCCTGCGGTTAGTCTACGGGGACCTCAACGACGCCTCATCGCTCAACAACATCTTGCGCACGGTCCGGCCCGACGAGATCTACAATCTCGGCGCCCAGAGCCACGTGCGGGTGTCATTCGACGTGCCGGAGTACACCGCGGAGGTGACAGCGCTCGGCACCGTGCGGCTGCTCGAAGCGATCCGCGAGGAGGGCATCCAGACTCGCTTCTACCAGGCCTCGTCGAGCGAACTGTTCGGCAAGGTGCTGGAGACGCCGCAGACCGAGACGACCCCGTTCTACCCGCGGAGCCCCTACGGCTCAGCCAAGGCCTACGCTTTTCACATCACACGAAACTACCGTGAGGCCTACGGCATCTTCGCCTGCAACGGGATCCTGTTCAATCACGAGTCGCCCCGGCGCGGTGAGACCTTCGTTACGCGCAAGATCACGCGCGCCGCGACCCGCATCAAGCTCGGTCTCCAGAGTAAGCTGTATCTGGGCAACCTGGACGCCCAGCGCGATTGGGGGTTCGCCGGCGACTACGTCGAGGCGATGTGGCTTATGCTCCAGGCCGACACGCCCCAGGATTACGTGATCGCGACCGGCGAGACCCACTCCGTCCGCGAACTGCTCGACGAGGTCTTCGGCTACCTGGAGCTGGACTGGCGGGAGCACGTGGAGATCGACCCGCGCTACCTCAGGCCGACTGAGGTGGACCTGCTGCTGGGCGATGCCTCCAAAGCGCGGGAGGAACTGGGCTGGAAGCCGAAGGTCGGCTTCGCGGAACTCGTGCGGATGATGGTCGATTCTGACCTGCAGTTGGCCGAGGCCGAGCAACGCTCGGGCCTGTTCGCCCACGAGTCGCGGGAGGCCTGATCGGCGCGTCATGAGCCTGTCCCTGGCCGAAATGCGGATTACCGTCACCGGCGGCGCGGGTTTCCTTGGGCGCCACGTTGTGGAGCGGCTACAGGCCCGGGGCTGCGAGCACGTGACGGTTCCCCGCAGCTCCGAGTACGACCTCAGGACCGAAGACGGCGTGCGGCGGATGCTCGCGGACGCTCGGCCCGAGGTGGTGATCCACTTGGCGGCAATGGTAGGTGGGATCGGGGCCAACCGTGCCAACCCCGGCAAGTACCTGTACGACAATCTGGCCATGGGGCTGCAGCTGATCGAGGCCTGCCGCCTCCACGGCATCGTGAAGTTCGTCTGCGTTGGCACGATCTGTGCGTATCCGAAGTTCACGCCCGTTCCATTCAAGGAAGAGGACTTGTGGAACGGCTACCCGGAGGAAACCAACGCGCCGTACGGTTTGGCGAAGAAGATGCTGCTCGTACAGCTGGCCGCCTATCGACAACAGTACGGGTTCAACGGGGTCTATCTGCTGCCGGTAAACCTCTACGGCCCCGGCGACAACTTCGACCTCGAGTCCTCTCACGTGATCCCGGCGCTGATCCGCAAGTGCGTCGAGGCGAGGAGAAAGGGCCACCGCGAGGTCAAGTGCTGGGGCACCGGGAACGCGACGCGCGAGTTCCTGTACGTCGAGGACTGCGCCGAGGGGATCGTGCTGGCCACCGAGCGCTGCGAGGATTCTGACCCGGTCAACCTGGGCGCGGGCCGCGAGATCTCGATCCGCGAGTTGGCCGAGCTGGTCGCCCGCATCACCCGTTTTGAGGGCACACTGGCCTGGGACACCTCGAAGCCGGACGGGCAACCGCGACGTTGTCTCGACACGTCTCGAGCGCGCGAGCGCTTTGGTTTCGTGGCGCGTACGCCCTTGGAGCGGGGGATTCGCCGCACGGTGGAATGGTACGAGCGGCACGGCCCCGCGTGACTGGGGGGCGACGCCCGCGCGTCGGCGCCTGTCCGCCAAGGGACTTGAGACAGGCGAGATGACCCGAGGTGTGGTCTCGATGAATCATGCTGTCGCGGATCGGCTGGAGCGTTTGCTCGTCCGGGTTCCGGCGGCGATGATGCCTGCGAGCCTGGCGAATGGACTTGCGAGGGCAATCGCACCGGGGTTGTCCGTGCTTCTGGGTCTCGAGACAAGAGGTGTGGAACGGCGGCTGCGTGGCTTGCTCTGGGCGATTCGTCACCATGTCGGGGGGCTGCGGATCGGGCGCAGCGTCAGTTTGTTCCCACGGCACAGTGTCTCGATTGGCATGGCGGTCGGTCTAGGTGCGGGCGTGGTCCTCGACGCGAGCGGTCCCCACGGAAAGATAACAATCGGGGATCGTACCCACGTCGATCGCAATTCGGTTCTGTACGGGCAGGGGGGGATTCGCATCGGCCGTGGGTGCGCGATCGCGGCCGGCGTCCTCGTGTACAGCCAGAGCAACCGTTTCGACGTCGCGCCCGACCTGCCGATCCTGGAACAGGGCACGCGGTACGCCGAGGTGGTCATCGGCGACGACGTGTGGATTGGGGCCGGCGCCATCGTGCTGCCCGGCGCAACCATCGGCGACCACGCAGTGGTCGCGGCGGGCGCGGTGGTGCGCGGAGCGGTGGAGCCGTGGAAGATCGTCGCCGGGGTCCCGGCCCGAGTCATCAACGATCGCCGGTGCCGTGCCCTGAGCCCGGACAGTGAGCCCGCTGGGTAGCCCGACGGGGCAAGGGTGTGGGAGTGACGGTAGCGAAGATCATCGGCGGCCGCCGCGCCTGGATCGTCGCGTCGCTGCTGGGCCTGACGGCCGGATCGCCAGCCGCTGCCATGACGCTAGCGCAGGATGGCAGGGCCACGGCCGTGATTGTCTTAGGGCCCTCCGAGGTTCCGGCCGAGAGGACCGCGGCCCGGGAACTGGCGCATTACCTGTCGGCGATCACGGGCGGCGAGTTTCCGGTGCTGGACCCCGAGGACCCGCGGCCTTCCGGGCCGACCCTCTGGGTCGGAGCCACGGCGTTCGCGCGGCACCACGACATCCGGCCAGAGGCTATGGGACCGGAGCATTGGATCGTCCGCAGCGTCGGCGGCGATCTGGTCCTTGCGGGCGGGCGGCCGCGCGGAACGCTGTATGCCGTTTACGTCTATCTCGAACGCTATCTGGGCGTGCGCTGGTGGACGCCGTTCGAGGAGCACGTTCCTTGGCGGCCGACGCTGAGTCACCGGACGATCGACGACGAGGGCGAGCCGGCCTTTCGGTACCGCGACGTCAGCGGCGTGGTCGGTCATCCGGTCTTCCTGGCGCGCCACCGAATCAACGGAGCGATGGGCCGCATCCCGTGGGATTTCGGCGGGGGAGTCGACTACGGCCCGCCCTCGGGGGTGCACAACTTCTACCGCTACGTTCCTCCTTCGCAATACTTCGAGCAGCACCCGGAGTATTTCTCGGAAATCGACGGGCGACGCACGACCGAAAACGCGCAGCTTTGCCTGACGAACGAAGACGTCCAACGCATCGTCGTCGCCCGCCTCGCGGAGTACATCCACCAAGCAGAACGGGAGAGCGCTGCGAGCCGCACCCCACCGGCCCGCCTGTTCGCTATCTCGCAAAACGACTGGGGCGGCCCATGCCAGTGCGCGCGATGCCGCGATGCCGTCGCCGAGACCGGAAGTCAGTCGGGCGTGGTGATCCGGTTTCTCAACGGTGTGGCGGATCTCATCCACGACGACTTTCCTGAAATCGAACTCGACACCCTGGCCTATCACTACACGCTCGATCCGCCGGTCGGCGCGCTGCCGCGCGACAATCTCGTCGTACGCCTCTCCGGGCTCCAGTATCGAGACTACTCGAAAGGCATCCAGGCCCCGGAGAACACACGCTACCGCGAAGCCGTCGAGACCTGGGCCGTTCGAGCCCCGAAGCTCAGGATCTGGGACTACACCGTGACTTTCGGTATGGCCGACCTGCCGCTGCCCAACGTCACTTACCTCGCCGATGATCTCCGCTTCTACCTGGATCTCGGCATCGACGGGCTGTTCGTGCAGCACGAGCATCCGATCACCGCCGATCTGCGGGACCTGAAGCTGTGGATGCTGATGAAGCTCCTCGAGGATCCCCGGCGCGACGAGTCTGCTTTGCTGCGGGAGTTCACCGATGGCTACTACGGGCGCGCCGGGCGCTGGGTGAGGCGCTACGTCCGCCTGCTGGACCGCGTCGCGGCGAGACGCCCCACCGTCATTCGTTTTCGAGCAGCGCCACCCGAGTACGGCTACATTGACTCCGCGTTCCTGAAGCGGGGGAATCGTCTGTTCGAGAGGGCCCGCCGGACGGTGGTGGACGATCCGATCCTGAGTCGACGTGTCCGCCACGCGCAACTGTCGTTCGATACCGCAACGCTATTTCGCTGGTGCGACCTGGTGGGCCAACTGGCCAGCGGCCACGGTGCCCTGGACCTTGAATCGGTCGCGGAGCGGTACCGGCGGACCCTGCACGAGCAGATCGATTTGCGCGAGTCGGCGGCGAGCCGGCAGTCGAGCAAGCAGGAGGTGGATCGGCAACTCGAACTGCTGCTGTCTCTCGCGCGGGGCGAGAAGACCCTGGTCTACTGAGCAAGCCGAGCGACCTGTGAGCGACGAAACCGTAAGCCATCGGACGCACCGCGTGGCCGTTATCGCGCTGCACCCGATCCAGTACCAGGCAGGGTTGTGGCGCGAGATGGCTAGCCAGCCGAAGCTGGACGTCCGCGTGCTGTACCTGGACTCGATCGGCGTCGATGGCTCGATTGAGCCGGTGACCGGACGCCCAGTGAAATGGGACGTGCCGCTCCTGGAAGGCTATTCCCACGAGTTCGTGCCGAACTGGTCCCCTTGGGTGTGGACCGCGCTTGTCCACCGGGTGAATCCGCGGCTGTTGTCGCTGATCTGGCGTGGCGGATACTCGGCGATCGTTGTGCACGGCTACGTGACACTGAGCAATTGGCTGGCCCTCGCGGCGGCGCGGGTCCGGGGAACACGGGTCGTATTCCGCGGCGAGGGTACGCTGCTCGGTCCGCGATCGACTCGTCGCACGCCCGGCAAGGCTTTCGCCCGGATGTTCAGCGCGTTGTTCCTCAAGGCCTGCGACGCGATCGCCTACAGCTGCGAGGACAACCGGCAGTACCTGCTGTCACGAGGCGCCCCGGCGGAGCGTCTGTTTCCGATGCCCTGCGCGGTCGATAACCGGCTGCTGGCGGAGTTGGCGGAATCGGCCTCCGACCCGGCGAACTTCCGCGCGCACCACGGCATCCCGCCCTCGGCTGTGGTCGTGATCTCGGTGGGTCAGTTGATCGAGCGGAAGCGGATGCAGGATGCAATCGAGGCGCTGGCTGCGCCTCCGCTGCGCGGGCTGCCCGAGGTGCACTTGGTCATCATCGGGAACGGACCCGAGCGCGAACGGCTCGAGGCTCAGGCCCGCGCCCTCGGTCTCGAAGGCCGCGTGCACTTGCTGGGCTTTCTGGGGCAGCGGCCGCTGGTCGAGGCGCTCCTGGCGTCGGACCTGTTCGTGATCGGCTCGTCGGAGGACCCGTCTCCGAAAGCGCTCAGCGAAGCGCTCTTCCTCGGCCTCCCCGCCATCTGCTCGGACCGCGTCGGCACCTGTCCGGAATTGGTCGAGCACGGGAGAAACGGCTTCAGTTTCCCCTGCGGCAACCTTATGCAACTGGCCTCGCGAATCGCGGAACTGGTCCCGCATCGCGAGCGACGCCGCGAGATGGGCAAGGAGTCGCGACGGATCGCGAAGCAGAACGATTTCGCCGCGGGGGTCGAGGCGATGGTGCGCAAGCTGGACGAACTCGAGGGTCGCAGGTGATCGAATGTCCGTGCAAGGTCGTGTTCCAGACTCACGGACCGGGATTTCATTTCCTGGGCTACTACGATGTAAGCCCGTTGAATCGGGCCGGTTCCCGCCTGTTGACGCATCACGGAGTCTTCGAGTCCAGACGGATGCCCCGGGCGGGTGACGTCGTACAAGTCGGATATTGGTCGATCGACGAGCGTCGTTACCACCCCGTTGCGGAGACGGGTGCGTTCAACTGGCAGCAGGGTGCTCGCCTGCAATGGCTGCCGCCGGACTTCGATTCGCGGATCATCTTCAACGCGTCCGAATCCGGACGCTTCGTGTCCCGGATCCTCGACCTGGGCGATGGCTCGACCAGGACGCTGCCACATCCCGTCTACACGGTCCATCCGGCCGGCCGGTCCGCGATCTGCGTCAACTTCCCACGATTGATGTTCACTCATCCTGGCTACGCGTATGCAGGTGACCTCGATCCCCGTTGGGGCGGCTCGCTACCCGACGGGGACGGGCTGTTCCGCATCGATCTCGAGACCGGCGATAGTAGTCTTGTCGTCGCAACGAAAGACCTGAAGCGCTTTCGGCCCGTGGCCTCGATGGACGGAGCGACCCATTATTTGGACCACGCGATGTTCAGCCCGGGCGGCCACCGGTTCTGTTTCCTGCATCGCTGGGACCTTCCGGATGGCGGTATGTACACGCGACTGTTCACCGCAGACGAGTGGGGTCGCGGCGTTCGTTGTCTGCTGGACAGCGGGCGGGTGACCCACACGGGTTGGCGCGGAGACCGGGAACTTGTCGCGTGGGGGAGGGTTCCCTCGCCGGTGGCCAGCCTCCGCCGCAGCCGCTGGATCTCGCGCTACTTGCTGCGGCCGCTGCTGCCGCTTTACCACCGGGTGGCCGGCGCTCGCGGCTTGCTACGGTCCACGCTGATCGGTGACTCTTATCTGCTGATCGAAGAGTCCACCGGACGCAGCCGGCGGCTGGCGCCCGGGGTCCGTTTCGCCGATGACGGGCATCCCTCGTGGCACCCGCACGATCGCCGCTGGATGCTGACCGATACGTACGAGGACGCCGAGTTCCAGCGCGATCTCCTGTTGTACGACCACGATCGACAACTGCTGCTGCGTGTGGGACGTTTCGCATCGGACCCGGCAACGTGCAGCACGGGCTTCCGCTGCGATCTCCACCCACGCTGGGTATCCAACGGCCGCTACGTGTGCATCGACTCCACTCACGCTAACGGGGAGCGTCAGGTCTACCTGATCGATGTCTCGCCGGCTATCACGTCCGAGGCCCGGTCCTGGCCGTAGGCTGGTCGTCGGCGGGTTTGGTATGGCGAATGGGCTGCGAGCAGGCTCCAGCCGACCCGACTCACGTGCGTTCGAAGACGCGAACGGGGCCGTAGGCAGGGCCGGCGCGGAAACCCAGGTGCTCGATCCGTGCCGCGAGGTCGTCGGGAGAGAGCCGACTGCCGTCGAACTCCACCGAGTGCAGCTCGATCACGATCTGCTGGCACAGTTCCAACGCTTCAGCGTCATGAAACAGAATCCCGGCCTCCGCCCCCTCGATGTCCGCGACCAGCGCGAAGGGTCCCAGCGCGGTCGTCGCCAGCACCCGGCGCAGGGTCGTCGTGGGAACCCAGCTCACGGTGTCATGGTCACTTGCCGCTGAGGCCAGACGGGACGACGTGGTTAGCGACGACAGCCGGAGTGGGGCTGAATTGCGAGTCGTGTCGTAGTCGATCGCACCGTGCAGCACAATGGTGCTGCGGTCAGGCGCGTTGCGGGCGAGATTGCGCTCCAGCGCCGGGATCAGGTTCGGGTTGGCTTCGACGCAGACCAGCCGACACCGCCGCTCTAGGTGCCGCGCGATCTGACACGACACGACGCCAAGGCTGCTGCCGAGCTCCACCACGTCCAGATCGCGATGCAGGTAGCGCCGGACGTAGCGGACCTCGGTGCTCTCGTAGGCACCCCAGAAGATCTCGGCTCGCGTCCGGTCGGAGACTCCTGGAGCTTCGGTGTCGATGCGCAGGCCTCGCGAGGGGATCCCCGCTCCAAAAACACGGCGCACCACAGAGCCGATTGCCTCATGACAGATCCACTCGACGAGGCGACGCTTGGCCGCGGCCGGAATCACCAATCTGATGATTTCGCGCAAAGCGCTTCCTACCCTGACTCCGAGCGTCGGACCATCCAGACGTAGTGTAGGATTTCTCGGCGGACTATGCGCGCCGCAGCGGGGTTGAGCCAGAAGATGCACAGCAGCCCGATGAGCGCAAACAGGGCGGCCTCCAGCAGCAGAACTGGCCAGGACGTTGCTTGCGGCAGAAACAGCAGGCCGATCACAGCCAGCGTGACCGGAGCGGCTGCGGTGCGCAGCACATCGAGGCCGACGCGGCGGAGGGCGGGCGCGCCGCTGTCCCAGGTACGAAACAAGGCTCGGTAGAACGCTCCGGCCTGGAACGTGCCGGCCACGGCGGCGGCCGCCGCGGCGCCCCACATTCCGAACGGCAGCAGGCCCATCATCAACGGTAGACGGATCACGGTCGCGCTCACCATGATCCGGCAGTTGGTCGGGAAGCGGCCGAACGACTGAAGCGAATTGTAGGGGGCGGCTCCGACCAGCGTCATCAGTCCGAACACTGCGTACAGCGCGTTGACAGCCAGGCCCGCGTTCAGCTTCGACCCGACCCAAAGCGCTATGAAGGCGTTGTTGAACGCCAGCACGCCAGCCATGCCCACCGCTCCCAGCACCCCCAGCGTGGTGGCGAGCGTGTGGAATACCTCGCGGAAACGACCGGTGTTGCCGTCGCCGTGCAAGTGGGCCAGCGACGGGATCACCGCGCGGCTGAGATTCGCGGCGACGAGCCGCACGGTCTCGTGGGCGCGGATCGTCAGCGCGTACACCGCGGCGGACTCGGGACCGAGCAGCATGCCGACGAAAAACCAATCGGCGCGGTCCTGAACCCGTAATGAGAGGAATGTGAAGAACTCGTAGGATGAGTTCTGTACCAACGCCCGCGCCTGTTCGGATGACCACCGGAGGGAGAGGCCCAAGCGAGCCTGGCAGACCCACAGGCAGGCGAGGCCGTTGCCTACCAGCGAGATCAGGCTGCGTGCAAGGTACCCGAGCGCGATGGCGTACAGGCCCCAGCCGTTGACGAGCAGCAGCAGCGTCACCACGATGCTCGCGGCGTCGGCGACGATCAGCGTCACCCCCGGGAGACGCGGGCGCTGGAGACTGTACAGGATGTTGCCGCCGGCCACCGCCAACAGGTGCACCCCGTTGGCGAGCACGAGGATCAGGAAGCAATCGACCAGGCGATCGGCAATCGGGGCGGAAAGCTGGACCACGCGCGGAACGATCGGGGCCAGCAACGAGGCGAGCAGGGTCAGCACGAGACTCAGACCGCCGGAGACGATCAGGCTCGTGCCGATGACCTGCGCCAACTCGTTGAAGCGGCGCGCTCCGTAGGCGGACGCAGTGCGCTGCGTGACGACCCCCATCAACCCGAAGTCGGAGATCATCAAATAGGCCAGCGTGGCGCCCGTGGCCAGCCATGCCCCGTACTCTTCAAGCTCGATGTATCGCAGGAACACCGGCACCAGCACGATGTTACGCATGAGCTGGAGCATGAGGGCGCTGTAAGACAGCCCCAGGCTCCACAACGTCGCCGCTCGCCGGCTGGGGGCACGGAAACGGTTACCGCCGCCCTGGGAGAGACCGTCGTCGCCGGTCGGGTTTGAGCTACGACCCTGGGTCATGAGCGGCAAGCTTTCAAAGGCGCCCAGGGTACCAGAGGCCCCGCGGCCGGACCACCGAGTGGTGCTCCAGACTCGCCGTGCGAGCGGTGCCGGTCAGCAGCTGGCCCGCACGCCGTCGAGATACGCGAGCGCGTCTTCGCGGGTCCGGACCGTGCCCTCCAACTGGCGCTCCTCCAGGTCCGCCAGCAATTGCCCGACGCGTGGCCCTGGCGGTATGCCGAGACGCTCCATCACATCTCGGCCGTCGACAAGCGGTTTCACGGAATCTCCCCGCGTCGCCTCGTATAAGCGGTGGAGACTTGCCAGCGCGGTTCGCAATCGGGCCCAGCGGCCCCGCGCCACTCGGGCCTCGGAGGCTCGCGCATCGCACGCCGCGTGCACCAGCAGCAGCGGCAGGTCCTCCGCGGCCTCGCGGACCAGGCGCCGTAGCCCGCGCTCCGGCGCTCCGGCGTCGGCGAGGTGCCCGGGGCGCAGGTGGAACCGTACCAGCCGCTGCACCCGGCGCCGCAGCTCGCGCGGCGCGCGCAGGCGTCGCAGCACCGTGTCGGCGCGGCGCCCGCCCAGCTCCTCGTGGCCGTGGAACGTCGGACGGCCGTCGGGCTTGTGACCGAGCGTCTCGGGCTTGGCGATGTCGTGCAGCAGCAGGCTCCAGCGCAGCACCAGCAGCGAGCCGGGCTGGCGCAGCGACTCGCGGCCGGGCACGCGCAGCGGGCGCGCGCTCTGCCCGATCGCGTCCAGCGTGTGCCGCCAGACGTCCGGGCGGTCCTCGCCGGCGACGCAGTCGCGCAGCGGCAGCAGCTCCGGCAACGCGTGCGGCAACAGCTCCAGCCGCTCCAGCGCCTCCAGGCCGCGCACCGGGTCGGCGGCGACGAGCAGCTTGTCCAGCTCCTCGCGCAGCCGTTCCGCGGCCGCGCGCCTCAGCCGGCCCGCGATCTCCCGCGCCGCGGCGTGCGCCGCGCGGTGCGGGCGGAAGCGGGGCAGCTGGGCCAGAAACCGCGCCAGGCGCAGCGCGCGCACCGGGTCCTCGCGCATCACCCGCTGGTGGGGCAGGCGCAACAGGCCCGCGCGCAGGTCGGCGAGTCCCCGCAGCGGATCCAGGATCCGGTTCCGCGCCAGGTCGAAGGCGATCGCGTTGACCGTCAGCTCGCGCCGCGCCAGGTCCCGCTCGATGCCGCGCCACCCGGCGTCGACCACGTCCACCCGGCGGCCGCGGACGTCGAAGCGCCAGGTGGTCACGCCCCGCCGCCGGAAGCGGAACCCGCGCCGCCCGAGATCGCGCTCCAGCCGCGCGATCAACCGCGCGGCCGGGCGCCCGCAGGCGAGGTCGACGTCCTCCACCGGGCGACCGAGCGCGGTGTCGCGCACGGTCCCACCGACCAGCCACAGCTCCACCCCGGTGCCTGCGGCGGCCTCGCGGATCGCCCGCAGCAGCGGGTCGCGTCCGACGCGGCGGCGCAGGCGTCGCGTGAGCTCGGCTCGCGTCAACGCGTCTCCGTCACGAGCGCCAGGTCGCCGGGATCCAGCTCCACCGGATCGAGGTTGCGGGCGATCGCGACCCGGACCGCGGTCATCAGCCCGGCGAGATCGTCGGGGAGGTACGGCGTCACGTCGATCGGCTCGCCGAACGTCACGCGGACCGGACCCGGACGGACCCGCAGGGTCCGCGGCCGGATGACGTTCCAGCTGCCCGAGACCGCGACCGGCACCACCGGGACCCCGGCCTGGAGCGCGAGGTGGAAGGCGCCCTTCTTGAACGGCGCCAGGCGCCCGTCACGGCTGCGCGTCCCCTCGGCGAACAGGATCACCGGCCGGCCGCCGCGGATCCGCCGCACCGCCGCGTCGAGGCTCTCGATCGCGCTGGTCAGTTTGCGGCGGTTGATCGAGATGAACCCCGCGGTGCGCATCGCCCAGCCCATGATCGGGACCCGGAACAGCTGGTGCTTGGCCACGAACAGCGTGCGATCGGGCAACGCCGGCGCGATCGCCCAGATGTCGACGTTCGACTGGTGGTTCGAGATGAACACCCGGCTGGTCTCGCCGCGCGCGTGCTCGAGCCCCGCGTAGACCGGCTCGACTCCCACCGTGCGCAGCAGCAGCCGCGACCACAGCTTGCCCAGCCGCATGATGACGGGGCGGCGCGGGAACCACGGAGCCACCAGAAGGCCGTACGTTCCCAGCACGCCCGTCAGCACGACCACTGCGACCAACGCGAAGATCCCACGCAGCATGCCGTTTCTCCGGGCCGACGGCCGCCGACGAACCCGGCCAGTATACCAATCACGCCAGCGCTGCTCGTGCTTGACCGGCTACAACCCGCCCGCTAGGCTCTGACCCTTGGAGCAGTCGGGCCGCGCCGCCGCGGGACGAGGCCGCATGAACCGCTTGCTGATCTCCTACCTGACCGACTTCGGCGGTATGGTCTCGCTCGGTTGGCGGACCTTCTCGCGCAGCTTCCGCCGGCCCTTCGAGGCCGAGCTGTGGCTGGAGCAGCTGTACCAGCTCGGCGTCCGCTCGCTGACGATCACCAACCTGACCCTGCTGTTCACCGGAATGGTGCTGGCGATCCAGACCGCCTACTCGCTGGCCAGCTACGGCGGCAAGTCGTTCGTCGGCGACATCGTCGCGCTGAGCGTGGTCCGCGAGCTCGGTCCGGTGCTGACCGCGCTGATGATCGCGGGCCGCGTCGGCGCGGGGATCACGGCCGAGCTGGGGTCGATGGCGGTCACGGAGCAGATCGATGCGCTGCGGGCGCTCGCCGCCGACCCGGTCAAGAAGCTCGTCGTGCCGCGGGTCGGCGCGCTGGTGATCATCGTGCCGCTGCTGACCGTGCTCGCGGACACGGTGGCGTTGTTCGGCGGGTTGTTGATGGCGGTCTTCGAGATCGGCCAGTCGCGGACCTACTACATGAGCCACGTGCTGGGCGCGCTGACCGTCGAGGACATCGCCAGCGGTGTGGGCAAGACGGTGTTCTTCGCGATCTTCATCGGGATCATCGCCTGCTACAACGGCGGCCGGGCCAAGGGCGGCGCCGACGGCGTGGGCAAGGCGACCACCAACACCGTCGTCACCTCCTCGATCGCCGTCATCATCTCGGACTTCTTCCTGACCAAGATCTTCCTGATGGTGTTCTGAGGGTGAGCGACCACTTCATCCGCTACGTCGGCCTGCACAAGGGGTTCGGCTCCAAGCCGGTGCTGCGCGGCGTGGACCTCAGCGTGCCGCGCGGCCAGACGGTGGTGGTGCTGGGCGGCTCGGGCTCCGGCAAGTCGGTGCTGATCAAGCACACGATCGGGCTGCATCATCCGGACCGCGGCAACGTGTGGGTCGACGGCACCGACATCACGGATCTCGAGGAGGAGCAGCTGCAGGAGGCGCGCAAGAAGGTCGGGATGCTGTTCCAGGCCGGAGCGCTGTTCGACTCGATGACGGTCTACGACAACGTGTCCTTCGCGCTCCACGAGCACACCGACTGGGAGGAGGAGCGGATCGCGGAACGGGTCCACGAGGTGCTGGGGCTGGTCGAGCTGGAGCAGGTGGACGACCTGATGCCGGCCGACCTGTCGGGCGGCATGCGCAAGCGGGTCGCGCTGGCGCGGGCGATCGCGCTGGCGCCCCAGGCAATCCTGTACGACGAGCCGACCACGGGTCTGGATCCGATCACCGCCAGCGCGATCAACCGGCTGATCCGCGGCCTGCAGCAGCGGCTGGGCGTCAGCTCGATCGTGGTCACCCACGACATCCACTCGGCGTTCACCGTGGGGGACCGCGTGGCGTTCCTGCACGAGGGTAAGATCCGCTTCGACGGGACGGTCGAAGAGGCGCGACGGACCGAGGAGCCGCTGCTGCGGACGTTCCTCGAGGGAGGTGGCTATGGCTAGGCGGCCGGGGCGGGACCTGACGATCGGGGTCGTGGCGGCGCTGGCGCTGGCGATCCTGGCGTTCGCGATCCTGGCGGTGGGCGAGGATTCGGCGCTGTTCTCCGACCGCGCGACCTACGACATCTACTTCCCCAGCACCGAGGGGCTGGTGGTGGGCTCGCCGGTGATGCTGGCCGGCGTCCAGGTCGGCATCGTGTCGGGGATCCGCCTGCCCACCGAGCCCGGGGAGGCGGGCGTGCACGTGCGCGTCGGCGTCGACCGCCGGTTCGCGGAGCGGATCCGCGAGGACTCGCGCGCCGCGCTGCGGATCCTGCAGTTCCTGTCCGGCGAGAAGTACGTCGAGATCACTCCGGGCGACCCGGGTTCGAACACGCTCGCCGGGGGTGCGACGATCCCGCTGCTCGAGGAGCAGGGGATGTTCGAGCAGGGCGAGAACATCGCGCAGAACCTCAACGAGATCACCAACGCGCTGGCCGAGATCCTGGGGCCGATGCAGCGCGGCGAGGGTCTGCTGGGGCAGATGATCCGCGACCCGGATTTCGGCAAGGAAGGGCTGGAGCGATTGTCGAACACGGTCGCCAACCTCGAGGCGCTGACCGGGCAGCTCCGGCGTGGCGAAGGATTCGTCGGTCGCGCGCTCTACGACCAGGAGTTCGCGGGCAGCATCGACGACCTGTCGGCGAGCATGGCGAGCTTCAAGGGCGTTGCGGAATGTCTGTCGCCGCAGCAGGGCTCGCTGTGCGAGCTGTTCGCCGCCGACGGCTCGCTGGAGCAGGCCGTCGCCGATCTGCGCGACGCCGCGGGCTCACTCAAGCGCATCACCGCCACGTTGGAATCGGACCAGGGGCTGATCGGGCGTCTGCTCAACGACCCCGAGTATTCCCGGCAGCTGTCCGGCGACCTGGAGCGGGCGCTCGACAACGTCAACCAGATCACGGCCAAGATCAACGAGGGCGAGGGGACGCTGGGCGCGCTGGTCAACGAGCGTAACGTCCACACCGGCATGGAGCAGATCCTGGCCGGGGTCAACGACAGCAAGTTCGCCCGCTGGCTGATCCGGCGCTACCAGAAAAAAGGCATCAAGGCCCGCGAGCGGGCGGTCGAGCAGGCCGAACCGGAGACGCCGCCGGGCTCCGGGGGCTGACCCCGCGGGAGATGGCGAAAAGGAGACGTCGCCACTATATTCTCCGGCCAGTTCCATTCCGGAGAGTCATCAGACCCATGGGCGACGCGCTGAAATCGCTGGAGCAGAGGATCGACAACCGCAAGGCCCGGATCGCCGTGATCGGGCTGGGCTACGTCGGGTTGCCGTTGGCCGTGGAGTTCGCCAAGGCCGGGTTCCGGGTCACCGGGATCGACGTCGCGCCGGAGAAGGTCAAGGGGATCAACGCCGGGCGCTCGCACGTCGAGGACGTCCCGTCGCGCGAGCTGGCTCCCCTGGTCCGGCGCAAGCTGATCAAGGCGCGCACCGACTACCGCGGCACCGGCAAGCACGACGTGGTCCTGATCTGCGTGCCCACGCCGCTACGCAAGACCCGCGACCCCGACATCTCCTACATCGTCGCGGCCGTGGGCGAGATCGCCAAGGAGGTCCGCTCGGGCCAGCTGATCGTGCTGGAATCGACGACGTATCCCGGGACCACCGAGGAGGTGGTGCGGCCGAAGCTCGAGCAGGGCGGCCTGCGCGCGGGCCGCGACTACTTCCTGGCCTTCTCGCCGGAGCGCGTCGACCCGGGCAACCCGACCTACCAGACCCACAACACGCCCAAGGTCGTCGGCGGCTGCACCAAGCGCTGCACCGCCGTGGCGACGCGGCTCTACGAGCAGGTGATCGAATCGGTGCATCCGGTCTCCTCGACGCAGAGCGCCGAGATGATCAAGCTGCTCGAGAATACCTTCCGCGCCGTCAACATCGGGCTGGTCAACGAGATCGCCCTGATGTGCGAGAAGCTCCGGCTCGACGTGTGGGAGGTGATCGACGGCGCGGCCACGAAACCGTTCGGCTTCATGCGCTTCTATCCCGGGCCGGGCATCGGCGGGCACTGCATTCCGTTGGACCCGCACTACCTGTCCTGGAAGCTCAAGACGCTGAACTACTCGGCGCGCTTCATCGAGCTGGCCTCCGAGATCAACGGCGGGATGCCCGAGGTCGTGGTGCGGCGCGCCTCGGCGCTGCTCAACGACCGCCGCAAGAGCGTTCGCGGCGCGAAGGTGTTGATCGTCGGCGTGGCCTACAAGCGCGACACCGGCGATACGCGTGAGTCCCCGGCCCTCGACGTGATACGGCTGCTGGACGAACGCGGGGCCAAGGTGCAGTTCCACGACCCCTACAACCGCGCGGTGCGCCTGGACGGCGGCGGCTCGCTCAAGGCGACGCCGTTGACCCCGGCCAACCTCAAGCGGGCCGACCTGGTGGTCATCGTCACCGACCATTCCGACTACGACTTCGGCGAGATCGTGCGGCACGCGCGTCTCGTGCTCGACACCCGCAACGCCACGCGCAGCGTGCGCACGGGCCGCAGCAAGGTCCACAAGCTCTGATGTCACGGGTGCTGGTCACCGGGGGGGCGGGATTCATCGGGTCCCACCTCGCCGAGCGTCTGTTGGACCGCGGCGACGGCGTCGTCGTGCTGGACAACTTCGACGCGTTCTACGATCCGGCGATCAAGCGGCGCAACGTCGCCGCGGCGGCCGGCCATCCGGCCTACGAGCTGGTCGAGGGCGACATCCGAGACGACGCGGCCCTGGAGCGGCTGTTCGCCGCGCAGCGTTTCGACGCGGTGGTGCACCTGGCCGCGCGGGCCGGCGTGCGGCCGTCGATCGCCGAGCCCGCGCTCTACACCTCGGTCAACCTGGACGGCACGACGCGGCTGCTGGAAGCCTGCCGGCGGCACGGCGTCACGCGGTTCGTGTTCGGATCGTCGTCGTCGGTCTACGGCAACAACAAGAAGGTGCCGTTCAGCGAGGACGATCCGGTCGATCACCCGATCTCGCCCTACGCGGCGACCAAGAAGGCCGGCGAGGTGCTGTGCCACGCGCATCACCACCTGTTCGGGATCCGGGTCGCGTGCCTCCGGTTCTTTACCGTCTACGGACCGCGGCAGCGCCCCGAGATGGCGATCCACAAGTTCGCGCGGTTGCTGGCCGAGGGTGCGGAGATCGACCAGTACGGCGACGGCAGCTCGGCCCGCGACTACACCTACGTCGCCGACATCATCGACGGGATCCTGCGCGCGCTGGATCGCTGCGCGGGTTACCATGTCTGGAACCTCGGCGGCTCGCGCACGATCACGCTGCGCGAGCTGATCGAGAAGATCGCGGCCGGGCTCGGCGTGCCGCTGCGGGTGCGGGTGCTCGAGGCGCAGCCGGGGGACGTCGACCGGACGTGGGCCGACGTCTCGCGCGTCCGCCGCGAGCTTCAGTGGTCGCCGCGGGTCGACCTCGACGAGGGGCTGGCGCTGTTTCTGGACTGGTTGAACAAGGAGAGGGAACGATGAATCTGTGCGTGGTCGGGACCGGATACGTGGGGCTCGTCAGCGGCGCGTGCTTTGCGGAGTTCGGCAACAACGTGGTCTGCGTCGACAAGGACGAGGGCAAGATCGAGGCGCTGGAGCAGGGTCGGATCCCGATCTACGAGCCGGGGCTGGACGGCCTGGTCGAGCGCAACGTCAAGGCCGGCCGGCTGAGCTTCAGCACCGATCTCGCCAGCGGCGTGCGCGACTCGCTGATCGTGCTGATCGCCGTCGGGACGCCGCAGGGCAACGACGGCCGGGCCAACCTGGACTTCGTCAAGGAGGTCGCGCGCGCCGTGGCCGGGTGCCTCGATGCCTACAAGGTCGTGGTGACCAAGAGCACCGTGCCGGCCGGCACCGGTCGGATGATCCGCGAGATCATCGAACAGCACCGCGAACGCGAGGTCCCGTTCAGCGTTGCCTCGAACCCCGAGTTCCTGCGCGAGGGCGCCGCGATCGAGGACTTCATGCGGCCCAACCGCGTGGTGCTGGGGACCGAGGACGAGCAGGCGACGGCGATCCTGCGCGACCTGTATCGCCCGTTGTACCTGATCGAGACACCGGTCGTGATCACCAACGTGGTCACCGCGGAGATGATCAAGTACGCCTCCAACGCCTTTCTGGCAACCAAGGTCTCGTACATCAACGAGATGGCGGATCTGTGCGAGCGGGTCGGCGCCGACGTCCACGCGGTGGCCAAGGGCATGGGACTCGACCGCCGGATCGGCTCGAAGTTCCTCCACCCGGGACCGGGCTACGGCGGGTCGTGCTTCCCCAAGGACACCCGGGCGCTGGTCGAGATCGCGCGCGAGCACGACGCCGAGCTGCGGATCGTGCGGGCCGCGATCGACGTCAACGACGCCCGGGTCCCGCACATGCTGGCCAAGATCGAGGGCGCGCTGGAAGGAGAGCTGACCGGCCGCACCATCGCGCTGCTCGGCCTGACCTTCAAGCCCAACACCGACGATCTGCGCGAGTCCCCCGCGGTCGCGGTGCTGGACGGCCTGGTCGCGGCCGGGGCGCGCGTGCGCGCCTACGATCCCGTCGGCATGGAGGCCGCGGCGCGGACCGAGCGGACCGGGGTCGAGTACTGCACGGACGAGTACGACGCGGCCGAGGGCGCCGACGCGGTCGTCGTGGCGACGGAGTGGAACCAGTTCCGCGCCCTCGACCACGAGCGGCTCAAGCAGCGCCTCAAGCAGCCGGTGATGATCGACTTGCGTAACGTCTACGAACCGTCGAACATGAAGCGGCGCGGGTTCCGTTACGTCGGGGTGGGACGCTGAGCATGGCGAGATTCCTGGTCACGGGCGGCGGCGGGTTCATCGGGTCGAACCTCACCGAGGCGCTGCTGCGACGCGGCGACGACGTGCGGGTGATCGACGACTTCTCGACGGGACGCCGCGAGAACCTCGAGCGGGCTTCCGCCTGGGCGGGCGAGGGCGGGGGAGGGTTCGAGCTGCTGGAGGGCGACATCCGCGACCGGGCGACGTGCGCGCGCGCGATGCAGGGCGTGGACTACGCGCTGCACCAGGCCGCGGTGCCCTCGGTGCCGCGCTCGGTGCAGGACCCGTTGACCAGCCACCAGGTCAACGTGGACGGCACGCTGCACCTGCTGCTCGAGGCGCGCGAGGCGCAGGTGCGCCGGTTCGTGTTCGCCTCGTCCTCGTCGGTCTACGGCGAGAGCGAGAGCTTGCCGAAGGTCGAGACGATGCCCTCGGCCCCGATCTCGCCCTACGGCCTGCAGAAGCTGGCGGCCGAGAGCTACTGCGTCCTGTTCCACCGATTGTACGGCCTGCCGACGGTGGCGTTGCGCTACTTCAACGTGTTCGGGCCGCGGCAGAACCCGGACAGCGAGTATGCCGCCGTGGTGCCGAAGTTCCTCTCCGCGGTCGGCCGCGGCGAGCCGCCGACGATCTTCGGCGACGGCGAGCAGACGCGCGACTTCACGTTCGTGGCCAACGTGGTGCAGGTCAACCTGCGCGCCTGCGAGGCCGGACCCGCAGCGCTGGGGCGGGCCTACAACGTCGGCTGCGGCGAGCGGATCAGCCTCAACCGGCTGGTGGAGCGGATCGCCAGGCTGACCGGGAAGACCGTCAAGGCCCACCACACCGACCCGCGCGCGGGCGACATCAAGCACTCGCTGGCGGCGATCGACGCGGCGCGGCAGTTGCTGGGCTACCGGCTCGAGGCCGGTCTCGACGAAGGCCTGGCCGCGACCTGGCGGGAGTTCCAGCGTGGCTGAGCGCGGGAAGTCCCCCGCGATCCACGTGATGCTGCTCGCGGGGGGGAGCGGGACCCGCTTCTGGCCGCTCAGTCGCGGCCACCGGCCGAAACAGCTGTTGCCGCTGGCGTCGCGGCGGCCGCTGCTGGTCGAGACCTGGCGGCGCGTGCGCAAGCTGGCGCCCCCGGGGCGCCTGTGGGTCATCGCGCCGCGCCCGCTCGTCGACGACGTGAAGCGGATGCTGCCCGCGCTGCGCGAGGAGAACCTCGTCGTCGAGCCCTCGCCGCGCGACACCGCGCCGGCGATCGGCCTGGCCTGCGCCACGCTGGCGGAGCGCGACCCCGCGGCGATCGCCGGGATCTTCCCCACCGACCACGTGATCCGGGACAGCGACGCCTTCGTGACCAGCGTCCGGGCCGCGGCCCGCGCCGCCGCGGCCGGCTCCCTGGTCTGTCTCGGCATCCGGCCCGACCGGCCGGCGACCGGGTTCGGCTACCTGCGCTGCAAGGCCCGGCCCCGCGGGACGCGGCCGATCGACGTCGAGCGCTTCGTCGAAAAGCCCGATCTGGCGCGCGCCAGGCGGTTCCTCTCCTCCGGGCGTTACCTGTGGAACGGCGGGATGTTCGTCTGGCGCGTCGATCGATTCCTGGCCGAGCTGGGCCGCACGGCGCCGCGGATCCTGTCCGCGGTGCGTGGCACGCTGGCCGGCCGCGTGCGATCCTGGGCCCGCGCGACGAGACTCTCGGTGGACTACGCGGTGATGGAACAGGCCGGCGACGTCAAGGTCGTCCCGCTGGATGCGGGCTGGGACGACGTCGGGTCGTGGGGCGCCGCGACCCGGCTGCTGCGCGAGTCGGGCCTGCTGGACGGGCGGCACGTGATGGTCGACAGCGCGGGCAGCGCGGTGCTCGGTGAGGGGCGGATCGTGGCCCTGGTCGGCGTTCCGGGCATCACCGTCGTCGACACGCCCGACGCGCTGCTGGTCGTCTCCAACGAACGCTCCCAGCAGGTCCGCGAGGTGGTCGAGGAGCTGAAGCGACGCGGGCGGAAGGACCTGCTGTGAACTGGGAGTGGGAGCGCGCGCAGGACTTCCTGGAGGTGCTGGAGGCAGAGGACTACCTGCTGCTGCTGGCGGTGCTGCTACTGCCGTGGGCTTTCGGGGGCGTGGAGATTTGGGCCTACCGCTCGGCGTCGTTGCTGATCGCGGCGGGCGCGGCGGTCGCGATCGCCAAGCACGGAGCTGCCGGACTAGGCCTGGGTCGCGGCCGCGGGAAGCTGTGGCTGCTGCCAGCGCTCCTGCTCGCCGGGTGGGCGGCCGTGCAGGTGGTGCCGCTGCCCCCGCAGGCGATCGGGGTGTTGAGCCCGGAGGCGGACCGGATCTACCGCGCGACGTTTCCGGGGTACGACGGACACCCCGTCGAGGATGTCGTCGCCGCTCTGGAGCAGGACGCCCTGCAGCGCGTCGAGGAGGCGGGCACCGTGGCACCGACCGGGTCGAGTGATTTCCGCATGGAGGTCGGTGGGCGTTGGAGCGGCTGGCGAACGCTATCGCTCCAGCCTGGCGCGACCGTCGAACGGCTGTTCTGGTTTCTTGCGCTTTTGATGGGCTTCCTGCTGGTGCTCGAGCGGACCTCGGACCTCGAGCGCTGGCGCATCTACCGGACGCTGATCTTGGGCATGTTCGTCATGCTGGCGATGGTCGGGCTCGTTCAGGCGGCGACCTGGAACGGGAAGATCCTGTGGATCCGCGAGGCGCCCGAGCGAACACACCCGTTCGGTCCGTACATCAACCCGACAAACTTCGGTGGCGCGATGGAGATCGCGGTGGCCTGGATGGCCGGCTACACCTGGGCCAAGTTCCGCCGGCCCGAGGGGGCGACGCTGTGGCGCAGCATCGCGCCCGTGGCCGCCGGGGCGACGGCCCTGTGCTTCATCGCCGCGCTGGCCAGCGCCAGCAAGGCGGTGGCGGTGCTAGTGGTGGTGTCGCTGAGCCTGATGTGCCTGGTGGCGGTCCGGGGCGGCAGGCAACGGCTCGGGGCCGTTGCCGTACTGCTGATGATCTGGGGTGGGGCCGTAGCGGCGCTCTGGCTGACTCCGGTCGGTGAGCGGGTCCAGGCGTTCATGGAGTCGCAGGCCGGACTGCTCGAGGGCGGGCGCATCGAGGCCTGGCGAACCGGCCTGGCCATCCTGCAGGATTACTGGTTCACCGGCGCCGGCTTCGGCTCGTTCCGGGAGGTCTTTCCGGCTTACGTCCCGCCCGGGGATTACACCCAGTGGGCCCAGTTGCACAACGACTACCTTGAGGTTTTGCTCGAGGGCGGCATCGTCGCAGGCTTCCTGGTGCTGTGGCTGCTCGCGGGGTTTTTCCGGCGAGCGGCCCGGGGTCTCCGCACCGGACCAGGCTCGCGTCTCGATCTCGAGGCGGCCGGCGTGTTCCTCGGCGTGCTGAGCCTGATGGTCCACGCGTTCGGAGATTTCAACCACCAGATTCCTGCCAACGCGCTGCTCTTCGTGGCGGCCGGGGCGATGTTGGTTTCGCGGCGCCGCGCGGTTGAGGAGGCGCGGGTTTGACCGCGCTACGTTCGCCATGGCGTCGTCCCGCGTTTTGGATCGCCACGCTGTTATTCCTCGTCTACGGCGTCCGCGCGATCCCGGGACTGATCGGTGGGTTCACCTATCCGAAGGCCCGCCAGTACATCGACGAGGGGGAGTACGAGCGGGCGCTCCCGTTGCTGAAGCTCGCCTCGGTCGGTTTCAACAAAGCCGACGCGCTGTGGTGGCGCGCCAACATCCGCTACGGCCTCTGGCGGCGGTTGGTGACCTCGGAGTCGAAGGGATCCGAGCAGGAGCAACAGGAGCGCGCGGCGGCGGCCTCGGAGGAACTGCGGCGTGCCTCGGCGGACTATCTTGAGGCGCTCGCCGTTTCCCCGGTTGCCGCTTGGCCTTGGGCCGGGCTGGCCAAGCTCTACGACGCTGCAGAGCGGGGCGGGCCGACCACCCGCGAGATCGACATGGTAGGGCGGGAGCGAGGCTCGTGGGACGACCTGGGCCGCGAGGGACTGATCGCAGTCGGCCTGCTGCGCAAGGCGATCGAGCGAAACCCGAGCGACTTCGAGTTCCGGGACCAGGTTGCCCTGACGCTGCACGGCTACGGCCTTCTGGACGAAGCCTTGGAGGCGGTCGAGGCCTCGGCGCGGGCGCAGCCGGCGTACCACTTCCACAGCTACCGCTACATCCGTTCGCTTCCTGACGGATGGCGCCGGGCGTTTGCCGACGCGTCGCGGGAGATGCTGGGCCGCGTTCCGATGCTGAGCTCCCAGCGACACCTGGTCGCGCTGGGCAAGCTGGAGCGCGACATCGGCCGGCTCGAACGGGCCGAGGAGGACCTGCGGCGGGCGGTCGAGGAGCGGACCAGCGGCCTACACCAGGCCGAAGCACGCTTCTGGTTGGCTCAGGTGTTCAAGGACCAGGGGCGCCTGGACGAGGCCCGGGTGGAATTCGAACGAACTGCTGACGAGCCGCGGTTCCGCGTGGCGTCGATTGTCGCCCTGTCGCAAATCTATGAGGAGCAAGGTGACCTGGAGACCGCGCTGAGGATGATGTCGGAGGCTCGGCGACTCGGGCCCAGGAATATCGGTTACTGTCTCCGATATGCTCAGATCGCTCGGCGGCTGGAGAAGTGGGCGCCCGCCAAGGAGGCCTTGGTCTGGGCGATCCTGATCGAACCCGATGATCCCCGACCCCACGTCGAACTTGTGGAACTGCTGCTCCAGATCGATGACATCTCGACCGCCACCGTGCGCCTTCGGGCGTACGAGCGGCGGCTGGGCCCGCTAGCTACGGAAGCCGAGCGACTGCGGCAGCGTATCCGGGCGGCGGAGGGTCGCGCGGAGAGGGACTGACGGCTTGGTCCGCTGGCGTCCGGTCGCCCACGAAGGTATATCAGTTAGGCACGGCGGCTCCCGCAGGGGGCACACCGGGAGGGAGGGTCGTTTTTGGCCGAGATCGGGCAGGTTCCGCGGGTTCCGCTAGGGCGCCACCATGCGCTCGGATCCGCCCTGCTGGCTGGGGCGCTGGCGCTCTGCAGCCTGACGGTCGCCTTGACCGACGACGGGGGCCTGTACGCGCTCGTCGGCGTGCTGTTCGTGCTCTGCTTCCTCCCGCTATTTCTGAGCTGGCGACGCGGAACGGTCGACGTCTTCGAGCCCCTCCATCTCACCGGGCTGTTGTCGTTCGTCCAGTTCGGCCTAGCGGCGATCTGGAGTGTCAACGACCCTCGTGTCGCGTACGACACGCACTTGGTACCGTACATCCCGATCGCCCTGTTCTATTGCGTGCTGGGCTACGGGGCACTGGTGACCGGCTACTACCTACCGTGGGGGCATCGCCGCCGCCGCCCGCCAGTTAGCGAGTTGGAGCCTGTGGGGGTGCTGTTCCTGGCGATCCCGGGGGTTCTGGGCTTCGTCGCATACGCGGCAGCGCAATTCGCCACGACTTCCGGTCGCCTCGGCTTCGGTGTCGCGCCGGCGCTTCACTCCATCTCGCAGCTGGCACCGCTGTTTCTGATGGCCTGGGCGCTCGCCTGGATGCTGCTGTTCAGCGGTCGTGCGACGGGTGCTCAGAAATGGCTGCTGTTCCTATTCCTGATTCCCGCCGCCGCGTTCATCGCACGGTCTTTGCTCGGCAACAAGACGGTCACAATCACGCTCGCCGGCCTGCCGATCGCCGCCTACTGGTACACGAAACACCGCATCCCTTGGAAGACCGTCCTGGTCTTGCTGCTGTTGGTCGTGTTCGTGATCTTTCCTTTCTATAACACGTTCAGACTCTCCGATCTCCGACTGGCGCAGTCCGAACGCGTGTCGCTGACGATGGATCGCATCGTCAAGTGGGACTCGGAGGACTACTTGCGGTCTTCGATCCGGCTGTTCAAGAGACGGATGGCGATGATCAACTCGACGGCCGTGGTCGTCCGCGACGTGGGTCGCTGGGTGCCCTACGCTCACGGATCGACCATCTTCGAGCCGCTCGTCGTCAACTTCATTCCGCGGTTCCTCTGGCCTGAGAAGCCGATCTACGAGATGGGTTACGGCTTCGGCGAGACCTTTCGTGTGACCAACCCCACAGACCGCTACACGCGAATCGCCGCCACCCTGCCAGGGGAACTGTACTGGAACTTCGCATTACCCGGGGTGTTGATCGGCATGTTCCTATGGGGTTGGTTCCTGCGCTTCGTCTACCGGCGGTTCGGCGAGATGGCGACGTTGGATCCGGTCCGGCGCTCGATCTATCTCTCCTTGGTCGTGGCACTCGTGTTCGTGGGATCGGTCGCCCCGGCGGTTGTCGGGATCGTGAGGACGTTGTTGGTGCTCTTCGCCTTGTGCTGGTTCAGCCAGCGCCTCGGGATTCTGAGAGTCGCGGGGGCGCGGGCGGGGAGAATGCGTTCCGGCTGACACGAATGTAAGGCGAATATCCTCGTTGGGAAGAGGATTTTGAGCGTGACCGGTCAGGGGCTTGACCGTAGATAGTGTATGTTGTGACACTCCTGCCAGAGAACTCGTCGTTGTGGGCCATTGGAGCGGCTTCGTTCGCCGTGGCGATGGCGGTCACGTTGTTCGTGACGCCGCTCGTGGTGCGTCTCGCGCATGCCCTCGGCGCCGTGGACCAGCCGGCCGGCCGGAAGCTCCACGCGACACCCATGCCGCGCATCGGAGGCGTGGCAGTATTCATCGGTTTCCTGGCCGGTCTGACTTTCGCCGCGGCAATCACCGGCGCCTTGTCCGTGGTGCCCAAGGTGGGCGTCTACTGGCGCGGCTTGGCCATCGCGGCCGCGGGGATGTTCCTGGTCGGCCTTCTCGACGATCTCAAGGAGGTCTCTTTCCGCTGGAAGTTTGCAGCCCAGATCGTGGCGACGGCCTACATCTGGAGTTGCGGCTTCAAGATCGAGTACCTGTCGAATCCCCTCGGAGGAGTGATCGATCTTGGCTGGATGTCGCTGCCCCTGACCCTGCTGTGGGTTGTCGGCATCACCAACGCCGTCAATCTCATCGATGGACTCGACGGGCTGGCGGCGGGTACCGCCGCGATCATGACCTCGGCTTTCGGCATGGTCGCGATAATCAACGGGAAACTCGGCGTCACCGCAGCCTGCGTTGCGCTGGCGGGCAGCCTGCTCGGCTTCCTATGGTTCAACTTCAATCCCGCGCGGATCTTCCTCGGAGATTCCGGCAGCATGTTCATCGGGTTCGTTCTCGCGGTTACGTCGGTCCGCGGGAGCCAGAAGGGTCCGGCAGTCGTCGCCGTGTTCGTGCCGCTGCTGGTCCTCGGCTTGCCGCTGATCGACACCGGCTTCGCCCTACTGCGTCGCGCCCTGCGGCTTGGCACGGATGGGAGGCGATCACCCAACGCCGCGCTGTACGTGATGCGGAACTGGGATCACCTGTTCCAGCCTGACCGCGGTCACATTCACCACCGCCTGCTGGACTGGGGCCTCAGTCACCGGAACACGGTCCTTGTGCTCTACGGGGTGGTGACGGTCTTGGTCGGCACGGCCTTCGCGTTCCTGCTCCTCAAGAGCCTGTGGTTCGCCGTCGTGCTCGCATTGATCCTCGTGTCGCTGTTCGGCGCTTTCATCGCGATGCTGGTTGCCCGCGAGAAGAGAGCCCGGTCCGCCGCCCTGTCAACCGCTGGCGGCGATCTGCCTCTCACGTCTCCGAGTGCGCCTGGCGACTAGCGAAGCCGTTTCTTTCAGCCATGGTCGGTTTCTCCACAGCGGCCCGCCGCTCTTTGAACCGTCAATCACGGGCATTCGCTTGTGCGGCGGCAGTCTGCCTGTCTTGCTTTTTCGGGCAGTCGCCGGGCGCGCAAACCCCAGAAGACGGGCTGCAGAGCGGCCCTTGGGTCGTTGCTCCGTACTTTGCGGCCAACTACCAGTTCAACGACAACGTTCTGCTCCGCAACGAGCAGAGTGCGCAATCCGACCGGGTGCGCGACAGCGTACTGGGGGTCGTATCGACGCTTTACTTCCGCAACAGCAATTTGCAGCTGAGCTACGAGGGGAACCGGAAGGTCTACGAGACCCGCGGTTTGAACGACGCTCTGTCACACGATTTCGATGCCGAGGTGAACCTCCGCTTTGGCAACGGAACGCAACTGCAGATCGCGGAACGCTACTCACGTGGCAACTCGGACGTGGAGCGCATCGACGACAGCGGCGAGCGAACGTTCGACGGCGAGCGCTTCGACGTGAACACTTGGGAACTGGACTTCTCCCGGGAAGTTCCCAAGATGCGGGGCTTCCGGGTGAATCTCTCCGGAAACCGGTTGCGCAACCGAGGCGACGACGTGCCGTTCTTCGACTACGACCGGCTGGAGGGCCTGGGCGAGTATCGCGAGCCGGTCGGCCCCCGAATGTGGCTCACCGCCACCTTCGAGAGCCGGCGCTCCGACCACCTCGACCCCGCCACGGGAAACCGATTCCGGGAGGAGCGGCGCGACGCAGCGCGAGTCGGCTTCCGGGGGCTGAACAGGGGCGGCCAACCCTTTTTCCTGAGCGTGGGTGCCGAGCGCTTCAGCTTCGAGGGCCGTGATCCCACGGAATACTCCGGTCTCTCCATGCTGGCGCAGTGGATCGTGCCGTTGGGCCGATATTCGCAGATCAGGTTGCTCGCCTCCCGGCGGGCCTTGCCGTCGTTCTTCGGTACCTACTATCTTGTGCATGATGTTGACGTCGGTTTCGACCGGACGCTGTTCCGGCGCTCGAGGACCGGGATCAGCGCCCGGTTCTCCCGGAACCGGTACGGGGATCCGGTCGACCTGGACGGCGACGGGATCGCGGAGGATTTCCGGCGTCAGGATTCTTTCAAGAGCGCCGAGACTTTTCTGGAGTTCAAGCCAAGTCCCAGGATCGGCTTTCGCGTCGGCCTGCGGTACAGGAGACGAGACTCGAACTATGCGAACGCTGATTACGAGAACATGGTGTTCACCACGTCGGTACTACTGGGCTGGCCGCGCTAGCGTCGCGTCCCGCGCGCTGCTGCTCGCGGCAGGGATGGGGCTGACCGTGCCGGCAGTTGCCCAGGTCGAGGCGGACGAAGCCGGCTCGACAGCTGCGATCGAGATCGGTCTCCCCCCGGGCGAAGATCGTCGCGTCGTTGTTGCGGACAACGGAGACCGCATCACGATCGATCTCCCGGCATCCGCTCGGTACCCGCAAGACTTCATCGCGGCAAGCGCCGGATTCCTTACCGAGGCTCGCGACGCGCCCGCCGAGCAAGGCCGTCGGCGGCTGGTGCTGGGGATCGTGCGGGGAGTGCTCGACCGGGTGGAATATCGCCCCGACGGCGTTACGCTGTTCCTGACGAGTCGCCTCCAGCTCACCGGGCGGGCTGGAGACGTGGACGAGTATCGGCTGGGCACCGGCGACAAGATCCGCGTCGCCGTCCACAACCAGCCGGACCTGACGTCGTCACTCCTGGTTCAGGAAGGCGGTACCATCACAGCGCCGCTGGTCGGCGAAGTAGGCGCCGGCGGCTTGACGGTTCGCCAGCTCGCGAACCGACTCGCCGAGCTCCTCGACCGAACTTACCTCGTCTCGCCCAAGGTCGACGTCCAAGTGGAGGAGTACAGAAGCCAGTGGGCGATGGTCAGCGGGGAAGTCCGCACGCCGGGTAGGGTCGCGTTACGGGGGGGCACCAATCTCAAGGAGGTGCTCGGTGAGGCCGGCGGCTTCACCGACGATGCGGGCCAGAAGATCCTGATTTCTCGGAGAGTCAACGGAGGCGTCGAGCCATCCGGGATCGAGATCGACAGGTTCCATTTCGAGAGCGGAGCGGCGAATCCGACATTGCGGCACGGCGACATCGTCACCGTGCGCCGCGCCCTGTTCTGCTACATCCAGGGCGAGGTCAAGAGCCCGAACCGAGTGGCGATCGAGCCGGGCATGACCTTGCTTAAGGCAATCACGATCGCCGGGGGGTTGACCGAATGGGCCAACCGCAAGGCGATTCGGGTGCTCCGAGAGGGGGAGGCAGGCTCCGCGGAGTTCTACAACCTTAAGGCGATCCAGAGCGGCAAGGCGCCCGACCCTCCGCTGAAGGGTGGAGAGATCATCATCGTGCGCCGCCGGTCGTTGTGAAGCCGGGCTTGCTGGGCCAAGGGAAAGCCCGTATATTTTAACGTTTCCACGAGTCGAATCGCCAAACGGCCGCCCGCGGCCAGGTCCGGGAGTCGTCAATGACAGCGGCGCAAAACGGCACGGTCAACAACGAGAGACACCTGCGGGACTACTGGAAGGTCGTCTGGCAGGGCCGGTACACGGTCATCGCGATCTTCCTGCTGGTCGTGGCGGCGACCGCCGTCTCCACGTTCCTGCAGACCCCCATCTACCGGGCGGTCGCCGTCGTGGAGATCGAGGCCAAGTCGCGCAACGTCGCGCCCGGACAGGACGTCTCCGGTCTCGGCGTGGCGGGGTACGGCTGGTGGGCCGAGGAGAAGTACCACAACACCCAGATCGAGATCATCAAGAGCCGCCACGTCGCTCAACGGGCCTTTGACGTCCTTGTGCTCGACGACCACCCGCAGTTCCAGAACGCGACGGACCCGGTCGAGGCGCTTCGCCGGATGATCCGAGTCGACTCCCGACGGGACACGGGACTGATCGAGATCAGCATGCTGGGCGCCAATCCCGACGAGATCACGCGCTGGGTCAACGCCGTATCCGACGCCTACGTGGAACGGAACCTCGAGAAAGCCCGGGAGAACGTCGACCTGGCCGTGGGCTCGATCCGGAAACAGATCGAGCCGCTGCAAGCCGAGCTGTCGGTCGCCGAGCAGCGCGGATTCGAGCTACTCGCCGAGACCGAGCTTTTCGATCCCGAGAGCCAGGAGAAGATCGTCAACGAGAAGCTGGCCAAGTACAACGACGAGCTGACGCGGACCCAGATCGAGACCGGCCGGCTCAGGAACAGCCTGAACAAGATCAACGAGGTAATCTCGAGCGGGGCCGACCCGATGACCCTGCCCGAGCTGTCACAGGATCCGGTGCTCAAGGAGCTGAACAGCCAGCAGCTCGAGCTCGAACGCCAGCTCGAGAGCGCCAAGGTCACGATGCGGCCGGGGCACCCCGACTACGAGCAGAAGGTCGGCGAGCTGGACAAGGTCGAGCAGAGGATCCGCGACCAGATCGGCTTCATCCGCGCCAAGGTGCAGAATGAGTACGCACTGGCGCAGCAGAACGAGGCCTACCTCAAAGAGCGGATCGGACAGGCCGAGGACTTGTCGTTCCAGCTCGGCAAGGCCACCGCCAAGTACGACATGACGCGTACCGACACCGAGACCAAGAAGCGGATCTACGACCTGATCACGAACAAGATGAACGAGATCCAGCTCGCGGCGGGCCTGCTGTCGAACAACGTCTCGGTGCTGGACTACGCGATGCCGCCGCGGTTCGCGATCAAGCCGCGCAAGCGCTCGAATCTGATGCTGGGCGCCCTGTTCGGGCTGTTCCTCGGCATCGGCGTGGTGTTCTTCCTGGACTACCTCGACAACACCTTCCGCACCCCGCAGGACATCGAGAAGTACCTCGGGCTGTCGGTGCTGGGCGTGATCCCCAAGCTGTCCTCGGCGGGGCTGTCCTCGCGCGCGGTCAAGGAGGCCAACCAGTCGTTCCGCACCAGCATCATCTTCTCCAGCAAGAACCGGCGGAGGCGGGTGATCCTGGTCACCAGCACCAACCCCCAGGAAGGCAAGTCGATGACGATCGCCAACCTGGCGCGCACGCTGGCCGGGGCGGGGGACCGCGTGATCGTGCTGGACTGCGACCTGCGCCGGCCGACCCAGCACGTGCACCTGGAGATCAAGCGCGACGTCGGCCTGACCAATCACCTCGCGGCGCCGCAGAGCGAGACCGACTGGTCGCAGTACGTCCAGAGCGTCACCAGCAATCTCGACGCGATGCCGTGCGGCCCGATCCCGCCCAGCCCGCCGGAGCTGCTCGGCAGCGCGCGTTTCCGGGAGCTGATCGACGAGCTGCGCAAGGTCTACGACTGGGTGCTGATCGACTCCCCGCCGTCGGCCTCGCTGGCCGACTCGTCGATCCTGGCCACCATCGCCGACATGGTCGTGCTGGTGGTCCGGCACAACGCCACCGACCGCGACCTGGTGATGCGCAACGCCCAGCAGCTGCGCGGGCTGGAGAACGCGACGGTCGTCGGCGCCGTGCTGAACAACGTCGACATCGAGCGCACGTCCAACAAGGACTACTACTACGCGGGCTACTACTACTACTCCGCCGAGGGCGAGCGCAAGGAGCGCAAGAAGGCGCGCAGCGTCGCCCGCACCGGCACGGGGTAGCCGGATGCGCGCCGGGGGGCGGGCAGCGGGGCGCTGGGTCGGGCTGCTGGCGGCGCTGACGATCGTCCTGTCCGGCGCCGGCTGCGGCCCGCAGGACCCGCGGCAGGCGGTGCTCGACGAGCGCGCCCGCTGGAGCGTGGAGCTGACCGGGTTCATCCAGACCGCGGACACCGTGCAGGCGACCCTGCGCGTGTCGGGGCCGGTCAACGCGAAGCTCCGGACCCTGACCGTGCGGATCGAGCTGATCGACGGCGCCGAGCAGCGCATCGCCGAGGTGTGGGAGCCGCTCGACGTCAGCGGGATCCAGCGCGGCACGCCGACCGAGCTCCGTGTCCGCCTCGCGGGGCCCTACCCGGAGGTGGCGGGGATGTGGGCCGAGGTGGTCGCCGACCCGACCCCCGAGCAGCAGGCCCGGATCGTCGAGCTGCCCTGAGCGCCTAGCCCACGCGCCGGCGGAAATCCTCGATCGTCTCCCGCAGCCCGTCCCGGATCTCGCGGCGCGGCGCCCAGCCGAGCCGCTCCTTGGCCAGCGCGATGTCGGGCTGGCGCACCTTGGGGTCGTCGACCGGCAGCGGCTGGCGGACGATCTCGGCCGTGCTGCCCGCCAGCTCGCCGATCGTCTCGGCCATCCGGCGCACGGTCCACTCCTCGGGGTTGCCCAGGTTGACCGGGTCGTGCAGGTCCGACTGCAGCAGTCGGAAGATGCCGTCGATCAGGTCTGCGACGTAGCAGAACGAACGGGTCTGGTTGCCGCTGCCGAACACGGTCAGCGGCTCGTTCTTGAGCGCCTGCATGATGAAGTTCGGGATCGCGCGACCGTCGTCGAGCCGCATCCGCGGGCCGAAGGTGTTGAAGATCCGGGCGATCCGCGTGTCCACGCCGTGCACGCGGTGGTAGGCCATCGTGATCGCCTCGGCAAAGCGCTTGGCCTCGTCGTAGACGCCGCGGGGACCGACGGGGTTCACGTTGCCCCAGTAGCTCTCCGGCTGCGGGTGGACCAGCGGGTCCCCATAGACCTCCGAGGTCGAGGCCAGCATGAACCGCGCACCCTTGGCCTTGGCGAAGCCGAGCGCCTTGTGGGTTCCCAGCGAGCCGACCTTGAGCGTCTGGATCGGCAGCTCGTGATAGTCGCGCGGGCTGGCCGGGCTGGCGAAATGCACCACGCCCAGGATCGGGCCTTCGACGTAGATGTACTCCGTCACGTCGTGATGGATGAACTTGAAGTGTCGTTCGCCGGCGAGATGGACGATGTTGTCGGTGGACCCGGTGGACAGGTTGTCCATCGCGATCACCGCGAAGCCCTCGGCGAGCAGGCGGTCGCAGAGGTGCGAGCCCAGGAACCCCGCCCCGCCGGTCACCAGCACGCGGTTCCGTGGCGTCTCCGCCCCGTCGCGCCGGTTGCTGTCGTTCCGTCCTGCGCTCATTCGGGTCGCCTCGTCTCCGCCCCGCGCCCCGCGTGCTCGCGGGCCAGGGGGTCCAGCTCCGGCCGGGCGCCGCGCTGTTTGCGGTGGCGTAGCCAGCCCGGAAGATCCAGGGGATTCTCCAGCATCACGGCCGCGAGGTAAAGCTGGACGCGCCGCCGGCGCGTGCCGCGGAACAGGTCCAGCGGGTGGGCCGAACGCAACGGAAGCGTCAACATCCGGCGCCAGGCGGCCACGGGCAGCCGGCGCCGGACGTCCGCGGTGATCAGGCCGGGGAACAGCTTGTGCAGGTGCAGCACCGACATCCCGACCGCGGCCCCGGCGCCCCACGCGCGGACCACCTGCGCCACGCGCGCCCAGTCGAAGTCCGGTCCGGCCACGATCGGCCTGAGGTCGATCGACCACTTCAGCCGCCGGTCGAAGTAGTGCGTGAAGTGGTGCAGCAGCAGGTGCGCCGTGAAGTCGTGGTCGTCGAGCCGCAACACTGGCCGGCCGGCCACCTCGAGCGGGACCGCGCGGCGGAACAGCTCCTCGGGGTCCAGCCGGTAGCGTTGCTCCTGGACCAGGTTCCAGTGCACCTCAAAGCCGACCGTCACCGGACCGGGCGAATCGAGCGGCAGGTGATGGCTCGAGCGCAGGTAGTGGTCGCGCCTGGCCGCGGGCGGCGGCGACCAGCCCGCGTCCTCCAGCGCCGCGAGCGCCCGTCCCAGCTCGCCGGGCCGCACCAGCAGGTCCACGTCGTCCAGCGAGCGCTCGTCGAAGCGCTCGTGGAGGCGGTGCAGGACGTCCAGGCCCTTCAGCGCCACGGGCACCACCCCGGCCCCGAGCAGCGCGTCCAGGGCCCGCTCGGTCTGCGCCAGCAGCAGCATGTTGTCGGCGCGGCACCGCGCGCGCAGCTCCCCGAGCCGGCGGGCCACGGCGTCGCCGACCAGCTCCAGGCGTCCCTCCCGCTCCAGCCGCGCGTGGAGCCACGGGTGCACGTCGCACTCCCGGGCCAGCCGCACGAACCGTGCCGGCTCGGGCGGTCCGCCGGCGCGCAACGCCTCGGCCGCGGCCCAGTCCTCGCGCACGATCGCGAGCAGCAGGCGCGCGTCGTGCCGTTCGTCGCGGGGTGGCGGGTGACGGTCGTGCGCTGGGTGGTCCATCGGTGAACGGGGGATCGACAGTCGAGGATAGGGGCGCCGGGCCGCGCCGTCAACGTCGTTTGACCGTGAAGTTGCCGAGGCGCTAGACTTCGCGCCGCTGCGAACACCCCATGAGCCGCCTTGCCCATCGAGTGCTTCAGGCCGTCGCGCCCCCGCTGGCGTATCGCTTCATCCGGCTGGTCCACGCCACGATGCGCTGCGAGCACCGGAACCGCGAGGTCCTGGAGCGCTGCCGCGCCGAGACGGGGCGCTACATCCTGGCCTTCTGGCACTCGCGGTTCTTGATGATGCCGTACTCGTACCCGGACCGGCGGCTGGTGGTGCTGCTCAGCCGGCACCGCGACGCGCGGATGCTGGCCCGCGTGCTGGACCGCTTCGGGCTCGACGTCGCGTTCGGCTCTTCCAGCCGCGGCGGCGCGGCCGCGCTGCGGGACATCCTGCGGCGGGTGCGCGACGGGTTCGACGTCGGCCTGGCGCCGGACGGCCCGCGCGGGCCGCGGCGCCGCGCCAAGCCGGGCGTGATCGCGATCGCCCGGCTGAGCGGGCTGCCGATCGTTCCGGTGGCGTTCTCGGCCAGCCCGGCCCGGCGGCTCCGGTCCTGGGACCGCACGCTGGTGCCGCGGCTGCGCGCCCGCGGGCTGTTCCTGTACGGCGAGCCGCTGCGCGTCGCCCGGCACGCCGACGAGGCGGCGCTGGAGGACGACCGGCGGCGTCTGGAGCAGCAGCTCGACCGCCTGACCGATGCGGCCGATCGCGAGCTCGGCCTGGAGCTCGAGGAGCCGCGCCCGGCGGAGCAGGCGGGCGGATGAGCCGCCCGCCGCGCGTCATGATCACGGCCGGCGAGGAATCGGGCGACCGGCTCGGCGCCGGGCTGGCGCGAGCGCTCTCCGAACGGCGTCCGGACATCGAGCTCTACGGCATGGGCGGCGACGCGATGGCCGAGGCGGGCGTGCAGCTGGTCCAGCACCTCTCGGAGGTCGCCGTGGTCGGGATCACCGAGGTGCTGGCGCACCTGCCGGAGATCCGGCGCGCGATGCGGCGGCTCGAGGCCTGCTTCGACGAGCGGCGGCCCGACCTGCTGGTGCCGATCGACTTCCCGGACTTCAACCTCGGCCTGGCGCGACGCGCGCGGCGGCGCGGGGTCGAGGTGGTGTACTTCGTCAGCCCGCAGGTCTGGGCTTGGCGGCGCGGGCGGGTGCGCGGCATCCAGCGGCTGGTGCGCCGGATGCTGGTGCTGTTCCCGTTCGAGCGCGCGTTCTACGAGCAGGCCGACGTTCCCGTGACGTTCGTCGGGCACCCGGTCGTCGACCGGCAGCTGGAGCCCGTCGACCGCGAGGGCCTGCTGCGCCGGATCGGTCTCGACCCGGGCCGCCCGGTGGTGGCGTTGCTGCCGGGCAGCCGGCGCAGCGAGGTGGCACGGCTGCTGCCGCCGATGCTGGGGGCGGCCGGCGTGCTGCGGCGGCGCCGGCCCGAGCTGCAGTTCCTGATGCCGCGCGCGCGCGGGCTGGCCGAGGGACTGCTGCTGGAGGCGGTACGGGCGTCGGGGCTCGACGAGGTGCGCGTCCACACGGGCGATTATCCCGGGGTGCTGGGGGCGTGCACCGCGGGCGTGGTGGCCTCGGGGACGGCCAGCCTGGAATCCGCGGTGGCCGGGCTGCCGATCGTCGTGGTCTACCGCATCCAGCCGCTGACCTACCTGCTGGGTCGGCTGCTGGTGCGCGTGGACCACATCGCGCTGCCGAACCTGGTCGCCGAGCGCCGCGTCGTGCCCGAGCTGGTGCAGGGCGAATGCACGCCGGAGCGGATCGCCACGGCGATCGAGGCCTACCTCGACGACCCCGCACACGCCGAGCGGGTCCGCTCGGAGCTCGACGAGGTGCGACGGCGGCTGGGCGAGCCGGGAGCGATTGGCCGGGCCGCCGACGCGGTGCTGGAAGAACTCGGAACCTCTTGAAAACACCGTGTTTTTGACTGGACCGGGGTGATGTGCTCCAATGCGGGCGTCGTGCGCCCGAACCGCCTGCCCGCCCCGGGGGTGTCCCCATGATCCGCTCCATGACCGGCTACGGACAGTCGAGGGCCGAGTGTGACGGCCTGCGCGTCACGGTCGAGGCGCGGACGGTCAACCACCGGCACGCCGACGTGCGGCTGCGGCTGCCGGCCGAGCTCTCCGCCCGGGAGGCGGCGCTGCGCCGGCGGGTGCTGGAGCGGGTCCGGCGGGGCCGGGTCGACGTCGCGCTGAACCTGGAGTGGACCGCGCCGCGCTCGCCGGAAGTCGTGATCAACCACGCGCTGGTCGAGACGCTGGCCCGCACGGCCGGCGAGCTGCGGGACCGTCTCGCGCTGGGCGGCGAGCTGGATCTGGCCACCGTGCTGGGGCTGCCGGGCGTGCTGGAGCTGCGCGAGGTTCCCGCCACCTGGGGCGACGACGAGCAACGTGTGCTGGACGAGGCGCTGGACGTCGCGCTGGGCGCGCTCGACGACGAGCGGCGCCGCGAGGGCGAGGTGCTGCGCAAGGACCTCGTGCGACGCCTGGCCAACCTCGAGCGCCTGGCGCGGGACATGGCGACCCGCGCCGCCGCGCTTCCGCCCGAGATCAGGACCCGGCTGATCGAGAAGCTCGAGGCGCTGGCGGTCAACGTCGAGCTGGACCCGGCGCGCGTGGCGCAGGAGGCGACGTTCCTCGCCGAGCGCGCCGACGTGACCGAGGAGCTGGTGCGGCTCGAAGGACACCTCGACCGGGCGCGCGCGATGCTGGACGAGCCCGACGGCGACCCCGTGGGCAAGCGCCTGGAGTTCCTGCTGCAGGAGATCCACCGCGAGACCAACACGGTCAACAGCAAGTCCTCGGACCTCGAGCTGTCGCGCCTGGCGCTGGAGCTGAAGGCCGAGGCCGAGAAAGTCCGCGAGCAGATCCTGAACCTGGAGTAGCGGTGGACGAGCACCCACGGCGCGGCATCCTGTTCGTCGTCTCCTCGCCTTCGGGCGGCGGCAAGTCGACGCTCGCACGACGCCTGCTGGAGACGACCGGGGGGCTCGAGTTCTCGGTCTCCTACACGACCCGCACGCGGCGTCCCGGCGAGACCGACGGCCGGGACTACCATTTCATCGACAACGCGCGCTTCGAGCGCATGGTCCGCGAGGGCGAGCTCCTGGAGTGGGCGGAGGTCTTCGGCCACCGCTACGGGACCGGCCGGGCGGCGACCGAGCAGGCGCTGGCCCGGGGCCTCGACCTGGTGCTGGACATCGACGTGCAGGGCGCGCGCCAGATCCGCGAGACGGGAATCGACGCGGTGTTCGTGTTCGTGCTGCCGCCGGACTTCAGGACCCTGGCCGAGCGGCTGCACGACCGCGGGCGCGACGACAAGGCGGAAATGGAGCGGCGACTGGCCATCGCCGGCCGCGAGGCTGCGGAATTCGCCAATTACGACTATCTTGTGATCAACGACGACCTGGAGCGGGCCTTCGAGGACTTGCGGTCGGTCGTCACGGCGGAGCGTCGCCGGGTGAAGCGGCGCCGCCACGAGGCGGAGCGGATACTGAAGACGATTCCCGGCTCGTAGCGCCGTCGAACGGCTGCGACCGGGTGTGGAATTCGAGGAGAGTCGCATGTACAAGCTGCCCGAGAACCTCCGGAACAAGTACGAGTTCGTCACCCTGGCGTCCCAGCGCGCCGAGCAGCTGCAGATGGGCTCGCTGGCGCGGGTCGAGGCGCCCGGACGCAAGTTCACCGTCGTGGCCCAGCAGGAGATCGCCGAGGACCGCATCGAGCTGGTCGATCCCGACGCGGAGTCGGAGGAGGCCGAGGCGACGGAGGAGTAGAGCCCGATGCTGGTCGCGCTCGGCGTCAGCGGGGGGATCGCCGCCTACAAGGCGTGCGAGGTGGTGCGCGGCCTGTACACGGCCGGGGCCGAGGTCCAGGTCATCATGACCGGCAACGCCCAGCGCTTCATCACGCCGCTGACGCTCCAGACGCTGTCGGGCCGCCGGGTGATCACCGACGCCTGGGACCTCGATTCCGGCGCGACCGTCCAGCACATCGATCTCGGCCGTTCGATCGACACGCTGGTGGTGGCGCCGGCGACGGCGAACGTGCTGGCCAAGCTGGCCCGCGGCATCGCCGACGACTTCCTGTCCACGTTCTACACCTCGGTCACCGCGCCCGTGGTGCTCGCGCCCGCCATGAACACGCGGATGTGGCTGCACCCCGGCACCCAGGAGAACCTGGCCGTGCTGCGCGGGCGCGGCGTCTCGATCGTGGAGCCGGAATCGGGATGGCTGGCCGAGCGCGAGGTCGGCTGGGGCCGCCTCGCCGACCCCGAGCGCATCGTGCGCGCGACGCTGGCCGCGGCGCGGCGCTCGAGCCAGCTCGCGGGCCGGACGGTGCTGGTGACCGCGGGACCCACCCGCGAGCCGGTCGACCCGGTGCGTTATCTCTCCAACCGCTCGTCCGGGCGCATGGGCTACGCGCTGGCGGCCGCGGCGGCGCGCCGCGGCGCGCGGGTGGTGCTGGTCAGCGGACCGGTGGAGCTGGCCCCGCCCTACGGGGTCGAGCTGCTGCGGGTCGAGAGCGCCGCCGAGATGCGCGAGGCGGTGCTGCGGGCCGCCGGCGAGGCGCACGCGGTGTTCATGACCGCCGCGGTGGCCGACTACGCTCCCGCGGCGGCCGATTCGAAGATCAAGCGCTCCGGCGGGGCGCTGACGCTGACCCTCGAGGAGAACCCGGACATCCTGGCCGAGCTGGGGCGGGACAAGGGCGACCGGCTGCTGGTCGGCTTCGCGGCCGAGACCGAGCGGGTCGTCGAGAACGCCCGCGACAAGCTGCGGCGCAAGAACCTGGACTGGATCGTCGCCAACGACGTGTCGCGGCAGGACATCGGCTTCGACGCACCGGACAACGCGGTCACGATCGTGGGCCGACAAGGCGATCCGATCGAGGTCGCCAAGGCCGGCAAGGCCGAGATCGCCGAGCGGATCCTGGACGCGGTGTTCTCCGAGGTGACGGGTGAGTGAGCGGGGCCCGGGGGCCCGGGACGATCTCCTGGAGTGGATCGGGTTCCTGCGCGACATCGGGGTCCGCGAGCTGCACCCGCGGGCACCCCGCTCCGCCCCCGCGAGCCCGCCCGCGACGACGGCCCCGGCCGCCCCGACGGCGGCCTCCGCGCAGCAGGAAGGGCTGTTCTCGCTGGCCGCCGAGCCGCGCCGGGAGGACCCCGCGGAGGCGCTGGCGGCGGTCCGCGAGGAGCTGGGCGAGTGCACGCGCTGCCGGCTCCACGAGGGCCGGACGCAGATCGTGTTCGGTGTGGGCAACCCGCGCGCGGGGCTGATGTTCGTCGGCGAGGGACCGGGCGCCGACGAGGACGCCCAGGGCGAGCCGTTCGTCGGCCGCGCCGGACAGAAGCTGAACGAGATGATCAAGGCGATCGGCCTTGAGCGCGCCGACGTCTACATCGCCAACGTCGTCAAGTGCCGGCCGCCGAACAACCGCGACCCCAAGCCCGACGAGGTCGCGACGTGCTCGCCGTTCCTGTTCCGCCAGATCGAGGCGATCCGCCCGCGCGTGATCGTGACGCTGGGCTCGCCGGCGACGAAGCTGCTGCTGAACACGTCGGCCGGCATCACCCGGCTGCGCGGCCAGTGGCAGGACTTCCGCGGCATCCCGGTGATGCCGACCTACCACCCGGCCTACCTGCTGCGGGCCTACACGGTCGAGAACCGCCGCAAGGTCTTCGCCGACCTGAAGGCGGCCCGCACGAAGCTCGACGAGGCCTCGTGAGCGGGGGCCGGCGCGAGGCCGGCTGCGCCTCGGTCGCGGTTCCGGTCCCGGTCCGGCGTCTGTTCACCTACCGGGTCCCGGAGCGGTTGCGCGAGCGTCTGGAGCCGGGGACGCCGGTGCGCGTGCCGTTCGGACCGCGGCGGCTGCGCGGCACGGTCATCGAGTACCCGGTGCCGGAGCCCGAGGACGGCGTCGAGCTGCGCGAGATCGAGGCCACGCTGGACGCCGCCCCCCGGTTACCGGCGGCGGTGCTCGGCCTGACCGGCTTCGTCGCCGACTACTACCTGTGCTCGCGCGGAGATGCAGTCGCCACCGCGTTGCCGCCGGACCCGGGCGGGGGAAGCCGCGAGCGCCGGGTGCGCCTGCGGCCCGGCGCCGATCCGGACGCATTGCCGCTCCGCGCGCGCGCGCGGCGGCGCGTGCTGGAAACGTTGCCCGCCGACGGGACCGCGGTGCCGCTGGGAAGCCTGGCGCCCGCGGACCGCCGCGCGGTGCCCGCCCTGGCGCGACTCGGACTGGTCGCCGTCGAGGATCGAGCGCTGCCTGTCGCCGACCCGGTCGACGGCGCGGCCGCCGCCGTGACCGCGCGCGGCCCGGTGGAGCCGACGGCGGCCCAGCGCGAGGTGCTGCGGCCGCTGGGCGAGGCGATCGAGGCGGAGCGCTTCGCCCCGTTCCTGCTGTTCGGCGCCACGGGCTCGGGCAAGACCGAGGTCTACCTGCGCGCCGCGGAGCGCGTGCTGGCCGGCGGCGGCGGCGTGCTGTACCTGGTGCCCGAGATCGGCCTGACGCCGCTGCTGGTCGGCCAGATCGCCCACCGGTTCCCGAATCAGGTCGCGCTGCTGCACAGCGCGCTTTCGCGGCGCCAGCGGTTCGAGAGCTGGGAGCGGGTCCGCCGGGGCGAGCGCCGCCTGGTGGTCGGGACCCGCTCGGCGGTGTTCGCTCCCGTCGCTGGCCTGCGGCTGATCGTCGTCGACGAGGAGCAGGACGGCTCCTACAAGCAGGAGGAGACCCCGCGCTACAACGGACGCGACCTGGCGGTGGTGCGGGCGCGCGAGGAGCACGCGGTCGTGCTGCTGGGGTCGGCCACGCCCTCGTTGGAGTCGTTCCAGCACGCCACCGCGGGCCGCTACCGGCTGCTGCGGCTCGGGGGCCGGGTCGAGCGCCGCCCGCTGCCGACGGTGGACGTGGTCGACATGCGCCGCGAGTTCGAGCGGCACGGCGAGATCCGTCCGCTGTCCGAACCCCTGGTGATCGCGCTGCGGGAGTGTCTCGGGCGCGGCGAGCAGGCGCTGGTGCTGCGCAACCGCCGCGGCTGGGCCGCCGCGCTGCTGTGTCCGCGCTGCGGGGAGCGCGTCAGCTGCCGGCAGTGCAGCCTGGCCATGACCTGGCACCGCGCGGAGCGCCGGCTGCGCTGCCACACCTGCGCGCTGGAGGCGCCGTATCCCGAAGCGTGCCCGACCTGCGGGGCCGAGGAATTGAAGCAGCTCGGCGAGGGCACCGAGCGGATCGAGGACGACCTGCGCCGGGCCGTGCCGGGGGCGCGCATCGAACGGCTCGATCGCGACACCACGCGGCGCAAGGGAGTCCAGCAAGCGATCCTCCAGCGCTTCGCCCGGCGCGAGCTGGACGTGCTGGTCGGGACCCAGATGATCGCCAAGGGCCACGACTTCCCCGACGTCACGCTGGTCGGTGTGCTGTCGGCCGACCAGTCGTTGGGGATCCCGGACTTCCGCGCCGCCGAGCGGACGTTCCAGCTGCTGACCCAGGTGGCCGGCCGGGCCGGTCGCGGCAGGCAACCCGGCCGCGTGGTCGTGCAGGCCTTCGATCCCGAGCACCCCGTGGTGGGACTCGCCGCGTCCCAGGACTACGAGGCGTTCTTCGACCGCGAGATCCGCTACCGCCGCGCGCTGCGCTACCCGCCGTTGACCGGGCTGGTGCGGATCACGATCCATGATCGCGAGGAATTGCGCGCGCGCGAATGGGCCGAGCGGCTGGCCGAGGCGCTGCGCGACGCGAGCGCCGGCCGGCTGCTGCTCGCCGGGCCGGGACCGGCGCCGATCGAGCGGATCAAGGGCAGGCACCGGCAGCAGATCCTGGCCCGCAGCGCGGGACGGCGACGGCTGGTGGGGGCGGTGGATGCGGCCCTCGCCGCGGTCGAGGGACACGTCCCGTCGCGGGCGCTGCAGGTCGACGTCGATCCCTACTCGCTGCTCTAGAATGGAGCGCATGCGGAGTCCCGGATGCGGAGCGGTGGGGGAGCGCGGTTGAGCGCGCCGCGCGAGTGGGCGGGGTGCACGGTCGTCTGCTCGGTCCCCGGCGAGACCCCGCAACAGCTGCGCGCGCGACTGGCGAGCGTGCCCGCGGGTTGCGGCCTGGCCGAGATCCGCGCGGACCGGATCCGCCCCGACGCCATCGGGGGTCTCGTCGAGGCCGCCGGGCGCGCGGTCATCGTCACCGCGCGCCGCGCCGCGGACGGCGGAGCGTTCGAGGGCAGCGAGGCCGAACGGCGGGTCCTGCTGGAGTCCGCGCTCGATGCCGGCGCCGCGCTGGTCGACGTCGAGCACGACAGCGAGCTCGCGGATCTCGCCGAGGGCGAGCGCCGGGGCCGGGTGATCCTGTCGGCGCACGGCGGCGCGCCCCGCGGCGACGCGCTGTTCGAGCGCTATCGCGAAATGGCCGCCCGGGGCGCCGGCCGGCTCAAGATCGTCCCGCACGCGACGGCCGTGGACGAGTCGCTCGCCGTGCGGACCCTGCTGGCCCGGGCCGCGGGCGACGGCATCCCGCTGGCCAGCTTCGCGACCGGGCGGGCCGGCGTGGCCACGCGGGTGCTCGCGCCGTCGTGGGGCTCGTGGGCCACCTACGGGGCGTGCGCCGCGGACTGCGAGACCGCGCCCGGGCAGCTCACCGCCGAGGAGCTGCTCGACGATTACGACGTGCTCGGGATCGGCGCCGCGACGACGCTCTACGCGCTGATCGGGGCGGACGTGCGCACGAGCCCGTCGCCGGCGATGCACATGGCGGCCTACCGCGAGCTGGGGCTCGATGCCCGCTACCTGTCGCTCGACGTGGCCCGGCTCGACGAGGTCCTGCCGCTGCTGGACGGCTCGGCCGGGGCGCGGCTGTCGGGGCTCGCGGTGACGATGCCGTTCAAGCGCGATCTGGCGCGCCGCTGCGAGCCACGGGACGAGGTGGCGCGCGCCGCCGGCGTGGTCAATACCGTGCTGGTCGCGCGCGGCGGGTGGTCCGGCTACAACACCGACGGCCCGGCGGCGGTCCAGCTGGCCCGCCAGCGCTGCGAGCTGCGCGGCGCCCGGGTGGCGGTGGTCGGCGCGGGCGGCACCGGGCGCGCCATGGCCGCGGCGTTCAAGCAGGCCGGCGCCGCGGTGACGGTGTTCAACCGACACCCGAAGCGGGCCCGCGAGGCGGCGCACGACCTGGGAGTCGAGGCGCGCTCGCTCGGCGAGCTGTCCGGGGCGGTGTGGGAGGTGCTGCTGCACTGCACGCCGCTGGGGCGACGCGGGGAGACGGTGCTGCTGCCGTCCCGGCTGGGCGGGACGCTGGTCATCGATGCGGTGTACGGGCCGCGTCCGACCCCGCTGGTCGAGGCGGCGCGCGCGCGCGGCCTGGCGGTGGTGGACGGCTTCGAGCTGCTGGCGGCGCAGGCCGTGCTCCAGTTCGAGCGGCTGACCGGCCGCCGCCCCGATCCGGCCACGATGATTCGCGCGGGCCGCCGCTTCCTGGCACGGATGCCGCACGAACCCGGAGCGGCCCTTGACGCCCCGACGGCCCCGGCATAACCTCGGAAACCGTTGCTCACCACCGGGCCGAGAGGGGCCGGACCCGTCTCCGTTCAGGGGGAAATCCGTTGCGAAACACCCGACGGAATCGTCTCGGCGCCGCGCTGTTGATCGCGGGGCTCGGCCTGACCGCCGCCGGCTGCCCGGCACGCGAGCCGATCCGCACCGGGGACGCCCGGGGGCTCGACCGCAAGCTCTCCACCTTCGCGTTCATCGAGCAGGGCGACCTGGTCACGTTGATCGTGGACACCCGCTCGACCCGCTACCGCGCCGACCAGCCCTACATCCCGCTCGAGATCTGTATCGCCAACAACGGCCTGAAGAAGCTCGCCCTGACCCGCGAGTCGTTCACGTTGATCGACGACGCCAACAACCGCTACCCGGCCGCGGGCCCGCGCGAGCTGATGGAGGGCTACGAGTTTCTGGACTTCGATCGCAAGCTGAACGAGCTGGAAGCGATCGTGTTCAACAAGTTCGCGGCCTACACGCGCTACGGCAGCAACTTCAGCCCGACCCGCACGCGGACCGGGATCGTGCGCGATCTCGTGGCGCTGCCGCGGTTCGGCTACATGATCGACTACCTGTATTTTCCGATGCCGGTCGACGGCATCACCGGCAAGACGTTCGAGCTGTTCGTCGATTCACCGGACCTCCCCGACCCGGTGTTCGTCCGGTTCCTGGTCAAGGAGTGAGCGGGGGCCGAACGGGAGCCGCCCCGGGTTCGAGGTCGCGATGCCTCCGCTGAAGATCGACATTCACACCCACATCCTGCCCGAGAACTGGCCGGACCTCGAGCAGCGCTACGGCTACGGCGGTTTCGTGCGGCTCGAGCACGAGGGACCGGGCTGCGCCCGGATGGTGATCGACGGCAAGGGGTTCCGCCGGATCGACGACGCCTGCTGGTCGCCGGAGCGCCGGCTCGCCGACTGCGACCGCACCGGGGTCCACGTCCAGGTGCTGTCCACGGTACCCGTGATGTTCAGCTACTGGGCCAAACCGGAGCACGGGCACGACCTGGCGCGGCTGCTCAACGACCACATCGCGTCGGTGGTCGAGCCGAACCCGCGCCGCTTCGTCGGCCTGGGCACGCTGCCGCTGCAGTCGCCCGAGCTGGCGGTGCGCGAGCTCGAGCGTTGCGTCGAGGAGCTGGGGCTGGCCGGGGTCCAGATCGGGACCAACGTCAACGGCCGCAACCTCGACGACCCGGAGCTGTTCCCGGTGTTCCAGCGCGCGGCCGAGCTCGGCGCGGCGGTGTTCGTGCATCCCTGGGAGATGCTGGGCCGCGAGCGCACCGAGCGCTACTGGCTGACGTGGCTCGTCGGCATGCCGGCGGAGACCGCGCTGGCGATGTGCTCGCTGATCTTCGGCGGCGTGCTGGAGCGGCTGCCGGCGTTACGCATCGCCTTCGCGCACGGCGGCGGCTCGTTCCCGGCCACGCTGGGACGGATCGAGCACGGCTTCCGCGTGCGACCGGACCTGGTCGCGGTGCGCAACGCGGTCAACCCGCGGCAGTACGTGCAGCGGGTCTACGTCGACTCGCTGGTCCACGATCCGCGGGCGCTGCGCTACCTGCTGGAGCTGTTCGGGGCGGCGCGGATCGCGCTCGGCTCGGACTACCCGTTCCCGCTGGGCGAGCACGAGCCGGGGCGCCTGATCGAGACCCTGCCGGGGCTCGACGACGCCGACCGCGCGCGGCTGCTGGCCGGAACGGCGCTGGAGTTTCTCGGCCTGGAACGCGCGCGGTTCCTCCCCTGAGCTCGTGGCGGGCTGGTAGAATCCGCCCGTGAAACCCGAAGAGTCGTACGCGCGCGAGCTCGACGCCGCCGATCCGCTGGCCGGGTACCGGGAACGTTTCCTGCTGCCGCGGCGGCCCGACGGCGGGCCGGCCGTCTACCTGTGCGGCAACTCGCTGGGCCTCCAGCCGCGCCAGGCGCGGGACCGGGTGGAGCAGGAGCTGGCGGACTGGGAACGGCTGGCGGTCGACGCCCACTTCAAGGGCCGGACGCCCTGGTACTCCTACCACGAGACGCTGCGCGAGCCGGCGGCGCGGCTCGTCGGCGCGCAACCGGACGAGGTGGTGATGATGAACGGCCTCACCACCAACCTGCACCTGATGCTGGTCTCGTTCTACCGGCCGACGCACGCGCGTCACGCGATCCTGATCGAGGACCGGGCGTTCCCGTCGGACAACTACGCGGCACGCTCGCAGATCGCCTTCCACGGCCGCGGTCCGGCCGGGTCGCTGCTGGTCGCCCGCCCGCGCGAGGGCGAGCAGACGCTGCGGACCGAGGACATCGAGGAGCTGCTGGAACGCCGCGGAAGCGAGATCGCCGTGGTCCTGCTGGGCGGGGTGAACTACTTCACGGGCCAGGCGTTCGAGATGCGGCGGGTCACCGAGGCCGCGCGCGCGCAGGGTTGCCGGGTCGGTTTCGACCTCGCCCACGCGGCGGGCAACCTGCCGCTCGAGCTCCACGAGTGGGGCGTCGATTTCGCGGTGTGGTGCTCGTACAAGTACCTCAACGCCGGGCCCGGTGCGGTCGCCGGCTGCTTCGTACACCGGCGTCACGGGCGGAATCCCGACCTGCCGCGCTTCGCGGGCTGGTGGGGCAACGATCCGGCGACGCGGTTCCGGATGCACCTGATCGAGGAGTTCGAGCCGCGGCCGGGCGCCGACGGCTGGCAGCTCAGCAACCCGCCGATCCTCGCCATGGCGCCGCTCGGCGCCTCGCTGGCGTTGTTCGACGAGGCCAGCATGCCGGCGTTGCGGGAGAAGTCGCTGCGGCTGACCGGGTACCTGGAGTCCCTGCTGGATCGCGACGCGGCCGGACGTTACGAGATCATCACGCCGCGCGACCCGGCGCAACGCGGTTGCCAGCTCTCGCTGCGCGTGCTCGGCGGGCGCGGACCGGCGCTGTTCGCCGCGCTCAGCGACGCCGGCGTGATCTGCGACACCCGCCCGCCCGACGTGATCCGTGTCGCGCCGGTCCCGCTGTACAACACGTTCCACGATGTCTGGACCTTTGCCCGGCTGCTGCGCAGCCGGGACTGGAGCTGAACCATCATGGCGCCGGAGCTGACCTACGCGAGCTACCTCGAGATCGAGCAGCTGCTCGACCTGCAGCACCCCCGCTCGACGCCTCCCGAGCACGACGAGATGCTGTTCATCGTGATCCACCAGGCCTACGAGCTGTGGTTCAAGCTGCTGCTGCACGAGTTCGAGAAGGTCAACGCCGACCTCTCGGCGAACCGGCTGTTCGACGCGATCGCCACGTTCAAGCGCGTGCGCACGGTGATGAAGACGCTGGTCCAGCAGCTCGACGTGCTGGAGACGATGACGCCCAACTCGTTCTCCGCGTTTCGCGACCGGCTGGAGACCGCCTCGGGCTTCCAGTCGATCCAGTTCCGCGAGCTGGAGTTCGCGCTGGGTTACAAGCGCGAGCGGGCGCTCTCGTACTACAAGCCGAGCTTCCCCGGTTACGAGCGGCTGGTGCGGCGGCTCGACGAGCGCAGCGTGGTCGATCACTTCCACGACTTCCTGGAGCAGCGCGGCGTCGCGATTCCGGACGAGGTCAAGCGCCGCGACGCGCGCCGGCCCGCCGAGCCCAACGCGGCCGTGCAGGACGGCCTGCTGCGGCTGTACCGCGAGCAGCCGGAGGTGCAGATCCTGGTCGAGCTGATGACGGACTTCGACGAGGGCTGGCAGGAGTGGCGGTACCGGCACGTCAAGATCGTGGAGCGCACGATCGGCAACAAGCGCGGCACCGGGGGGAGTCTCGGGGTAGAGTTCCTGAAGCGCTCCTTGTTCCAGCCGCTGTTTCCCGACCTGTGGGCGATCCGCCATCGGTTCTGAGGGCGCGGCCGCCGGAGGTGAGCGGGTGATCTACGACATCACGCCGGAGATCCGCACGGGACTCCAGGTCTGGCCCGGCGACACGCCGCCCTCCCGCGAGGTGCTGATGGACATGCGGCGCGGCGACAACCTGACGCTGTCCACGTTGCGTGCCACGGTGCATCTCGGTGCGCATGCCGACGCGCCGAGCCACTACGGCGCGGAGGCGGCGACGATCGAGCAGCGTCCGCTGGATCCCTACCTCGGACCCTGCCAGGTGGTCCACGTGGAGGCGGCGCGGGGCCGGCGCTTGCCGCCGGACGTGCTGGCCGCTCCCGAGGCCGAGCGCGTGCTGTTCCGGACGGGAACGTTCGACCCCTACGCCGACCCGTTCCAGCACGACTTCGCCGCGTTCTCGCCCGAGCTGATCGCGCGGTTGCACGAGTCGGGGGTGCGCCTGATCGGGATCGACACGCCGAGCGTGGACCTCTACTCGTCCAAGACGCTGCCCTCGCACCTGGCCTGCCTCGAGCGCGACATGGCGATCCTGGAGGGGCTCGTGCTGAGCGACGTGCCGGCCGGGCTGTACGAGCTGATCGCGCTGCCGCTGCGGCTGGCCGGCTTCGACGCCAGCCCGGTGCGGGCCGTGCTGCGCCGCCCGGGCCCCGGCCCCGGGGACGGCTCGCGGTGAGCCCGCTCCGCGGCGTTCCGGCGGCGCTGCTGGCGGCGGCCGCCGCCGCGGCGGCGACGACGGCCGCGCCGGCGCTGCCGGAGACCCGCGGCTGGCATCGCGTCACCACCGGGGAGATCAGCGTGATCGGCGCCACCTCGGCCCGCCAGACCGCGCGCATCGCGACCGAGCTGACCCGCTTTCGCGAGATGCTGGGCCGCGTCACCCGCGGGTTCGAGCTGGAGAGCGACCTGCCGACGGTCGTGGTCGTGTTCCGCAACGACAAGCAGCTCGAGCCCTACAAGCTGGACGCCGCGGGCAAGCCGAAGCACATCAGCGGGTTCTTCCTGGAACGCCCGTACCGCAACGTCATCGCGCTCGACGCCTCGGCCGGGCACCGTCCCTCGCGGATCGTCTACCACGAGTACGTGCACTCGCTGCTGCAGTCCAACTTCGAGCGACTGCCGCTGTGGCTCAACGAGGGGCTGGCCGAGTTCTACAGCACGTTCGAGTACCGCGAGTCGGCGGGGCGCGTGGAAGTCGGTCACGCCATCGAGGGGCACGTGCGGGAGCTGGCCCAGCGTGGGCTGATGCCGCTCGGCGAGCTGTTCGACACGACCACCCGCTCGCCGACGTACAACGAAGCCCGGCGGCAGGGCGTGTTCTACGCCCAATCGTGGCTGCTGGTGCACTACCTGGTCGCGACCGACGAGCGTCGCACCCGCTTCGGACGCTACCTCGCCGCGCTGGCCGGGGGAGCCGACCCCGACGCGTCGCTGGAGGCCGCCTTCGGCGGAGTCCAAGAGCTGACCGGCGCGCTGCGCGAGTATCTCCGGCGCGGCAGCGGCCATTTCTGGTTCGCCATCGACGAGGAGCGGGAACCCCGGGCTCGGCCCGAGCCGGAGCCCGTCCCGCCCGGCGAGGTGTTGCTGGAGCTCGGGCGGTTGCTGTCGGAGCGGGGGCCCGACCACGCCGCCGCGGCGGAGGCGCACCTGCTGGCGGCCCTGGGGCAGGGCGGCCCCCGCGCGCCGGCGTTCACCGCGCTGGGCTTCGTCAAGGAGAGCGCGGGCGCCATGGCGGAGGCCGCGGAGGCGTACCGCAAGGCGACCGCCGAGGCGGGGGCCGGCGCGGAGGCGTACGCACGGCACGCGCGCTTCGTGGTCGAGCGCTTCATCGACGACAACCCCGAGGCCACCGGATCCTTCGAGGGCGACGGGCGTCTGGCCGAGGCGCGGGCGCTGTTCCGGCGCAGTCTGGAGCTCGAGCCGCGGGGCGTGGAGGCGCTGGCCGGGCTGGGCAAGGTCCTGTTGATCGAGGGCCGGGACCCGGCCGAGGGACTGGCGGTGCTCTCACGGGCCGCGTCGTTGCGACCGTTCCGGGTCGACGTGCTGCACGATCTGGTCTGCGTGCTGGCGGAAACGGGCCGGGCGCGGGCGGCGTGGGCGATGGTCGCCGACCGCATCGAGCCGCTGGATGACGGGGGCGGCGTGGCCCGCAGCGCCCGCAACTGGATCGTGGCCGGAATCGCCCAGCGGGCGCAGGCGCGGCTTCACGACGGGGATCGCCCGGGGGCGCTGGTGCTGCTCGACGAGGGGCTCGAGTTCGTCGACGACGTCGAGCTCCGCGAGCGTCTCGAGTACTCGCGGGGTCTCGTCGCCGGCGATCCCGCCGCGCTGCGGCGTCCCGTCCCCGTGGAAGCGGGCGCCGACACCGCACACCTCGTGGAGCTGATGAACCACGCCGGCGCTCTGGCCAACCAGGGGCGCCTCGAGGAGGCGCTGGCGGTGCTGGAGCCGCCGCTGGCCGAGTGCGGCAACGCCGCGCTGTGCGAGCGGATGGCGGCGATCGCGGGCGAGATCCGCGACGTGCTGGACCACAACCGGCTGATCGCGCGTTACAACGAGGCGGTCGGGCTGCTCAACGAGGGCCGGCGCGAGGCGGCGATCGAGCGGCTGCGGGCGCTGCAGCGCGAGGCGGGCGAGGGGAAGGTCCGGGACCGCGTGCGCGAGCTGCTGGAGCGGCTGGGCGAGCGCTGAGCGGGCGGCCGCTCAGTCGACGGTGGCGATCACCTTCAGCTCGACCGCGATCGGCGTCGGCAACGCTCCGACCTCGACGGTGGTGCGGGTCGGCTGATTCTCGGCGAAGTACTCCGCGTACAGCCGGTTGAAGGCCGGGAAGTCGCGCTGCATATCGGTCAGGAACACCGTCACGTCCACGATGCGGTCCCAGCCGGACCCGGCATCCTCCAGCACCGTGCGCACGTTGTCGAACACCGCCCGGCACTGCTCCTCGATGTCGTAGGCCGTCACGCGGCCCGCGGCGTCGCGGGTCACGCCCGGGATCGCGCTCGTGCCTCGGCGGCGGGGGCCGATCCCCGACAGGAACAGCAGGTTGCCGACGCGCCGGGCGTGCGGGAAGGCACCCACGGGCTCGGGTGCGCGTTGGCTGATCACCTTGTCGTCGTTACCCGAGGATCCCATCTCGCTCCTCGCGCTCACTCCGCCAGCGGCGGAACGCGGATGCAGACGTTCTTGGGCTCGGTGAAGAACCGCAGCGCCTCCTCGCCGCCCTCGCGTCCCAGGCCGCTCTGCTTCATCCCCCCGAACGGCGTGCGCAGGTCGCGCAACATCCAGCAGTTGACCCAGATGATGCCGGACGAGACCTGCTCGGCGACGCGATGCGCGCGGGCCAGGTCGCGGGTCCAGATCGAGGCGGCCAGCCCGTACGGGGTCCCGTTGGCCCACTCGATTGCCTGCCGTTCGCCCTCGAACGGGATCACCGTGACCACGGGACCGAAGATCTCCTCCTGGTTGACGCGGTCGTCGGGGCGCAGCCCGGCGATCACCGTGGGCTCGTAGAAGTAGCCCCCGCGGCAGCGCTCGGGCAGCTCGCTGGGCTTCGCACCGCCGCACAGGATCCGCCCGCCCTCGCGGCGCGCCAGCTCGACGTACGAGGCGACCTTGTCCAGGTGCGCCTCGGAGACCAGCGCGCCCTGGTCGGTTCCGGGCTCCAGCGGGTCGCCGACCGTCAGTCCGCGCGCGCGCTCGACGAAGCGCTCCAAGAAGGCGTCGTGCACCCCGTGCTCGACCAGGATCCGCGAGCCCGCGAGACAGATCTGCCCCTGGTTCGAAAACGACGAGCGCAGCGAGGTCTCGACCACCTCGTCCAGGTCGGCGTCGGCGAAGACGACGTTGGGGTTCTTGCCACCCAGCTCCAGCGAGAGCTTCTTGAACGACGGCGCCGTGGTTTCCGCGATCCGTCGCCCGGTGACGGTTCCGCCGGTGAACGAGATCGTGCCGATCTCGGGGTGGGCGACGATCGC
>JBFKMV010000012.1:0-49270 GCA_041629655.1 Candidatus Polarisedimenticolaceae bacterium
CAGACGTTCGGCGCTGCTCGCCGGGCCGGGCGGTGCGCTACCTTAGCACGATCGAGGGGTGTTCCGGGACGCGGGGGCGACGGCCGCGCCGGTCAGATCGCGTCCAGCGCGGCGCCCAGATCGGCCAGCAGATCCTCGACGTCCTCGAGCCCGATCGACAGCCGGATGCCTCCCGGATCGATCCCCGCCTCGGCCTGCGCTTCGGGCGGGACCGTGGCGTGGGTCATCGAGGCCGGGTGCTCGACGAGCGTACGGATCTGGCCCAGCGAGACGGCGAGCGTGATCGAGAGCGCGCGCTCGGCCAGGTGGTCGATGAACCGGACCGCCCGCGCCCGCGCGACCTCGGGCTCGCCCGACAGCACGAAGTAGATCAGCGAGCCGGGCGCGAACTCACCGTCGAAGTCGTGCATCTGCCGCCGCGCCAGCTCGTGCTGCGGGTGGTCGGGCAGGCCCGGGTACGCGACACGCGCGACCTGGGGACGATCGGCCAGCTCGCGGGCCACGCGTGATGCGCTCTCCATCTGCCGCGCGCTGCGCAACGCCAGCGTCGGCAGGCCGTAAACCAGCACCGGCCACGCGGCCTTGGGCGCGAGCACCGCGCCGAAGTCCTTGCGGTACAGCAGCAGGTCCGGCTCGAGCAGCGCGGGCCCGATCACCGCGCCCCCCATGTCGGTGCCGAAACCGCCGAGGTTCTTGGTCAGGCTGTGCACGACCAGGTCCACGCCGTGCTCCAGCGGCCGCTGGCAAAACGGCGTCGCGAACGTGTTGTCGATCACGGTGAAGATGCGGCGGCGTGGCGGGCGTGACTCGTTGACTCCGCGCACGGTCTCGCTGATCGCCTGCAGATCCAGCAGCTCGAGGCTCGGGTTGCAGGGCGTCTCGCCGTAGACCGCCATCACGTTCGGATCGTCACGCAGCAGCCGCCTCAGCGCCGCGACGTCACCCAGGTCGGTCAGCACCGTGCGGATCCCGAGCCGCGGGTACCAGTTGGTGAACAGCGAATACGTGCAGCCGTAGAGCGTCTTGTGGGCGATCAGCGTGTCCCCGGACTTGAGCAGCACCCCGAGCGCGCCGGAGATCGCGGCCATGCCGGTCGAAAACGTGACGCAGGCCTCGCCTCCCTCGGCGGCGGCCAGGTTCTCCTCGAGCATGCCCCGGCTCGGCTCGTCCAGCCGGTCGTAGATGTAGATCGGAGGGTGCTGTTCGCGGTTGAACTCGGGGTTGGCGAACTCGAGGAAGCCCTCGGCCCCGCGCTCCGCGCTCTCCAGACGGTAGGCCGCAGACGAGCTGATCGGCGGGACGATGTGGTCCTTGTAGTTCCAGTGCGGGCTGAGCATCCGGCCGTGGATCAGCCGCGTCGGCATGCGGTACTTGTCGGGCTTGTCTCCCATCGCGACCTCCCGGTGCACAAGTCGCTCACGAACCCCCGCACTCGGAAGTGTAGCCGCGCCGGCAGGCCGGGACCGCTGGGGAAGTGGAGTACCAGGAGGGACAATCCCGGCGACGGATTCAGTCCGCGGTTCCTTCCGGTTTGGCCTTCCGGCGCGGGGTCCGCATCGGACGTTGCCGGCGGCCCGCCGACGGCCGCTCCTCGTCGCGCAGACGGGCGGATCCCGGAGCGCCGTGGTGGATCGCGTACTCGAGCTCCTCGAAACCGACCGGTTGCTGCAGGAACCCCGCTCCGCAGGTCTGGATCCGCCGCACCTCGTCGGGCTCGAGCAGCCGGGTCGTCAGCACCACGGTCCGCGCCGCGACCGCCGGGCGCCTGGCGCACAGCTCCTCCAGCCAGTCCAACGCCGGGCGGCCGCGCACCTCGATGCCGAGCGCCAGCGCGTCGATCCGCGCCACGCGCAGCAGCCACTCGGCCTCCTCCACGTCGCGAGCGATCAGGCAGCTGTGGCCCCTGTCTTCCAGCAGTTCATGGATGCGTTCCGCTTCCCGGACGTCACGATCCAGCACGAGCACCGTCATTCCTCTCCCCCCCCGAACTCGCTCCTCCGAGCGAAAAGATACTCGAAATCCGGAAGGCGTCCGCAGATTTGTTGCGAGATCGGGTTGACAGGGCGCAACATCGAGGTGTCGCCCGCAGAAGCGTGGTGTCGAGAACCTATGCCGCTCCCGCATCGACGGTCCGGATCACCGCGACGAGCTCGTTCATATCGTCGTCCGTCTCCGGGTACAGCACCGCGCCGCAGATCGTCTCGGAATGCCGGACCCGCGTCACGTGCTTGACGACGAAGCCGCCGTTGAGCGTGCGGTCACGCAGACGAACCAGCGCGCCGTCGATCTTGGCGCCCCGGGCCAGCAGCGGCAGCTCTTCGTCGAGCAAGAACGAGATCCCGGCGATGCTGACGTCGATCACGCGACAGCACAGCGGGCGCTCGCGCCCCGGATAGCGGAACTCGATCCAGGCCTCGGCGGTCCCCTCGATCGGGAAGCGTTCGTCGCGCTGGACTCCGTCGGTGTTCATCCCCGACAACATAGGTCCGGCACGGCCGCCGGCCAACTCCGTCCGAAAAAGCGGACAACGCCGCGGTCCGGCGGGGGCTCAGTCCACCCAGTCGGCCAGGAACAGGTTCGTGTCCCCCCGCTTTTGGCTGTTGCGGTTGCTGGCGAAGACCAGCCTCCGCCCGTCCGGGGAGAACATCGGGAACCCGTCGAAGCTCTCGTCGAACGTCACCTGCTCGAGCCCACTCCCGTCGTCGTTGACCATGAACAGGTCGAAGTTGCGCCCCCCGGGATCGGCCAGGTTCGAGGAGAAGATGATCCGGCGGCCGTCGGGGAAGAAGTACGGGCCGAAGCTGGCCGCCCCGGCGTGGGTGACCTGGGTCGCTGCGGAGCCGTCGGCGTCGGCGACGAAGATCTCCAGCACCATCGGACGGATCGCGTGCTCCCGCAACAGCTCCAGGTACTCGGCGCGCTCGGCGTCGGTTTTGGGCCGCGAGGCGCGCCAGACGATGCGCTTGCCGTCGCGCGAGAAGAACGCCCCGCCGTCGTAGCCCAGCTCGTGGGTCAGCCGTTGCACGTCCGTGCCGTCGGGACGCATCGTGTACAGATCCAGATCCCCGTCGCGCAGCGAGGTGAAGATGATCCGGCTGCCGTCGGTGGAGACGGTGGCCTCGGCGTCGTAATCCGGGTGGTCGGTCAATCGCCGCACGTCGCTCCCGTCGGACCGGGCGCTGAAGATGTCGTGGGTCGGGTGGAGCTTCCAGACGTAGCCGCGCGAGTAATCCGGCGGCGGGGGACACTCCGGAGCGCCGAGGTGCGTCGAGGAGTAGAGGATCCGCTCGCCGTCGGGGAAGAAGTACGAGCAGGTGGTCGCACCCTCGCCGGTCGAGACCCGGCGCAGCTCGCGCGTCGAGAGGTCCATCACGAAGATCTGGTCGCAGCCCATGCCCTCGAGCTTGGCCTGGAAGATCAGCGAGCCGCCGTCGGCGGACCAGTAGGCCTCGGCGTTCTCGCCGCCCTGCGTCAACTGGCGGATGTTGCGCAGGTGCACCTCGCCCGGGCGCAGCAGCGCCTCGTCGGGCGGCGGCAGCGCCGCCTCCAGGCCGTCCGGCCCGGCGGCGCCCGCGGGGGGTTGCGGAGGTGCGGCCCCGCACGCGGCGACGAGCGCGACGAGCAGGACGATCGGGATCAGCGAGGCGACACGGTTTGCGGAGAGACGGGTCACGGGCGGAATCTCCTGTGCCGGCTCAGGGCCGGCGCTGCTTGAGCTCGGCGAGTCGTTGCCGGGCCGGGTGTTCGGGATCGATCGACAGCGTCGCCTCGTACTGCTCGATGGCCAGCGCGGTCCGCCCGAGCAGGTCGTAGGCCTCGCCGAGATTGTAGTGGGCGGTCGCGTTGCCGGGCCGCAAGCGCAGCGAGCCCTCGAAATGGTCGATCGCGGTGGCCGGATCACCGCTGCGCATCAGCGCGGTACCCAGGTTCAGGTGGCCCCGGGCGTCCAGCGGCCCCAGCTCGGCGGCGCGGCTGTACGCGACGATCACGCCGTCCACGTCGCCCTGGCGCGCCAACGCCTCGGCGAGCGCGATCTGCACGGGCTGGGCGTCCGGCTCCAGCTCGGCGACCCGCCGCAGGTGTTGCGCCGCGCCGGCCGCGTCTCCGCGGCGCTCGAGGATGCGGGCCAGCTCGAAGTGCGCGCGGGACAGCTCGGGGTCGAGCGCGAGCGCACGCTCGAGGTGCGCCGCGGCCGCGTCGAGGCTGCCGGCGCCGCGGTGCGCGATACCGAGCCAGTACTGGACCGCGGCATCGTCGGGATGCAGCCGTTCGACGGCCGTCAGGTCCTCGACCGCGCCGCTCCAGTCGCCGAGCCGCAGCCGCGCCCCGGCCCGCGTGAATGCGAGGTCGGTGCCCTTCCCGCGCAACACGACCTCGCGATCGAGCACCGGGTCGGGCAGCTCGCCCGCGGCCCCCTGCTCGCGGTCCCGCGCCGCCATGAGATCGGGCGCCAGCTCCGCGGCGCGCTCGAAGACCCGTTGCGCCTCGTCGCGGCGGCCCTCCCGGAACAGCGCCTGACCGAGCCGCAGCTGCGCCGGAGGATAGCCCGGCTCCAGCTCGACGGCACGGGCCAGCAGCCGGCTCAGCTCCGCGGCTTCCGCGCCCGCGGACTCGCGTGCCAGAGCCAGCAGGTAGGTCCAGCGGAACTCCGTCGGTGCCAGCTCCATGGCCTCGCGGTAGCAGACCGCGGCCTCGGCGAGCAGGCCGTGGGCGTGGCACACCGCCCCGAAGCTGCCCCATGCCTCGGCCGAGCCGGGCGCCTCGAGCACGCCCCGGCGGCCGGCGCGGAGCGCCTCCGCCACCGGCGGCTCCAGCCCGGCAAGATCGGGGTCCGGCGCGGCGGCGGCCCCGCTCGCAGCCACTCCCGCGGGGTCCGGGGCCGCCGGCGGCGCGGTCTCGTCGTTCCCTCCGCCGCATCCCCCGACCAGCGCGACGGCGAGCAGGCACACCGCGCCGCGCCAGGGTGCGTGGCCTGCGATGGCTGCGGCTCGCGTCACGTGCATCTCCCGTCCGGCCGCCAGCGTACCTCGATCCGCGATTCCGCGCCCGCGCGCCGGAACGCGGCGCGGCCGGCGACGATAGCATCGGGACGGCCGCGGGAAGTGGACACGCAGCGGTTACAATTGCCGCGACCGCCGGAGGTCCGGCGGGGCCGGATCCCCCGGACCCCCGAGGACCCGTCCGACGACGCACGAGCAGGCACGACGAACGTTCATGGTGCGCGAGCAGGAACGCCGCGCCGCTCCGCCGGGGCGGTTCTCGATTACCCTCGCCGCCCTGCTGGCGCTCGGCGCGCTGCTGAAGATCGTGCTGTTGCTGACCAGCCAGTCGATGGCCGACGGCGACGAGGCGGTGGAAGGGCTGATGGCGCTCCAGATCCTGCGCGGCCTGGGGCACCCGATCTACGCCTGGGGCACGCACTACGGCGCCGGGGTGTTCGTCGAGACGCACCTGGCCGCCGGGTTGTTCGCGCTGTTCGGCAGCAGCGACGTCGCGCTCAAGAGCGCCGGCCTGATCGTCTGGTGCGGTTGTCTCGGCGCGGTCGGGGCGATCGGGCGACGGCTCGGCGGTCCCGGTGCCGGCCTCGCGGCGGCCGTGCTGTTCGCGTTCTCCCCGGCCGCGGCGCAGTGGAGTCTCAAGGTCGCCGGCGGACACCTGGTCGCGGTGCTGCTCGCGCTGCTCGCGCTGTGGCTGGTCGAGCGGCGGTCGAACCCGTTACTCGTCGCTCCGTTGCTGCCGCTGGCCGTGTTCGCGCACCCGATCGCGCTCTCGCTGGCGGCGACGCTCGGCGTGCTGCTGGTGCTGCGCGCCGGGCGCGCGCGCGGCCCGGCGGTCGCGGTGTGGCTGATCGTCGTCTCGGCCGGCGTCGCGTTGTTGCTGCGCCCGGGCGGCGCGAGCGTCTGGAACCCGGTCAGCCGCGGCCTCGAGCCGCTGACGATCGCCGCGGCGTTCCCGCGGATGCTGGTGACGCTGTTCGTCCCCAACCTCAGCAGCAAGAGCTGGCCGGAGCTTGCCGAGCTGGTGCCGGCCCTGCTGTGGCTCGGGCTGTCCCTGGTCGCACTGGCGCGCGTCCGGCGGACTCCGGCGTTGCTGCTGTACGCCGCGGCGCCGCTGGGAATGCTGTTCGTGGTCAACGCGCAGGAGCTCGTCGCGCGGCACGTGATCGTGCTGTGGCCGATCGCCTGCGTGGTGCTCGCCGTGGGACTGTCGACCGTGTCACGGCGCGCGGCGGCGGCGGTGCTGGGCCTGCTGGTCGCCAGCGGCGCCGCCGTCCAGCTCCGGGAAACCGCGTCGCCCTACGTCTACGGTCCCGATCCCCAGCATCGCGGTGTCCCGCGGGCGCAGACGCGGCTGCTGCTGGCGGAGCTCCGGCAACGCGGCGTCCGCCACGTGTACTGCACCGACCCGATGTACCAGTGGAACCTGACCTGGGGCAGCCGCGGGCGGATCGTGGCCCGCTGGTTCGACCCGCGGGACCGCGTCCCACGCTACCCCGCGATGGTCGACCGGGCCCGGCTCGCCGGGCGCCCGGTCGCGCTGGTGACGGCGCAGCCGGGTCTCGCGCCCGACGCCCCGCAATCGTTCCGGCTGATCTTCGACCCCGACGATGTCGTGATCGAGCGGTTCTTCCCCCGCTCCCCGCTGGTCGGCGCGCCCGATGAGCCGTGAGCGCTGGATCATCCTGCCGCTGGTCGCCGGCCTGCTGTACCTCGGGCTGACGATCCACGCCGCGTGGCTCGAAACGCCCACGGCGGACGAGTTCGCCCACGTGCCCGCCGGCTGCGCGGCGTGGCAGCAGGGTCGTTTCGACCTCTACTCCAAGAACCCGCCGTTGCTCAAGCTGTGGATGACGCTCCCGCTGACCGTCGATCCGCGGGTCGAGGTGCCGGAGCTGCGGACCTCCCCGCTGGGCTGGGGCCCCTGGATCTACGGGCTGCAGTTCATGAACGCCAACCGCGCGCGTTACCTGTCGCTGTTCTTCCGCGCGCGGCTGATGGTGGTGGGGCTCGGACTGCTGACGGCGTTGCTGCTGTACGGCTGGGCCCGCGAGCTGTTCGGCCGCGCCGCGGCCGCGGTCTGCACGACATTGTTCCTGCTCTGTCCCAACGTGCTGGCCCACGCGCACCTGGCCACGATCGACGTCGGCGCGATGTTCGCGGTGCTGCTGTCCCTGGTCACGTTCCGCCGCGCGCTGCGGGGGACGCGCGGGGCGCGGTACGTGTTCGCCGGCGTGGCGTTCGGGCTGGCGCTGGCGATCAAGTTCACGGCGCTGCTGCTGATCCCGCTCTACACGCTGCTCGCGGTGCTGGAGCTCGGGCTCGCGGCGCGGCGCGGGCGACGGGGTGCCGGTCGCGCGGCGTCCTGGGGCTTGCCGGCGTTCGCGCTGACGTCCCTGCTGACGATCCACGCCTCGTTCGGATTCCAGGGCTCGCTGCGGCCGGTCGGCGAGTTCCGCCTCGCCTCCTCGTTCGCACAATCGCTACAGCAACGGTTGCCGGCCGCGCTGCCCGTCGCGCTGCCCGCGGACTACGTGCTGGGCTTCGACGCGCAGAAGCAGGACACCGAGAGCGGCGAGTTCGGCAGCTACCTGATGGGACGCTGGTCCCGGGACGGCTGGTGGTACTACAACCTGGTCGCGCTGGGCGTGAAGCTGCCGCTGCCGGTGCTGCTGTTGCTGCTGGCCGCGCCGGTCGCGTGGTGGAGGCTCCGCGTCGAGCCGCGCGACGCGGCCTGGGTCTATCTCCCCGTGGTGCTGCTGCTGACCGTGCTGGCCGTGTGGAACCGGCTCGACATCGGCATCCGTTACCTGCTGCCGGTGTTTCCGTTGCTGTTCCTGTCCAGCGGTCCCGCGCTGCGCTGGCTGCTCGAGCCCGGCGGCCGGGGCTGGCGGCGCGCGGCCGGGCTGGCGCCGGTCGCGTTCGGCCTCGTCACGGTCCTCGCGGTCCATCCGGGCTACCTCGCGTATTTCAACCTCCTCGCCGGCGGGTCGCGAAACGGCGACGCCTGGCTGATCGATTCCAACCTGGACTGGGGCCAGGACCTGTACCGCGTCCCCGACGCCGCGCGGCGGCTCGGCGCCGAGGAGCCGGTGCGGGTGCTGTACTTCGGCCACGTCGATCCCGGGATCTACCGGATGCGCTACGACCTGGTGCCCGCGCACCCGGTGGAAGGCGTGCTCGCGGTCAGCGTCAACTACTGGCGCGGGCTGCCGTTCGTGATGACGCTGCCGGACGGGCGCTTCGTCCCGGTGCGGCCCGACCGCATCGAATGGCTGCGCCCGTTCGAGCCGGTCGAACGGCTGGGCTCGATCCTGATCTTCGACACCCGCGGGAGGCTGGACGAAACGGGGGGTGCCGCGGATCCGCGGCATCCTACTTGACCCCGGTGAACCGGTTGATCGACCTGCCGGGCGACCGCCGGCGCCGGTCAGCGCCGCTCGCCCCGGTGCGGCGGATCCGCCGCCGACGGAAGCAGAAACCGCGGCGCGACGATCGTCTCGGCGCAGCCCGCGTCGAGGCCCTCCGCGACCCCGCGTTCGATGAACCGGGCCACCAGCTCGTCGAGGCACTCCGCATGGGTGATGTGCGCGGCGTGGTCCAGCACCACGTGCCGCGCGCCCGCGAGCTGCCGGACCACGGCCGCGGCGAGCTCGGGCGGAGTCGAGGGATCGCGCGCGCCCGAGATCACGAGCGTCGGCGCGGCCGACCGCACGGGCTCGTGGTAATCGTCCGGCAGCGGCGCCCGCGGCCACCCGCGGCAGTAGCGCTTCCAGCGCTCCAGTCGCGCGGCGGCGAGGAACGTCCCGGCGGCGGCCCGGCGGATCTCCCGGGCCCGCAGGCCGGGCAGGTCCTCGGTGCACATCACGGTGAACTGGACCCCGTCGTGGATCTGGTCGAGGATCGACCGGCCGAGCTCCAGGGCCAGCTCCACGAACGGATCGTAGTTGCCGCGGTGGCACTGGTCGAGCAGGTACGGGATCCGGCCCAGCAGCGTGGTCGGATACAGCATCAGGTGCAGCTGCGTCACGAAGGCCTCGCCGGTCAGCGCGAGCTCCCGTGGAGGCTGCAGACCGCGCCGCGGCAGCTCGACCGTGACCGGCCCGCGCTCGAAGCGCTCCAGCAGCTCCCCGAACCGGCGTCGCAGGGCCGGATACGCGGCCGCGCACTCGACGTCCGCGTCGCACGCGTCGAACACCGCGTCCAGCGCGCGTTGGGCCGCGCGCGGGAACACCAGCGGCGGGTGCGCTCCGGTCGGCAACACCCCGCGCAGCACGGCGCTGCGCACGCGCTCTGGGTGCCGCCGCATGTAGACCAGGGCGACCCGCGTGCCGTAGGAGCCGCCGTCGAGGTTGATCCGCTCGTACCGCAGCGCGGAACGCACCGCGTCGAGGTCGTCGGCGGCGACCGGGGTCGTGTAGCGGGCCAGGTCGGCCCGGGCCGCGAGGCGCTGCCGGCAGCGGCGGATCTCGCGCGGCCGCGGCGCCGCGCCGAGCCATGGCTCGACGCTCCCCGGCACGCCGGTCAGGCAACGCAGCGGGTTGGAGGCCCCGGTCCCACGCTGGTCGACGAACACGACGTCGCGCCGCTCGAGGATCCGCGCGTGGGATACCCGCGTGCCGGAGACCAGGTCGGAAGCCGCCTGGCCCGGCCCGCCGGCAAGGATGAACACGGGGTCCGGCTCGGGGTCGGACGCCTGCGCCGGCAGCACGAGCACGCGCAGCGGAATCGTGCGACCGTCGCGGCGGGCGCGATTCTCGGGGACCGGCAGGACACCGCACCGCGCATCGCGCACCCCGGCCGGCTCGGCGCACGGCTCGAGACCCGGCGGCGGTCCCGGGGTCGCGGCGAACGCGCCGGCGCCCGCGATCGCGATCGGAGCAACCAGCAGGCGTGCGAGCCGCATGCTCAGAACGACGCGAGCGCCTCGGACTCGTCGGTGTAGATCTCGAAGGCCTCCGCGAGTCGGCTGGCCTTGAGGATCTCGTTCACCTTGGGGGGCGGGGCGAGCAGCTTGACGTCGCCGCCGCTCTGGGCCGCGCGCCGTTTGCTGGCCAGGATCTCGCCGAGTCCCGCGCTGTCGATGTAGCCGACCTGGCGCAGATCGAGCACGACCCTGGGCCGTTCGCGTTCGAGGGGCTCTCGGACCGCCTCACGTAACTTCAGGTCGCCCTTGCCGATCGTGATGTTGCCTTCGATCTCGAGCACCCACACGTCGCCGACCGCTCGTCGCTCGACATTCATGGTGTGTCTCCGTCGGACCCGCCTCCCGGGCGGGTGGTTCGAGCGGACGATAGCACGAGCCACGCTCCGGCCGCTTGTTGCAGCGTCGCAGGACGACAATCCCGGCATCCCGGAAAACACTGCCAGCCCGGCGAGGTGACGACAGTTTTTGTCATTGGCGGCCACGATGTTGTCACCGATTGGCAGTTGAGGCGCCCCGGGTTTACCGGTATCAAAAACGTCAGCGAAGTTTCTGAGCACGGTTCCGTAAGGCCAGCCTCCGCGTGGGCCGCTGACGGCTCCACGCGCGGCCGTGGATGGGGGCGCGATGCAGCGATCCAAGATGGTCGATCGACGGGCGCGGGAGCGCCAGCACGGCTCGGCGATGGTGATCGCCCTGCTGGTGATGGCGATGCTGACGCTGCTGGGCGTGTCGTTCCTCTTGATGGGCGAGACGGAGAACCGGATCGCACAGAACGAGAAGCGCGGCGAGCAGGCGCTCTACACGGCGGAGTCCGGCGTCCGGATGGTCAAGCGCTGGTTCGACCGGCCGGGCGACGCGGGGAACCTGCGCAACCCGCCGCTGGCGGTGATCGACCGCTCGCTGCGCATGATCGACGCCGACGGCGATCCGGCCACGGCTCCGGTCGCCGCCGACGGCACCGCCGCCAGGCCGTTCTACAAGCAGGGCATCGACGAGGACGCCGACGGCGCCGACGATGTGTTCCGCAAGCCCTATCGCGGCAGTCTGGAGCACACGCTGCTCGGGACCGAGGACGGTCCGGACATGCGGATCGACGAGGCCGCGTCCCCGGCGGCCAAGGCGTTTCTGACCGACCTCTCCGGCGCCTTGATGGGCAACTACCCGGCGGCAGCCCAGGGTATCCGCGCGCGGGTCGTGCGCATCGACGTCTACGCGCCGCCGTACGTCGAGCAGGCCGGCGCGTGGCTCCGCTTCGGCATGGCCACGGTCAAGGTGATCGGCAGGATCTACCGGGTGCTTCCGGACGGGACGGAGCAGTCCCTGGGACAGCGGATGGTCAAGGTGGTGTTGAACGAGATCCCGTTCAACCCCAGCGGCGACCTGGGGCCGCTGCACTCCTGCGACTACCTGACCTGGAACGGCGAGTTCTCGGTGCACTGGGGCATCGCCACCGCGGTCAACGACGCCGACCTGCACAACAACCACGACAAGCAGGCGGTCAGCCTGGCCCGGGTCGCCCCGCCGGACCGCAGCACCGACCTGCTGTGGGGCTGGGACAACCCGGCGGACTTCGCGGCGTACAAGGCCGCGATCGACGGACTGATCGTCGAGGACCCGTGGGTCCGGTTCATGACCGAGGGTACCTGGCTCGACGCGCCGAACGCCAACCCGCAGCCGTTCCCGTTCAGCTGGGTTCCCGGCACGCCGCTGGACGACGGCGACATCCCGTACCACCCGGCCGCCGTGCCCGGTCCGTGGCACCCCAACTGGTGGGACGGGTCGCATTCGAACATGTTCCAGCACCTGCCGGTCGGTTGCCCCGAGTTCGACTACGAGCTGTGGAAGGCGATCGCACAGTCCGGCAGCCCGTTCGTCCACTACTACACCTGGGAGGCCGGCACCACGTTCAAGGAGAACGGGCTCGGCGCGGCGATCCCGTTCCGCGACATCACCGACGACCAGACCGGGCTGTTCTTCTTCGATACCGCGGACGGCGTCGCGCCCTACGACGATGCCGCCGACGGCGAGTACGACAACCTGACGCCCAAGATCAAGATCCAGGGCGGGACCTGGGGCGTGCGCGGGATGCTGTACCTTAACGCGTTCAGCTTCCAGAGCCACGGCGTCAAGGGCCGGGACGCCACGTTCAAGGCCCCCGGCGAGCCGTTCCAGGACGCCGACCAGAACCGTCGCTGGGACCCCGGCGAGGACTGGATCAACCTCGACTATCCGAACAAGCTGAGCGGTCCGGGCAGCGACTTCGTCGCCGACGCCGCGGACACGATGCAGGACGACGGCCTGCCCGGCGGTGCGGCGATCCGCAACTCGCGCGGTCCGGCCATCGACGACGAGGCCAACATCTGGGGCATCATGTACAACAACGGCTACTACGACGCGACCGGCAACGCGACCTATTACGGGTCGGTCGTCTCGAAATCCGGCATCGGGGAGTTCGACCCCTCGGCCGGTACCCCGGACCACTACTGGGACGAGAGCCTCAGGGACGACTGGCCGCCCGACGGCTGGAACCTGCCGCGTGTCGCGATCACGCGCTGGGAAACCGACATGTAAAGCCGGGCGGCCGGCCGTGGAAAGTGGGCATGGCACCGAGGAAGGACAACCGGTGGACGTTCAAGGAATACAAGCTCAACGGGAGCGGGACCGGGCTGTGCGTGCTGCACAAGGGCAAGCAGGTGATCGGGCTGCTCAAGGACCGCAGCGACGCCGACCAGATCTGCCGCGTACGGGCCGAATCGAGGCGCGCGGCCTACGACGCCAAGCGACACCTGATCCGTCTGCAGATCCTCAACGAGGAGAACCGCTTGCTGGTCTCGGCGCTGAAGCGGGTCGCGGATGCGCTGCGCGGCACCCGGCCGTCGGAGCTGTCCGCCGCCCGGCAGGAGGTCGGCAAGGCACTGAAACGGATCCGGGGTGGACGCGGAGGAGCGAGCTGATGAGTCGGCACGTCGGCGCCCAGCGCGGCGCGAGCCTGATGGACTTCATGGTCGCGATGGTGTTGCTGTCGATCGCGATCCTGGCCGCGGTTCCGCTGGTGGCGGAGCGGGTCCAGGCGGCCAAGGTCCGCACGGCCGCCAACCAGCTCGCCATCGACCTGCGCGCGGCGCGGATGATCGCGGTGACCAACCGCAACGCGGTCGACATGACGTTCGCCGTCGATCCGGGCAACACGTACAGCTACCCCGACGTCCGCGGGACGCTGCGCGAGGTGCGGCTGCCCGCCGGGGTGCGGATCGCCAGCTCCGACTCCCCGCTGCGGTTCCAGCCCAACGGCTCGGTCCCCGGCGGCGGGACCACCGTGCTCGAGGCCGACCTGGCCGGCGGGACCCTGGAGCGCTGGACCGTCACGACCAACACGATCGGCGTCCCCAGCATCGTCAAGGAGAGGATCGAGCCATGAATCGATACGGTCTCGGCCGCGACCAGCGCGGCTTCAGCTTGATCGACGTCACGCTGGCGCTCGGCCTGATGGGCGTGATCCTGATCTCGATCGCGGGGATGTTCGCGCTGGGCGGACGTTCGGTGAAGAGCGGGCGGACGGCCAGCGAGGCCCTGGCCGTGGCGAGGACGATCGTCGAGGAGATGGAGGGCTGGGGCTTCCACCAGACCTACGGCCAGTTCGGTCTCGACGGCTCGGCCACCTCCTACACCGTGGACACCCGCGTCAACGCCTACGCCTCCAAGTGGCAGCCGGAGCTCGAGGACAAGCTCGCTTTGAGCTACGCGCTGATCACGATCGAGTCACTGGGACCGAACAACCCGCCTCCGACGCTGGACTCCACGTTGGCGATACGGGTCAACGTTACCGTGCACTGGCAGGAGCGGAGCCGCCCGCGGACCGCACAGCTCGAAACCGTGCGCATGTAGGCGGCGAGAGGAGGACCCGTGATGCCCCCCCGTGACGATCGGACGCAGCGCGGTCTCAGCATCGTCGAGGTGCTGGTCGCGATCACGATCCTGGTGCTGACGACGACCGCGGCGCTGGTGGTCTATGACGCCGGGTGGCACTCGGTCAAGAACGGCGAGAACGCGACCGAGCAGCAGCAGATGGTGCGGATCTCGTTCGACCGGCTGAAGAGCGACCTGCAGCTGGCCGGACTGAACTACAACCCCGACGGGACGGCGCGGCCGGACGAGCAGATCGAGGCGGCCTACGACACCGCGGTGGTCGTCCGGGCGGACTTCGACATCCAGGACCCGGCGCGCAACCGCACCCCGGAGGACGTGCTCGCCGGCGGAGCGTTCGACTGGATCTCGACGGGCAACGACGAGATCGTGGTCTACGTGCTGGCCAAGCCCGACGGCTCGAGCGTCGACACGCTGACCTTCGATGCGGACGTCAAGGACTCGCCGCGGGACGGCGTGGTGGAGACGGTTTCGATTCCCGACGTGGCGCTGGTGCACGACGACCCGCCGTACACGTTGTACCGCATCTCGCTCAACAACGACACCGGAACGTGGGGCAGTCCCGACTTCCTGGTCCGCACCCCGATCGCCGAGAACGTGCGCTCGCTGTCGTTGCGGTATTACGACTCCAGCGGCGCCCAGATCAACGCCTTCGACCTGTCGCAGACCGCGGACGACATCGGTGGCGGCGAGACCCCGGCCGCCCGGCGCGACCGTTCGCGCATCCACCGCATCGAGCTGGACCTCGAAGGACTGACCCGGGACCCCGACCTGTACTGGAAGGACCCTGACGACGCCGATCCCGACACCTGGGCCTTTCGCAAGTTCCAGCTGCGGGGCGACGTCAGCGTCAGGAACGTGGGCATGATCGGCGTAGAGGACCTGCCGGCCAATTGAACCGGCGGCAGAAACCCCGGAAGAGCGAGGCCATGCCGGTAGGCGATTACCAAAGTGGCGGTTGCAGGCGAGCCGCCGACCCGTATCTCCAACAGTAACCCCGCGACACGCCGGGCATCGGAAGGATCGGCATGGATTACACGGACCGCAAACATCATCGAGCCGCCGGATTCTCGCTGATCGAGCTGCTAGTGACGCTGGTGGTTCTGGGAATCATCACCGCGATCACCATCGGTGTCGTGCTCGGTGCCCACGAGAAGGCCAAGCAGGGGGCCACGGTCGCAGACATGCGGAGCATCGCCACCGCGATCGAGACCTATGCCGTCGATGTCGGGTATCCTCCGGCGACCGTCGCCGACTTCACGCAGATGGAAGCGCTCCTCGAGCCGTATCACACTTCGGTGGTTCCGGTGCGGGACCACTGGGGCCACCTGTACGGCTACGAGGGCGTGGGCGACGACTACACGCTGGTCTCGTTCGGCAAGGACGGCGTCGACGGCCTCGACGTCAGCCCGGCGACCCGCAACGACTTCGAGCGCGACATCGTCTATTCCAACGGCCGCTTCGTCGCCGCTCCCTGATTCGTTCCGCCGCGGTTTGCGGGCGGAGTTCCGACCCTGGTAGGCTGGTCTGCCTGCGGTTCGCGGCCGCGGGGGAGCGGAACGGGATGAGCGTGGCGAGCAGGCCGGCGCGCGTCGGGGTCGGGGTGGTGATGCTGTTCGGCGCAGCGGCGCTGGCCGCCTGCGGCGCGCCGTCCGCCCTGGACCTCGCGGGTCGCCGCGTCGATCCGCTCGCGGATCGAGACAGTCGCGCCACGGTGTTGCTGTTCGTGAGCACCGATTGTCCGATCTCCAATCGCTACGCGCCGGAAGTCCGGCGACTCCACGAGCGGTTCGCGCCGCAGCGGGTGGCGTTCTGGCTGGTCTACCCGGACCCGCAGGATACGCCCGAGGCCATCGGTGGCCACCTCGCGGACTACGGCTACCCGATGCCCGCGCTGCGCGACCCGCGCCACGCGTGGGTCGAGCGCAGCGGCGCCACGGTCACGCCCGAGGCCGCGGTCTACGACCCGCTGGGCCGGTTGGCCTACCGCGGCCGCATCGACGACCGCTACGTGGCGTTCGGCCGGGCGCGCCCGGAACCCACGGTGCGTGACCTGGAGCGCGCGCTGACCGCGGTGCTCGAAGGCCGGCCGGTGGTGCCGCAGACCGCCCCGGCGGTGGGCTGCTTCATCCGGGACCTGCGGTGAGCCCGGGCCGCGGGTTGCCCCTCGCGCTGGCGCTGCTGCTGGCGGCGCTGACGGCGGCTTGCGCGGAACGGGCGCGGGACGGTGCCGGGCGCGCGCCGGCCGCGCCGACGTTCGCGCGCGACGTGGCGCCGATCCTCCACGGCAACTGCGCCGTGTGTCACCGTCCCGGCGGCGCGGGCCCGTTCAGCCTGCTCAGCTACGACGACGCCCGTCGGCGGGCGACGCAGATCGTGGAGGTCACGGGCAGCCGCTTCATGCCGCCCTGGCTGCCCGAGCCGGGCGAGCCGGGTTTCGTCGGCGAGCGCCGCCTGAGCGACGCGCAGATCGAGACGCTGCGGCGCTGGGTCGACTCGGGCGCGCCGCGAGGTGAACCCGCCGAGGAGCCGCCGCCCCCCGAGTGGCCCAGCGGCTGGAGTCTCGGCGAGCCCGACCTGGTGCTGCGCATGACCGAGAGCTACGTCGTGCCGGCCGACGGAACGGACGTGTTCCGGAACTTCGTCATCCCGCTGCCGGTCGACACCACGCGCTGGGTCCGCGCGCTCGAGCTGCTCCCCGGTAATCCGCGGGTCGTGCACCACGCCGTGATGGGGATCGACCCCACGCGGCTGTCGCGGCGACTCGACGCGCAGGACCCCGGCCCCGGCTTCGGCGGCATGGAGCTGGGCGGAGCCGACCAGCCCGACGGTCACTTCCTCGGCTGGACGCCGGGCAAGGCCCCCGACGACGGATCGGGAGCCACGGCCTGGCGCATCGGGCCGTCGATGGACATGGTGCTGCAGCTGCACATGGTTCCCTCGGGCCGGCCGGAGACGATCGACGCCCGGATCGGGCTGTACTTCGCCGACGGCCCGCCGCGGCGGCTGCCGTCCGTGGTGATGCTCTCCAGCACCACGATCGACATCCCGCCCGGCGCCGCGGACTACCGCGTCGAGGACGCGCTGCGGCTGCCGGCGGACGTCGACGTGCTCGGGCTCTACCCCCACGCCCATTACCTGGGCAAGGACCTGCGAGCCGTGGCGACGCTGCCCAACGGTGCGGAGCGGGTGCTGCTCCACATCCGCGACTGGGATTTCAACTGGCAGGACGATTACCGTTTTGCCGAGCCGGTCGCGCTGCCGGCCGGAACGCTGCTGGAGATGCGCTACAGCTACGACAACTCCGCCGACAACGAGCGCAACCCGAACCACCCACCGCGGCGCGTGCGCTACGGCCCGCGATCCTCGGACGAGATGGGTAGCCTGCTGTTCCAGCTTTTGACACGAAACGAATCCGACCGGGTGGCGCTGATGGAGGCCAAGGCGCGGCACAACCTGGACAAGTACCCCGACAATCCGCGGCGCTGGAACGATCTGGGCGGCGCGCTGCACGCCGCGGGACGGCCCGCGGAAGCGCTCCCGCTGTACCGGCGCTCGCTGGAGCTGGCGCCGGACGACGCCGACACCCATTTCCATCTCGGGCACGCGCTGGCCGACCTGGGCCGCGCGGACGAGGCGCTCGCCGGCTACCGCAGGGCGCTGGCGCTCGATCCCGCGCACGCGCGGGCGCACAACAACGCCGGCCACCTGCTGCTGTCGCGCGGGCGTGCGGACGAGGCGCTCGAGCACCTGCGGAGCGCGGTGCGGATCCAGCCCGATCTCGCGATGGCGCACTACAACCTGGGTGTGATCCTCGCCGAGCGCGAGGATTACGACGGCGCGCTGCTGCATTACGGGCGCGCGGTGGAGATCGAGCCGGAGCGGGCGCTGGCGCACAGCAACATGGGCACGGTCCACCAGCTGCGGGGCGCGCTCGATCAGGCGGTCGCCTGCTACCGGCGCGCGCTGAAGGCCGACCCGCGCTTGCCCGAGGCGCACAACAACCTCGGGCTCGCGCTGTCGGCGCTGGGCCGGCGGGAGCAGGCGCTCTCGCACTTCCAGGACGCCGTCCGGCTGCGCCCCGGGTTCGCGCTGGCGCACAGCAACCTCGGCCGGGCGCTGCTCGCGGCGGGTCGCCGCGACGAGGCGCTGGCGCACTTCCGGGAAGCCGTCCGCCTGGACCCGGGGCGGGTCGAGGCGCGAAACGACCTGGAGCGGGCGCTCGGCGCGCAGGCCGGCCGCCCGGGTCGCTGACGATCGATCAGCCGCCGCTGCCGGCGGCCGCATTCCCGGCCACCGGCGAGCCCTCCATCACGTCCCCGATCGCGGCGCCGCGGATCACCAGCTCGACGCGGCGGTTCTGTCTGCGCCCGTCCGGCGTCTGGTTCGACGCGACCGGCTGCAGCTCGCCGTAGCCCCGCGCGGTCACGTGAGCGGGGACGATCCCCTGCTGCACGAGGTACGCCGACACCGCGGCCGCGCGGCGCTCCGAGAGCATCTGGTTCGTCTCCTCCGAGCCCACGTCGTCGGTGTGGCCCTCGACCACGATCGCCAGGTCCGGGACCGACAGCAACACGCCGGCGATCCGCGCCAGCTGCTCGCGGGCCTCGGGCCGCAGCTCGTGACGCCCGCTGTCGAAGCTGAGGTCCGACAGCCGGACCACCAGTCCGCGCGGCGACTCGCTGGCGTTGAGGATCGAGGAGAGCTGGGTCTTGAGCCGCTCGCGCGCCAGCGCCTGGTCGTCCCGGCGTTGCTGCTCGGCGCGCCGCTGCTGCGCCAGCGCGGCTTCCCGGGCGCGCTCCTCGGCACGCCGCTCGGCCTCCTGCTGGGCGGCGACACGCTCGGCCTCCCAGCGGGCCCGCTCGGCTTCCAGCCGTGCGCGCTCGGTGGCCAGCGCCTCCTGTTGCAGGCGGTACTCCTGCTCGAGTCGCAGCCGCTCCGCCTCGGAGGTGCGCTTCGACTCCTCGGAGGCCTGCAGCGCCGCGGCGGCCTGATCGAGCTTGGACTGCTGCTCCTCGAGCATCCGCTGCTGGGCCTCGACGACGGCCGTCTGCTCCTGGCGCTGCTCCTGGCGCTGGGCGTACTCGGCGGCCAGTGTGGCCTCGCGGATCTTCATCTCGGCGTCGAGCTTGGCCCGCTCGGTCTCGAGGCGGGCGCGCTGGATCTCCATCTCGGCCTGCGCGCGCTGTCGCTCGATCTCCATCTCCGCCTGCGCACGCTGCCGCTCGGCCTCGAGACGGGCGCGCTCGGCTTCCACGAGCATGCGTTGCCGCTCCGCGGACTCGGCCGCGAGACGGGCCGCTTCCGCCGAGGCGGCGGTCGCGGTCGGGTCCTCGCGCTGCGGCTCGGCGGGGCGCCGGCGCTCGGCAACCACCTCGGCACGCTCGCGCTCCAGGCGCGACTGCTCGTCGCTGAGCTCCTGCTGCATCCGCTGGCGCTCGGCCTCGAGCCCCGCGCGCTCCTGCTCCAGCGCCTCGCGCTGCGCGGCGATCTCCTGCTCGAGCTGCGCGCGCTCCTCGTCGCGGGCGGCGGTCTCCTCGGGCGAAGGGGCCGCGGGCTGCTGCTCGGCCGCGGCGGCCTGGGCCTCGGCCTCGGCCTGCTGCTGTTGCGCGCGGCGCGCCTCGGCGGCGGCCTGCTGGGCCGCGACCACCTTGCGCTCCGCCTCCAGACCGGTGCGCTCGGCCTCGAGCCGGCTGCGCTCGGCGGCCAGCGTCGCCTGCTGCTTGGCCAGCTCGGCCTCGATGCGGGCGCGCTCGGCCTCGAGCTGGGCCTGCATCAGCTCCTCGCGCGCGGCGTCGCCCGAGGCGCGCTCGCGGGCCTCGAACTCGCTGGCCAGATCGGCGCGGAGCTTCTCGCGCTCGGCCTCCATCGCCGCGCGCTGCGCGTCGAGCTGGGCCTGCATCGCGCTACGCTCCGCCTCCAGCCGCGCCCGCTCGGCCTCGAGACGGGTCTTCTCGGCGGCGAGATCGCCCGTGCCGCTCTCGCGGGTCATCGCGTTGACCGCCGACGCCGTCTCGGCGAGCTTCGTCAGCTCTTCGGCCCGCCGCGCCGTGTCCTGCTCCAGGCGACGCGTGGTCTCCTCGGCCTGTCTCCGGCGCTCGGCGATCTCCGCCTCCAGCCGGGCCTCGGTCTCGGCGCGGCGCTGCAGCTCTTCCTGCAGCCGGCGCTCCGCCTCCGCGCGGCGCTGCGCCTCGGCCTCGGCGGCCAGGCGCGCCTGTTCCTGGGCTCGCAGCCGCTCCTCCGCGACGCGACGAGCGTCTTCCTCGGCCCGGCGCTGCTCCTCCGCGGCGCGACGGGCCTGGTCGAGCTGGGCCCGGAGCCGCCGGTCCTCGCCGCCCCGCTCGACGGCCAGACGGCGCGCCAGCTCGGCGGTCCTCACGGCCTCGGCGGCCGACGTCGCCGCGGGCTCGCGCTTGCCGCGCGAGTTCAGCTCGGTCGCCTCGAGCAGCTGCCGGGTCGCTTCGTCGAGGCGGTCGGACGCGAAACGATCCGCGCCCGAGAGCTTGGCGATCGCGAGCGCGTTACGCGCCTGCAGGATCTCCCCGGGCGTCTTCTTGACGTCCTCGCGCAGCAGCAGCTCGAGGTCGTTGGTGGAGCGCCCGAAGGTGTAGTAGCCCCTGGGCAGCAGGGAGCAGCTACCGTCGCGCGTCTCCACCTTGCGGGCGAGCTTGCCCGTCGCCGTGGCGGTCAGCACAACGGAGTCGCCCGGTCGCGTCACGGCGAAGTGCGGCTCCGCGGTCACGAACAGACCCAGGGCGCGGCGCGGGGTCACGATCTGCAGGCGCGCCTTGCCGTTGTCGGGGCGCAGCTCGCCCAGCGGCTTCGCGCCGCCGGTGTCGACGGCCCACGCGACGTAGGTCAGGTACTCCCGTCCGAGCGTCGTCGGCTCGGGCAGCCCGACCGCCTGGATCGCGATCCGCAGCTCGTCCTTCTTGACGGCGACCTGGGCTTCGCCCGTGGCCGCGCCCTCGAGGTCGAGCCGGAAGGAGCCCTTGGCAGCGGCCAGGTCCAGCACCGGACAGGAGCGTTGGACCAGCGACGGGGCCAGCGGATCGGGCCGCTCCTGGCCCTGCGGCGCCGACAGCATGGCGGTCGCGATCAACAGCGTCAGCGGGATCGAAGCCCAGCGGTATCTCATCGGGTTCTCCTCGTCACCGGGAGGTTCGCTGCCATTCTAGGCGGCGAGCCCCCGCGGGCCGGGGTCACCCCGGCGCCTCGCGAGATTGCAAGTCCGTTACCAGCCCGGGGCGCCGGAGCCGGCGCGTTCGCAAGTCGTTGCTCGGCTTGGGCTTGGCGCGTATACGGCGTCAGGAGGTCCGCCGGGCGTCGGAGGTCGTGCCTCCGATTCCCTCGGGACGCCTCGGAAGCAGGGACGCCGAACGGGGGGTCACGCCGCCGCCGGCCCGGATTTCGCGGGCCGGCGACGCGCGTCGAGATCGCGAGGCAGGATCAGGAATCGAGGTCGCGGATCAGTCGCTTCAGGCGGCGCTCGGTGTCGCGGATCGGATCGCGGAAGGTCCCGCTACCCGCGGCGCCACCGGGCATCACGCCTCCCGAGAAGATCCGGCCGCCCGCCGCGGGCTCGACCCCCGGTGCGGCGCTGTCCATCGGTGAGATTCCTCCGCCTCCGGGGAGCCCCCCGATGGGCCGGATGCCCGGCTCCGGGCGGTCCGGCGGCGACGGCAGCTCGACGGGCCCGGCCTCCGGTATCAGCGACGAGCGGAAGTACAGCTCGCCCGGGCCGATCTCGGGCAGATTGATCGGTTGCACGTAGTCCTGGACGGGCTCCTGCTCGGCCAGGACCGGAAGCGCCACGAGCATCGCTCCCAGCAGCAAGAACAGCGAGAGCAGTCGGTTGATCTTCACGCCGCGTCCCTCCGGCGGCGCCCGCCCGATTGCGGACCCGTGGGCTGTTTATACTCCGCTTTCCCGCTCCCTGGCAAGCTCTCAACGAGACCGGCGACGTCCTCTGCGGCAGCCGCGCAGCAGGCCGTAACCCGAGCGCTCTCAGATGCTTGCGAACGAGCGTGAGGGTCAGTCGGCGGACGCCAGGTGCAGTACCGCGTCGCCCCGATGGACCAGCGGGTTGTTGGTGTGGCCGATCACCATCCCGGCGTACGGGGCGCGCACGTCGATGGCCGCATCGCCGAACGGATCGGTGATCCGCGCCACGCGCTGCTTGGCCTCCACGGCCTGGCCCAGCCTGGCGTCCAGGTACAGCACGCCGCTCTGCTGGGCCCGCACCCAGGTGCTGCGAGACGCCTCGACCGTCGGGGGCGCCGGTTTCGTGCGCGGCCGCGTCATCCCCAGCGCCGCCATCACGCGCCGCACGCCGTCGATGCCCTGGCGGATCGCGTCGGTGTTGAAGCGCAACGGCTCCCCGGCCTCGTAGAGCAGCACCGAGATGCCGCGCCGCGCCGCCGCGGCGCGCAGCGCCCCCTTCGGCGCCGACGAGTTCATCATCACCGGCGCCGCGAACGCCTCGGCGCAGCGACGCGTTTCCGGATCGTCCAGGTTCGCGCGCACCTGCGGCAGATTGGTTCGCGGCGGCGCCGCGGTGTGCAGGTCGATGCCGTGGGTGCAGCGGGCCACGATCTCGGTCATGAACAGCCGCGCCAGGCGCGAGGCCAGCGATCCGCCCGTCGATCCGGGGAACGAGCGGTTCAGATCGCGGCGGTCGGGCAGGTAGCGCGACTGGTTGATGAACCCGAACACGTTGACCACCGGCACCGCGAGCAACAACCCGTTCAGCTTCCGCGGGTCGATCTGCGCCAGCACGCGCCGGATGATCTCCATGCCGTTCAGCTCGTCCCCGTGCAGCGCGGCGCTGAGCCACAGCCGCGCGCCGTCGCGACGGCCGTTGACGACCGTCACGGGCAGGTGGAGCATCGTGTGGGTCGGCAGACGCGCCGCGGGGATCTCGATCCGGCGCAGCTCCCCGGGCAGGACGGTCTCCTGTCCGACGCGGACGGGACCGTTCACCTCAGCCCCGTCCCTTGTCGCGCGTCTTGCCCGGCGCGGCGTGCTTTTCCAGGAACTCGATGATGCTCCCCGCCACGTCCTTTCCGGTCGCTCCCTCGATGCCCTCCAGACCGGGCGACGAGTTGACCTCCATCACCACCGGGCCGTGGTTCGACCGCAGCAGGTCGACGCCCGCGACGCTGAGGCCCATCGTCTTCGCCGCCCGCACGGCGGTGCTGCGTTCCTCCGGGGTGATCTTGATGCTCTCGGCGCTGCCGCCCCGGTGCAGGTTGGAGCGGAACTCGCCGGGTGCGCCGCGCCGGATCATCGACGCGATGACCTTGCCGTTGACGACGAAGCAACGGATGTCCGAGCCGCCGGCCTCCTTGATGAACTCCTGGACCAGGATGTTGGCGTTGAGCCCGCGGAACGCCTCGATCACCGACTCCGCCGCCTTGCCCGTCTCGGCCAGCACCACCCCGATGCCCTGGGTGCCCTCGAGCAGCTTGATCACCAGCGGCGCGCCGTTGACCAGATTGATCAGCCCCGCGGTGTCATGGGTCGAGCGGGCGAATCCGGTCACCGGCAGGCCGATGCCCTCGCGCGCCAGCAGCTGCAGACAGCGCAGCTTGTCGCGCGAGCGGCTGATCGCCTGGGACTCGGTGGCCGGGAAGACTCCCATCATCTCGAACTGCCGCACGACCGCGGTGCCGTAGAAGGTGTACGAGGCGCCGATGCGCGGGATCACGGCGTCGAAGCCCTCGAGCGGCCCGCCCTGGAACATCACCATCGGGCGGTGCGAGGTGATGTTCATGTAACAACGGGCGTAGTCGATGACCCTCATCGCGTGCCCGCGCTGCTCGCCGGCCTCGCGCAAGCGACGCGTGGAGTACAGCGAGGCCTTTCGGGACAGGATTGCTATCTTCAAGTCTCTTTCTCCTTCTTCGCGCGTTTCCGCAGCCGGCGCTGGGGCTTGCCGCACAGGAACGAGCGGTTGGGGTCGATGACGAACTGTCCCCGCAGCCCCTGCCGTCCGAGCAGCATACGGAAACCCATCTCGTCGCGGTTGGTCAGCGTCAGCTCGACTTCCCAGGTGCGCTCCAACATCCGGACCGACGTCAGGATCACCGGGCGTTGCTCGACGTGCCCGCCGGAGTCCCGTACCGGGCGTTCGTCGTGCAGCTCGGCCTCGACGCGCACCGACCGCACCGTGTCCCGCTGGTACGGGTGCACGGTAAAACGCACCATCCGGTGGCCGCGGCGCGAGAACCGCTCGAGATCGAACGCGTGCAGCGCCGAGGAGCGCGCGCCGGTGTCGATCTTGACCTTGATCTCGGGAATCCCCAGCTCCGGCAGGCTCAGCCACTCCCGCCAGCCGATGATCCACAGGGGGCCACGCTCGGAACGCACCATGCTGCGACTCGCCTCCTCGACCTGCCGTTTGCGGAATGAAGAACGGGGACCGTAGCGGACGCGCTCCCCTCAGGGAGCGCCTCATTCTAGCCCGAACCGGGCCGAGACCGCCGGGGCGGGGTCAGCCGGAGAGGCCGCGCCCCTCGGAGCGGATGCGCCGGTAGGCCACGACGATCGCCACGTTGAACGCCAGCGCCGAGACGCCCAGCAGCGTGAGCAGGCCGCTGTCGCTGGTGACCGGCGGGGCCGTCCCCGCCGCCCAGTCCGCGTGGGAGCCGAGGACCAGCGTGCGGCCCGGCTGGAGGAACACCCAGCCCAGCGAGTAGACCACCGCGGCCGCGATCAGCGCGCGGTTGGTCCCGACCCGGCCGGCGCGGATCAGCCGCGTCCCGATCACGAACCCCGCCACGTTGGCCAGGAAGTACAGCGGCACGAACACCGGTATGAACGCCGGGTAGGCGGTCACCGAGTCGGCGTGCCACCACATGTGCGAGGTCTCGAAACCGAAGTACATCACCAGCAGGTAGATCGGCAGCCAGCTGGCGAAGACGATGAAGAACAGCAGGTTGCGGGTCAACGTGCGGTAGTAGTGCGCCGGCTCCCCCGTCTTGAGCTGCTCGCGCGCGGCGTCCGCGAACACGCCGCCGATCCCGAGTGCCACGGGGATGTCGAACTGCACCATCGGACAACCTCCTCGCCTCGCCGTCTCAGCGGCCCGGCAGCCTGATCTTCAGCTCCGTCACGATCCGGCGCCGCAGGATGTCGCCGAACACGTGTTGCCGGATCTCGTCGTCGCCGAGGTTGACGCCCTTGACCGACCAGCGGACCCGCTCGGTGAGGTCGAACCCGAACGACGCGTTGATCATGGTGAAGCTGTCGGTCCAGCCGGTCAGCGGCTGCACGTCGGCCCAGAAGGCCCGGTCGGTCCAGTTGACGGCCAGCGCTCCGGAGTAGCGGCCGCGGCGCGCCCACAGTCCCGCGTTGACGCGGTGCCCGGGCGGGTAGTTGATCACGATCGGAATCGCGCCTTCCTCGCGAATCTCGGGCCGGTCCTGCCACGACCAGTTGGCGTAGACGCCCAGACCCGGCACGATCTCGACGTCCACCGCGACCTCCGCGCCGCGGTCGTCGATCTCGCCCAGATTGCGATAGCTGAACACGCTCGGCACGGGGATCGCCAGCAGCGCGTCCGGCGGCAGCGGCCAGCCCGGCGGCGGCGCGTCGGGGGTGTAGAACGCGGTCGGCACGAAGAAGATGCGGTCCTTGGAGCGGCTGGCGTAGGCGGACAGCGTCACGGTCACGCGGCGCGCGACCACGGTGGTGTAGCCGACCTCCAGCGCGTCGATCGTCTCCTCCTCCAGATCCTCGTTCCCCTCGGCCAGGAACGGCAGCACGTACGGGCCGGTCGGCAGCCCGATCACGGTCGTGCTGGGAAACACCAGGTAGTTCTCGACCAGCGACGGCGCGACGTAGGCGCGGTTGTAGCTGATCCGGAGCGTGCTGCGCGGATCGACGTCGAAGATCACGCCGGTGCGCGGCGAGACGGTCAGCCCGAAGGTGTCGAACCAGTCCAGCCGCGCGCCCAGCCGCACGCGCACCTTGGGGTTCAGGAAGATCTCGTCCTCGATGTATCCGCCGGCCTCGTTGCGGTGGTGGACGTCGGGGACCAGGCTGATGTCGAACTGGCTGTGCCGCAGGCTGCCGCCGTAGACGACGAGGTGCCGGTCGCCGCGGATCCAGCGACTGCCGGCGTCCAGGTTCAGCGAGCCGCTCTCGATGTCCACCACGTCGTCGGTCAGGAACCCCTCGTACCGGGCGTCGTGGTAGTTCACGTAGGCGTTGGCGCGAAACGCTCCGCGCGTGTACCCCGCCCCGAGCGACCCCTGCTCGAGGCTGTCGCTGTCGAACGGGCCGAGGCGGGTCAGGATCACCCCGTCGCTCTCGGCCAGCCCGAGGTCGAACCGCCAGCCGGCATCCTCCCTGCGGTCGAGGTCGAAACGCAGGTCGGTGCGGAACTGGTTGGTGCCGACGTTGTCGTAGGGCGGCAGCGGCGTCCCGTCGGGAAGCGTCGCCGGCCGCTCCCAGGCGTCCTGGGACAGGAACGAGCCGCCGACCTTGTAGCCCAGGTTCCCGCGCGCTCCGGCGTGGGTCACTCCGGCCCGGCGCGTGCCCAGCTCGCCGCCGCCGAGCCGCAGCGTCGTCCCTGCGAGCTCGGCCGGGTCCTTGGTGATGATGTTGATCACACCGGACAGCGCGTTGGCGCCCCACATCGCCGAGCCCGGTCCGCGGAGGATCTCGATCTGCCGGATCTGATCGAAGTCGATCGGCAGCAGATCCCACAGCACCATGCCGAAGTAGTCCTGGTAGATCGTCCGGCCGTCCAGCAACGCCAGCGTCGTCCGGGCGTTGGCGCCGGAGGCCAGCCGTGGCGTCAGGTTGACGTCGCGCGCGGAAACCTGGATCGCGTTCAGACCGGGCACCCGCCGCAGCAGGTCGGCGTAGCCGTCGGCCGGCGTGTGCTCGATCTCCTCGGCCTTGACCACGGTCACCGCGACCGGCGCGTCGCGGATCTGCTCGGCCGGCTCGGCAGCGTCCTCGCCGGTGTCCGGCGAGCCGCTCGCGGCGGCGTCGCCCGCGAGCGCCGCCGCGCACGTTACGGCCAGCGCCAGGGCCGGTAGCGCGCCACGAGACCAGACCATCAGTGATCCAGCGGTGGCGGCGGCCCCGGGGCACGCGGGGCCTCGGCCGGCGGCCGGCGGGAGTCCGCCGTCCCCGGTTTCCCCTCGTCCTCGAACAACGGCGCAAAGTCGAAGCTGCGTCGGAGATGCTCGGGCAGGTAGGTCAGCTTGTGGTCCCGCGGCAGCTTGGAGAAGCGCTCGGTCAGCATCACGTGCAGCGCTTCCGAGAGCTGCCGGACCGGGCCGATCCTGGCCAGCGCCTGGTAGTCCCGTTCGCCGCGCTTGGTCAGGCGGAGCGCGATGCGCAGCAGCGCGCGATCGAACAGGCCCGCCTGCGGCACCGTGACCCCCAGCAGCTCCAGCGTCTCCGGCCCCAGCAGGTGCCGCATCAGGAACCGCGGCACGTGGACGAGCTTGCGGCCGCCGACCCGCTTGAGCAGGAACGTCTGCTCGATGTGCTCGCGGATGAAGCGCTCGACGAGGCCCACCAGCGCCGCCGTGATCTCCTGGCCCTCCTTCGTCGCGCCGGCCTGCCGCGCGCGCATCTTCTCGTACAGCAGCTTGGCGTGCTCGAAGCGGCTGTACGCGGGGTCGCCGTCCGGCTCGGGCAGCAGCTCGCGTTCGATGCCCAGCACGTGTCCGGCGACGTTCCAGCAGTGGATGAAGGCCTCCTTCTGCCGCTCCGTGACGGCGACTCCCAGGTCCTCGAGTCCGCGCAGCACCACGTAGGCGAAGGTCTGGAGCGTGTAGGCCATGTCCTCCTGGCAGATCGGATGGCCCCAGGCCGGGTTCCAGTCCTGCTGCGCGTAGATCTTGCCCATGTCCTCGTCGTCGTCGAGGTCCTTGGCCTCGAGGATCAGGTGACGCACCGCGGCATGCAGCAAGCGCACCTTCTGCGCGGCGAGGATTCCCTTGCCGCCGAGCTCCAGCCCGCCGGGGATCATCACGTCGCGGACCATCTGCGAGGTCTCCAGGACCCGCATCCCCGGCCGGTCGCGCAGGTAGGTCGTCAAGGCCAGCACCTGGATGCCGTTCCGCATCACGTAGCACTCGGGCAGGCTGGCGCAGACCAGCAGCACGGTCGCCCCGAGACCGTTGACGTAGAAGAACTCCTGCCCCTCCTTGACCAGCTTCGGGTCGGCCCAGGCCGGCGGGCGCGAGCTCTGCTCGGCGAACTCGCGCACGGCCGGGGGCAGCGTCGAGAAATCGATCTCGCGGGCAAAGCTGAGGTGGAACAGCAACTGGTTGACGCGCCGGAACGCCCCCGGCGAGCCGAGCACGTCCTGGTACAGCGCGCTGACCGCCGCGTCGCCCTCGTTGTCGCCGGTCAGACGCATGCGGTCCAGCAGCGCGTCCGTCCATGGGTGATGGCTCATGCCTGCCTCCTGGCGGGGGTGTCGGGTCGATCCTCGATCATACGCCGGAATCGGCCTTTTTGCGGGCAGAATCGGGCTCAGGCGTCGCGCCCCCGGGCGGCGAGCAGGCCAGCCGCATGCTGATCGCCGGGTTGAGATAGAACGTCGGGATCAGGTAGCGGAAGGCACAGCGGCTCATCGAGCTGAAGTCGGTATTCCCCGCCAGCTCCGCGGCGCCGCCACGGATCACGCTGGACTCGATCGCGGCCTCACCCGACCCCTGCGTGACCAGCGTCGCGGTCCAGTCCCGCGCGTTGCCCGCCATTCCGCGGACGCCGTAGACCGAGACGTCCGTCTCGAACGCGTCGACCGGCAACGGCTGCGGTCGTCCCGCGTGGCTCTCCCCGGTGTTGCAGAGATTGGCGTCGAAGCGGTTGCCCCAGGGGAAGCCGCGCCCGTCGACGCCGCGGGCCGCCTTCTCCCACTCCGTCTCCGTGGGCAGCCGGTACTCGCGGCCGTCGCGCTTCGAGCGCCAGGCGCAGTACGCCACCGCATCGTGCCACGAGATGCCCACGATCGGGCGCCGCGGGTGCATCGCGTTGCCGAAGAAATCCTGCGGCGGCAGCTCGAAGCGGCCGTCTGCCGTCCGCTCGAGGAACGTCCCGCCGCCGACGTCCTTTTTGGGGGCGTGGCGCAGCGCCGCCTCGGGATCGGATTGCACGAGGTCGTTGAGGAAGGCGACGTACTCCTCCATGGTGACCGGATGCTGCGAGATGAAGAAATCGCCGACCTCGGGGCGCCCCGCCGGCAGGCACCAGCCCTGGATCGCGGTGTCGCCGCCCTGCATGAACGGACCGCCCGGTACGTGGACGAATCCCGGGCCGATCTGCTCGCGCGTGTACAGCCGCACGCGGGCGGACCAGCCGTGGTTGCGCGTGATCAGGACGGGATAGCGGGTGTCGGCCAGACCTTCGCGGCGCAGCACGACCAGGTAGTTCCTCATCGGTAGCGGCACCGGCCCGAGCGGAGTCTGGCCGAGGTGCCGCCCGTTCGCGGACTCCAGCCGCAGCTCCTGCTCGACCATCTCGTGGAGCCACACCTCGGCGCCGGAAGGATCGGAGTCGAGCTCCAGCGAGCCGTCGCCACGGAGCTGCTCCGCGTACTTGCCGTCATCGAACGCCGAGACCAGCTGACCGAAGTACGCGCAGTTCTGGACGTCGTGCCGGGACTCCGCGTCGAGGAACTGCTCCCAGAAGTAGTCCGCGATCAGGACCCGGGCTTCGGGGTGGTTGTCGTCCTGGCCGAGCGCCGCGGCGCCGGTCATCAGCACGTCCGAGGCGGTTCGCGCGAGCCGCTCGCGGCCTTGCTTGATCCAGTCCTCGACCTGGAACAGCTCGGCCTTCTCGACGATCGGCTGCCAGCCCTTGAACGTCGCCCGCAGACGAGCGGCCCGGCTCCCCAGCTCCTCGATCTCGCGCCGCTGGGAGAGGTAGGCCTCGAGTGTCTCGCGTCCCTGTGCGGCCAGCCGCCCGGCCCGCTCGTGACGCTTGGCCTTGTCGGCCTCCGCCTCGAGCCACGACTGCAGCTCCTCGCGGAGTTCCGCCGCCGACTGGTGCCGCTGGGCCGGCTGCTTGCTCATCGCCTTCAGGCAGATCCGTTCCAGCTCCACGGGGATGCCCCGCTCGGGCGCCGCCTCGCGAGGCGGCGTGGGGCGGTCGCGCAGCACCGCCGCCATCAGGTCGACCGGCGTCTCGCAGCGGAAGGGCCGGGTCAGCGTCAGCAGCTCGTACAGCACCACGCCGAGCGAGTAGAGGTCGGCCCGCTCGTCGATGTTGCCCGAGACGGCCTGCTCGGGCGCCATGTAGGCCGGCGTGCCGACCACGTGGCCGGCCCGGGTCAGGGCCGCGCCGCTGTCGGTGACGACCTGGGGCGGTCCTTCCCGCTCGAGCACCTTGGCCAGTCCCCAGTCGAGCACCTGGACCTCGCCGTGCTCTCCCAGCATCACGTTGCCCGGCTTGATGTCGCGGTGCACCACGGCCTTGGAATGGGCGAACCCGATCGCCTGCGCGACCTGCATCAGGATCTGGACCAGCCGGGTCAGCGAGTACTGTCGCTGGACCTCGGGGTCCTGCTCCCGCAGCGCCTCGATGATCTGCGCCAGCGTGCGGCCGCGCACGTAGCGCATCACGCAGAACGGCTCGCCGTCGGGGGTCACGCCCAGCGCGTGCAGCGGCACCACGTTGGGGTGCTCGAGCTGCCCCAGGATCTGGGACTCCTCGAGGAACCGGGTCTGGATCAGATCGTCGCCGCGGCGGACGGTCTTGATCGCCACCTGACGCTTGAGATCCTCGTCGCGCCCGAGGTACACCCGTCCCATGCCACCCTCGGCGATCAAGTCCACGATCTCGTAGTGGATCTCGCCGCGAGCCGAGCGCGGGGACTCCTTGGACGGGGCGGTCGAGGGGAAGGAGCTGCTCGATTCGGATCCGGTGGCCGGACCTTTCCGGGGCCGGGACGGCGAGGATTCCTCGGTGTAGACGGTCTCGTCCTCGGACCGGTCCCGGTGCTTGCGGCTCATCGACGTCTCCCCTCCCCGTCGGGCCTCGAGGGATCGTACTCCGATTCGGGTCGGGAGACCAAGATCCGGCCCGGGCGGCGTGCGGAAGATGCGACCGCAGCAGACCCGATGAGCGGGCTAGTCGAGGTGCCGCGCCACCCGCTCGACCAGGCGCAGCGCGATCTCGAGCGCGCCACGGTCGCAGGTCGGGTCGTAGGCCGAGAGGGTCGCAGCGGCGACCGTGAAGCGCGAAGCCACCCCGTCGATCACGGCCTCGACCTGCTCGACGGTCAGTCCGCCGTCGGCCGCGAAGGCATTGAAGCGGGCCACGCCGGCGTCCAGCACGTCCGGGTCCAGGTGCAGGTACACCCGCTCGACGCGCCCGCGCAGCGTGTCCAGGGCGTCGGCCAGCCTCGGGTCCCCGCCCCGCGGCCCCACCGCCTCGGGCGGCAGGTGCCGCAGCTTCGACTGCTCGATCAGCGCACGCTCGCCGGGGTCCAGCTCGCGGGCCCCGATCAGGACCATGTCGTCCTCACGGACACGCCGCAGCCCGGGCACGCTGCCGGCGAGCCCGCTCCAGCACCGCCCGGCGAGACAGGCCAGCGCCATCCCGTCGAGAAAGCCGCTGGGGCTGGTCTCCGGCGTGTTGAGATCGCCGTGGGCGTCCAGCCAGACGGCGCCGACCGGCGCGTCGCCGAGCCCGGCCAGCGTGCCGACCGAGGTGATGCAGTTGCCGGCCAGCACCAGCGGCGCGCGCCCCGAGCGCGCCGCGGCCGCCACGACCGTGGCCAGTCGGCGCAGCACCGCGAACGTCGCCGCGGGCTCGACGACCGGCCCCTCCGCGTCGTGCTCGACGCGCGCCACCTCCACGTCGTGACCGGCGTCGCGCAGGCGCTCGGCCACCCCGTGGTCGAGCAGGTGTCCGGGACCGCGGCCCATGCGGTAGTCGCGATAGCCGGAGTCGTACGGAACGGTCACGAGGGTCAGGCGGCCCATCACGGGGAGCCTAGTCGCGCCGCCGGCCTGCCGCAAGCGCACCGGATCCGGTTCGTATAGAGTGGTCCCGTTGCGCCGACGCCCGGCCGGAGTTGCCGATGCCGATCTACGAATACCGCTGCAAGAGCTGCGACGCGTCGTTCGAGGTCGTGCGGCCGATGCGCGACCGCGACGACACGCGGTCGGTGGCCTGTCCGCGCTGCGGCGCGGGGCAGACCGAGCGCTGCCCGAGCCGCGTGAGCGTCGAGACGAACAGCAAGGGCTACCACCCGGCCAAGCCGCTCGACGTCTAGCCCGGCACACGCCCCTGCCGAGTCACTCCCGGCCGGTCTCGGGATCGAGCGTGACGTCCACCATCAGGCTGTGCGCGACCTGCTCGAGGTCCCGCCGTACCTGCTCCACCGAGACGCCTTCGGGAAGCCGCAGCCGGGCCGTGGCGCGAAACAGCGGCTCGCCGGACATCGGCGCGCTGGTGCACTCCGTGGACAGCTCCTCGACGTTCACGTTACGCCCGCTCAGCGCGCGCGTGATGTCGCGCACGATGCCGGGGTGGTCGGTGCCGATGACCTCCAGGCGGAGCGCCGGGTGCGAGACCGCGGCGGTCGCGGTCGCCGTCGGCTCCGCGGTGACCTTCAGCCCCCGCGCGGCGAGGCTCGCGAGCGCCGCCGTGAAGGCGGCCACGGAGCTCTCCGGGATCTCGACGCGCACGATCCCGGCGAACTTGCCGGCCATGTGGGACATGCGGCTTTCGAGCCAGTTGCCGTCATGGGTCGTGACGGTGCTCGAGAGCAGCTCGACCAGACCGGGCTTGTCCTCGCCGATGACGGTCAGGACCAGGGACGTGGCCATGCGCTGCACCCTCGTGACGGAAGGGTGCCATTATGCCACCGCTCGACGGGCCTCAGCGGCCGATGCGCGAGTCCCGTCCGCCGTCGCGTCCCTCGGTCGGCGCGCCCCCGGTCGAGGGCGCCGCGTCCTCCTCCACGAGGCCGGGGCTGCCCACGGCGGCGCAGCAGAAGAACCCGTGGTTCTCCCGGATGTCGCCGGCGCGCATCACGTTGTCGCCGCGGTAGACCACGACCCCGGCGGCCCAGCTCGAGTCGAACGCGGGCCGCGTCGTGCCGGTCCACAGCTGGGTGCCGGCGCGGTCGGTGGCTGCCGAACACTCCGAGAAGCCCAGCGGATCGAGCCGGTCGACGGGCTGGACCACGTCGCACAGCACCAGCGCGTCCACGGAGCAAAGCGTCTTGCCGCGCGCGTGGCAGGCGCTCGAGGCCTCCATGAAGGTCGCCGCCGGATTCTCGGCCGCGTCGACGCACCACGAACCCACGCGCGCCTCGCTGCCGTCGAGGGCGCAGACGCGCGCGCCGCCGGCCGGCCCTGCCGGGCCCGGCTCACCCTGCGGTCCGGGCGGTCCCGGCGATCCGGGCGATCCGGGCTGCCCGGGCTCGCCCTGCGGTCCGGGGGCCCCGGCAGGTCCGGCGGGCCCTCGCTCGCCCGCCTCGCCCCGGGGTCCCGCGGGACCGACGGTACCGAGCGTCACGTCGATCAGCTTCAACGCGTCGGGACACTCGACCATCACCACCGACGTCCCCGACGGGTCGGCGCCGAGCGCGACCGTCACGAAGCTCTCGCCCGAGTCCAGCACGGCGAGCTGCTCCAGGTCGCCGCCGTCCACGCCGATGAACACGGCCGGTTGCGGGCACAGCTCCGCGCCCTCGAGGCGCAGGGTGGCGGGGTCGCTCTCGAGATCCGCCACGGCGTGGGTGATCGCCCAGTCGCGGCATCCGCCGAGACGGTCGCCGTGACCGAGGTGCCCGTCGACGACCTGCTCGGAGACGATCAGCGTGAACCGGTTGTCCGGGTTGCCCGGCGGCACGTGGCAGACCGCGACCGACCCGTCCGGCGGAGCGCCGTCGTTGCCCGGGCCCCGGTGCGCCCGGTCCTCGAGCCGGCCGGCGCCGGCCGGGCTGCCGAGGGAAAAGGCCAGCGACGCCGCCAAGATGAGTGTCGCGGGGTGAAAGCGTCGTGGTGATTGCATATGTGAAATCTCCAAAATGGATATGTCTCTACCGTCAATATGGGGCGGCGCCCGGAAAAAGTCAACAGCGGGGATTTCGGCGGGGAGGCGGCTAGCCCCGGCGCACCGCTTCGAGCACCGCCTCGAGGTCGGCCGGCAACCGCTCGGGCACGTTGGCCCAGGTCGAGCGGATCCCCTCCATCTCGCCGCGGTGGTAGTCCACCACGGCCGCGGGGTCCTTGAGCAGGTGGCCGGTCAGCACCGCGCAGACGTGCTGGTCGCGGCCGATCACGCCGCGCTGGACCAGCTTGTGCGCGCCGGCGACGCTCGCGCAGGAAGCGGGCTCGGCGCCGATGCCGGCCGCGTCGACCTTGGCCTTGGCGTCCAGGATCTCCTGGTCGTCGACCGCCTCGACCACGCCGTGGGTGGCCCGGATCGCGCGCAGGCTCTTCTTCCACGAGACCGGGTTGCCGATCCGGATCGCCGTGGCGCGCGTCTCGGCGTTCGCCACCGGCTCGAGCCGCTCGCCGCTGACGAAGGCGCGGTGGAGCGGGCTCGCGCCCGCGGCCTGGACCACCGCCATCCGTGGCAGCCGCGGGATCAGCCCCAGCTCGTGAAGCTCGACCAGACCCTTGCCGATCGCGGAGCTGTTGCCCAGGTTGCCTCCGGGAAGCACGATCCAGTCGGGCACCTGCCAATCCAGGTCGCTCAACAGCTCGAAGCCGATCGCCTTCTGACCCTCGATGCGGAACGGGTTGACGGAGTTGAGCAGGTAGATCCCCTCGCTCGCGCAGACCGCCTCCACCAGCTGCATCGCGCGGTCGAAATCGCCGGCGACCTGCAGCGTGCGCGCGCCGTAGGCCAGCGCCTGGCTGAGCTTGCCGAACGCGATCTTGCCCTCGGGGATGAACACGATCGGCCGCATGCCGGCGGCCGCCGCGTAGGCCGCCATCGAGGCCGAGGTGTTGCCGGTGGAGGCGCAGGCGACGCGGCGCATGCCCAGCATCCCGGCCACGGTGACGCCGACCGTCATCCCGCGGTCCTTGAACGAGCCGGTCGGGTTCTCGCCCTCGTGCTTGAGCGAGAGCCGGTCGACACCGACCCACGCGGCGAGGCGGGAGGACTCGTAGAGCTGCGTGTTGCCCTCGCCGCGGGTCAGCAGGCGGTCCGGTTCAACCGGCAGGATCAGCTCGCGGAAACGCCACACACCCGAGCGGTCCTCGGGCGCTTTCGAGCCGCGGCGGGCGTCGAAGATCGTCGTGTCGAGTCGTCCGCGCAACGCCTCGAGGTCGTGGACCACGTCGAGCGTGCCTCCGCAATCGCAGCGGTAACGCGGCTCGAGACCGGGATGGACGGCATCACAATCGACGCAGCGCAGCGTCCACGCCGCCGTGCTCACAGCTTCCTCGCGCCCGGGCAGTCGGCGGGCGAAAGCGTGACCGAGGACGCGAGCCCCGCGGTCCGGAAGGCGTGCTGCATCGCCTCGCCGGCGCGCGCGGCGACGCGCCGGGAGTGGCTGAGCGCGAAGATCGAGGGGCCGGCCCCGCTGATCGAGCTGCCGATCGCCCCCGCGCCCCGGGCCGCCGCGATCGCCTCGGCGCCGCCCGGGATCAGCGGCGCGCGCGCCGGCTCCGCGATCTGGTCCGAGAGCGACCGGGCCAGCAGCGCCACGTCGCCGGAGTGCAGTCCGCTGACCAGCGCGCCGAGGTTGGCCGCCTGGGCCACGGCACGGGCCAGCGGCAGCTGTTCCGGAACAGCGCGGCGCGCCTCCCGCGTCGGCAGGTCGAAGGCCGGCGTGACCACGGTCACGATCAGGTCGTGCATCAACGGCAGACGGACCAGGTCGAGCGGATCGGTCGAGCGGACCAGGATCAATCCGCCCAGCAATGCCGCCGCGACGTTGTCGGCGTGACGCCCGGAGACGACCTCCTCGGCAGCCAGGCACGGCCCGACCAGCTCCGTCTTGCGCAGTGGCGAGCCCAGCAGCAGGTTCACGGCCAGCGCCGCCGCGGCCGCGCTGGCCGCCGAGCTGCCGAGACCGGAGCCGATCGGCAGCCCCTTGTCGAGCTCCAGCTCGATCCCGGTCGCGATCCCGGTCTCGCGCAGCACGGCCTCGGCCGCGATGCCGGCCGTGTTGGCAGCGGTCTCGCGCGGCAGCCGTCCGTCGTCGCCGCGCACCGCGGCGATGCGCACCCCGGGCTGGGCGACGCGGCGCGCGGTGACCACGTCGCCGGGCGCCGCCAGCGCCAGCCCCAGCACGTCGAAGCCGGGACCCAGGTTGGCCACGCTGGCCGGCGCGAAGACGCGGATCCGTTCGTCGTTCCCCATCACCGCTGCCGTCACCTCCGTTCCGCGGCCACGCGCAGGATGTCGCCCAGCACACCCATCGCCGTCACGTCGACGCCTGCGCCCGGTCCGCTGACGACCAGCGGGCGCGATGCGTAGCGCTCGGACTCGAAGATGATCATGTTGTCCGTTCCGCGGAGCGAGCCCAGCGGCGAGTCGGGGGCGACCGCTCGGGGCCCGACACGGATCGCGCCGGGCTCGACGCTGGCCACGTAGCGCAGCACGCGGCCCGCGGACGCCGCCTCCCGGACCCGCCGCGCCATCGGCTCATCGACCTCCTGCTCGAGCCGCCGCAGCAGCTCGGCGGCCGGCAGGCCCGCCAGCGCGGCGTCGACCAGGCCCTCCGGCGCCACCGGATTCGCGCCCGGGGCGAAGCCGGCCATCCGGCCGAGGATCGTCGCCTTGCGTGCGACGTCGAGACCCGAGAGATCGGTGACCGGGTCGGGCTCGGTGTAGCCCAGCCGCGCGGCCTCGGCGACCGCGCGGGAAAACCGCTCGCCCTCCTCCAGGCGCGTCATCAGGAACGCCAGCGTTCCCGACAGGCAACCCTCGCAACGCACGAGCCGGTCGCCGGTGGCGAGCAGCATCTCGAGCGTGTCGACGACGGGCAACCCGGCGCCGACGGTCGCCTCGGCCTTGACCAGGCGGCCCAGCTCGCGGGCCCGTGCGATCAGCGAGCGGTAATCGTCGAGGTCGCCGGCCAGCGGCTTCTTGTTCGCCGTGACCACGTCGCAGCCCAGGCGAAACGCCTCGGCGAACCCCGCCGCCGAATCGTCGGCGTCGGAGACGTCGACCAGCACGGGACGCGCCAGCCGGTACTCGAGCGCCCGGCGCACCAGCTCGACCGGGCCGCTCGCGGACGTACCGCCGTCGAGGTCCGCCAGCCGCTTGCCGGCGGCCTTGTCCCGAGCGAGCTGCTCGAGCTCCGCGGCCGGTATCCCCTGCGGGCGGAGCACGAACCCGCTGCTGTCGGCCACCGCCACGATCCGGGGCGTGAGACCGAAGCGCGCGAACGCCCGTGCCCCCGGCTCCCGCAGCAGCTCGGCCAGCCGACGCCCGATGCCCCCGAAGCCCAGCAGCATCAGGTCGAGCCGCGAGTGCTCCTCCTCGCCGGTGTCCAGCCGGTGCAGGCCGAACTCGTGGTGGATCGCCGCGACGGCCTTCTCGACCTCGGCCTGGTCGACGGCCAGCGAGATGTTCAGCTCCGACGAGCCCTGGGCGATCGCGCGGACGTTGACCCGCCGCCGTGACAGCGCGCCGAACACCCGGGCCGCGATGCCCGGGACGTGTGCCATGCCCAGCCCCACCGCGGCGACCAGGGCCGTGCCGCCCAGCGAGCCGATCTCCTCGACGTCGCCGCGCGACAGGTCGAGACGGAACTCGCGCTTCAGCGCCGTCTCCGCCTCCGCGGCGTCCGCGTCCGGGACCGCGAGACAGATCGAGGACTCGGAGCTGGACTGGCTGATCATCGTCACCGAGATCCCCTCGTCCGCCAGCGCGCGGAACACGCGCGCCGCCACGCCGGGGACGCCGGCCATGCCCTTGCCCTCGATCGTCAGCAGCGCCTGGGCGCGCACCGCGCTGATCGCCTTGACCGGGTGGGAGCCGGGCGTGTGCTTGCCGTCGACGAGGGTCTCGCCGCCGCCGGGGTCGAAGGAGTTCTTGATCCGGACCGGGATGCGCGGGCCGACCACCGGGATCATGCTCCGCTGGTGCAGCACCTTGGCGCCGTAGTACGACAGCTCCGCGGCCTCGCGGTAGTTGAGGTGCCGGATCGTGCGCGCCTCGGGCACGACGCGCGGATCCGCGCTGAGCACCCCGTTGACATCGGTCCAGATCACGACCTCGTCGGCGCGGAGCGCGGCGGCGAGCCAGGTCGCGCTGAGGTCCGACCCGCCGCGGCCCAGGGTCGTCGTCGCGCCGTCCGGCGCCCGGCCGCAGAAACCGGTCACGACGGGCACCGCGCCGCGCTGGAGGTGCGGCCGCAGGAATGCCGCGGCCGCGGCGTCGGCCGGACCCGGCAGCGGGCTGGCCGCGCCGAAACGGCCGTCGGTCTCCAGGAACCCGTCGGCGTCGACGGCGGTGGCGGCGAGCCCGCATTGCTCGAGCGCCTGCGCCAGCAACCGCACCGAGAGCTTCTCGCCCGTGGCGATGAAACGGTCGCGGCTGCGCCGGGTCAGCTCGCCCAGGTGGAGCGCCGCCCGGACCAGCGCGTCCAGCTCGTCGCACAGCGCAGCGAGCTCGTCGCGCGCCCCGTGGCCGCCCGCGTCGAACGTCCCGAGCACGTCGAGGTGCCGCCGGCGCACCTCGTCGAGCAAGCGCCGGGTCTCGTCGCCGGCGCCGTCGTGGACGGCGGCGACCACGCGGTCGAAGGTGTCGGTCACGCCTCCCAGTGCCGAGGCGACGACCACCACGCGGCTCGACCGCGAGGCCTCCAGCACCAGCCCGGCCGCGGCACGGATCCGTGCCGCGTCGCCGACGCTGGTGCCGCCGAACTTGTGGACCTCGATGCGCGCGGGCCGTGCCATCGGGAGACGGTAGCACCGACCCGCGCTCGGCGGCCAAGTTGCCGGGCGCGGGACCACCGCGGCCCGGGGATCATCCGGTACCGGCGCGACCCATGTGTTTGAGGAACCGGATGTGCGACCGGAGCGCGCTGCGGAGGCTGCGATGGGTGTGGTGTCGCACACCCGACTCGGCGCACACGCGGCGAACGATCGCGGCCAGCTTGGGGTAGTGGACGTGGCTGACGCGCGGAAACAGGTGGTGCTCGACCTGGAAGTTGAGACCACCGAGGTACCAGCCCAGCACGGGATTGCGCGGCGCAAAGTCCGCGGTCGTCGCGAGCTGATGCTCGGCCCACGAGCGTGGCAGACGGACGCCGTTCGCGGGAAGCGGCGTGATGTCGGCCTCCTCGACGCAGTGCGCGAGCTGGAACACCGTTCCGAGGGTCACGCCGAGCACGAGCGCCACGAACGCGTAGATCGCCAGCACCTGCCACAACGAATGCAACACCAGCGGGATCGCCAGCGCCCAGGCCGCGAAGATCAGCTTGCCCAGGAACAACCAGGTCAGCGCCCAGCCGCGGGGACGCGGCACGCGTTGATGGCCCGACCGCCCCAGGATCAGGTTCTTGAAGTCGTCGTACCACTCCCACTTCGCCGGGAAGAAGGCGTACAGCAGCCAGACGTACAGGTGCTGGTAACGGTGGTACCAGTAACGCGGCTGCCCGGGGGCAAGACGCAGGAACGGATCGGCCTGGAGGTCTTCGTCCACGCCGTCGACGTTGGTGTAGTGGTGGTGCGTGATGTTGTGCTTGAAGTTCCACATGTACGAGCTGCCGCCGATCAGGTCGAGCGTCCAGGCGGTCAGCCGGTTGCCCAGCCGGCGCTTGGAGTACGCGCCGTGGCCGCCGTCGTGCTGCACGTTGAAACCGATGCCCGCGACCGCCAGCCCCAGCGAGGTTCCCGCGAGCAGCGCCTGCCACCACGTCGCGGCCAGGAACACCAGCGCCACGTACGACCCGCCAGCCCAGGCGAAGATCGTCGCGGTCTTGACCCACATCCGCAGTCCGCCGTGTCGCGAGCGTCCGCTGTCCTCGAAGTAAGCCTCGACCGCCGCGTTGAGTCGGTCGCGCAACGAGGTGTGGGGGGAGAACTTGGGTGGGACAATCGAGGCGGGGTCGCGCTGAACCAAGAAGAACCTCCGGCGAGGGGACCGCAACGGTCCCTGCCGATCAAGATAGCCACTCGGGAACCGCTGTCAATTCACGGCCGCGTCAGACGCGCCCGCGGATCTTGGCCAGCCACCAGCGGGCGCCGACGAACAGGAACCGCCAGTCCTTCAGGAACTCGGGCGGTTTGCCCTCGACCGCGTGCCCCACGAATTGCAGGATCCAGCCGAACACGAACCCGGCCAGCGCGTAGGGCCACAGCCCGGGCACGAAGATCGACGCCAGCAACGCGAGCACCGACAGCGCGATCAGCGGGATCCCGATGGTGTGGCACAGCCGGTTGAAGCCGTGCTGATGGCTCTCAGCGTACTGCGCGATCCACTCGTCCCAACTCTTTCCGTAAAACATGCGAGGAGTATAGCCCGTCAAGGGTACGGTCGAAATTTTCCTGATTCGACCGGCCCCGACCGGCCTTCGCGCTCACCGACTTTTTCGCGGCCGCCGCAACGAGCGTCGCCCGATCGCCGATTCTCGATTTTTTCGGCGGTTAGACTCTTGGTCGTTCCCGCTTCAGATCGAACGTCGTGGTCTTCGCAGGAGGTGCGTCATGCGTGTTGGGCAACAGAAGGCATTGCTGCTCGTCGTCGTGATCGGACTGCTGCCCGGTGTCGCAACGGCCCGGACGCTTCCGGCCATTCCGCAGGGAGACATCACGATCGAGTTGGAACCTGTGTGCGACGGGCTGACCTCGCCCGTCTACGCCACCCACGCCGGCGACGGATCGGGCCGGTTGTTCATCGTGGACCAGGCCGGACCGATCAGGATCTGGGACGGCGGGTCCGGGAGCTGCTCGGCCGAGCCGTTCCTCGACCTGTCCGGAGTGATCGTCGCCGTGAATCCGTTCTTCGACGAGCGCGGCGCGCTCGGCCTGGCGTTTCACCCCCGTTACAAGACGAACGGGCGGTTGTTCGTCCGCTACAGCGCACCGCGCGCGGGAGCCCCGGGCGAACCCTGTTTCGGCACCGGCCGGGGGTGCCACGAGGAGGTGCTCGCGGAGTACCGGGTCTCGGCCGGCGACCCCGACGTCGCCGATCCGGCCAGTGCGCGGATCCTGTTCCGGATCGATGAGCCGCAGTTCAACCACGACGCGGGCAACGTGGCGTTCGGTCCCGACGGGTTCCTGTACTTCACCCTCGGCGACGGCGGCGGCGCCCACGACGGCCTGGCCGACATGCCACCCTCCCACGGTCCGATCGGCCACGGCCAGAACATCGAGACGGCGCTCGGTTCGGTCCTGCGCATCGACGTGGACGCCGCGCCGGCGCCGGGCCTTCCGTACGCGATCCCGCCGGGCAACCCGTTCGCCGGACCGACGCCGGGTGCCGACGAGATCTACGCCTACGGGATGCGCAACCCCTACCGGTTCTCGTTCGACGACGGACCGGGAGGCGACGGCCGTCTGTTCGTGGCCGACGTCGGCCAGGGCCTGTACGAGGAGGTCAACATCGTCCGCAAGGGGGGCAACTACGGCTGGGTGACCCTGGAGGGCTTCCACTGCTTCGATCCGCTCGCCCCGGCCTCGCCGCCGGCGATCTGTCCCGGCACGGGACCGCAGGGCGAGCCGTTGCGGCGACCCGTCGCCGAGTACAGCCACGCCGACGGCATCGCCGTCGTGGGAGGGTTCGTCTATCGCGGCTCGGCGTCGCCCGCGCTGTACGGCAAGTACGTCTTCGGCGACTTCAGCCGCGGGTTCGTCCCCGGTCGGGGGCGGCTGTTCTGGCTCGACGCCGACGGTGCGCTGTCGGACATCTTCGAGTTCCGGATCGGCGAGAGCAACGAGCCGCTCAACCTGTACCTGCTCGGCTTCGGCGAGGACGAGCAGGGCGAACTCTACGTTCTGACGTCGATGAACCTCGGGCCGTCCGGCAGCACGGGGCAGGTGTGGCGTCTGATCGGTCCGCCGCCGGACCGGAAGCTCACGCTGTGTCACTCCGGGGTTTCGATCACGGTCGACGCGGCGGCGGCGCATCCGCACCTGGTCCACGGAGACAGCCTGGGTCCGTGTCCCGACTGATCGGCGGGCCGGACGTCAGCGTGTTTTGGGCCGGCTCCGGCCCGGCTCCGTCGAGGCTTACACCCGAAGAACTTGGCCCACCGGGCACCATCGACGTAAGATGCCGGACGGCTTGTCGTTACGACAAGTCCAAGGGGGGCCATCTCTGATGAAGAAACCGTGGACTCTGATCGTCGTCGCCGCGCTGTGTCTGGGCGCGCCGGCGATCGCGCAGGAGGCGTCGCTCGGGGCACCGCAACTGATCGTCGAGCCGCAGAACGGGGTCAACTCGGTCTGGCTCGAGGTGCCGCTGCCCGACGGCACGCTGACCCGGCACCTCGTCCGCGAGACCCGCGACGCCGTGGAGCCCGGAGCGACGGGTCGCGACCCCGGGGCGCTGGCGGCGTTCGCCAACTGGTCCGAGGCCGGACGGCGCTGGAGCGTGTGGAGCCGTGACGCCGGCGTCTCGTGGTCCGAGGCGCGGCCGCTGGAGACGGGGCTCCGCCTGCAGGCGGGCTCGCCGCGACCCGGCGAAGCGATGCCGGCCGTGCGCGTCGACCTCACGCAGCCGGAGCAGGGTCGCCTGTTCCTGGTCCAGTTCGAGACCCAGAGCCTGCCCGAGTGGCGCGCGGCGCTGGCGGGGCTCGGAGCCGAGGTGCTGGCGTTCTTTCCCAACAACGCGCACATCGCCCGCATGGCGCCCGCGGTCGTGGCGCCGGTCTTGGCGCTGGACTTCGTCGCGCGCGTCGAGCCCTACCATCCCGGTTACCGGCTGGAGCCCGAGCTCGCCGCGTGGCTCGAGGACCCGTCGGGGCCCGAGGAGCTGCGCGTCAACACGGTGGTGTTCGAGTGGGGCGCCGCGGCCAAGACGCGGCTGGCCCAGGCCGCGACCGACGCCGGGGCCCGGCTCGGCACGTACTGGCCGAGCGGGCAGATCCTCGAGCTGTGGGTCAGCCGCGACCAGCTGCGCGCCGTGGCCGCCCACGACGACGTGATGTGGATCGATCGCTGGACCCCGCGCGAGACCGACATGGACCTGGTGCGCGAGGACTCCGGCGCGAACTGGATCGAGGCCAACCTGACCGGCGCGCCGTGTGGCCAGGGGGTGCGCGGCGAGGTGATGGACAACGGCATCCAGCAGGATCACCAGGACTTCGACGGCATCCTGATGCACAACAGCGCCGACGTGCAGAGCCACGGCACCAACACCTTCGGGATCGTGTTCGGCAACGGCGACCGCGACGGCGACGGCGACCCCACCGCGACCAGCCACATGCCCTGCGCCGAGCAGGGGATCTTCGGCGACTACGGCCCGGTGGCCGACCGCTTCGCCTTCACCCAGGAGCTGAAGAGCGCCCCCTACTTCGCCTCGTTCCAGACCAACTCCTGGGGCAACGCGCGGACCCGGGCCTACACCAGCATCTCGCAGGAGATGGACGACATCATCTTCCGGCTCGACATCGCGATCCTGCAGTCGCAGTCCAACGCCGGCAACCAGGACAGCCGGCCGCAGGCCTGGGCCAAGAACATCATCAGCGTCGGCGGCATCCGGCACTTCAACACCCTCGACCCGGCGGACGACGCCTGGAACTCCGGGGCCTCGATCGGACCGGCCGCGGACGGCCGGATCAAGCCGGACCTCAACTACTGGTACGACAGCATCCGCACCACGACGACCAACAACGGTTACACGTCGAGCTTCGGCGGGACCTCCGCGGCGACGCCCGAGGCGGCCGGGGTGCTCGGCCTGATGGTGCAGCTGTGGGCCGACAACGTCTGGAACACCAACCCCAGCGGTACGACCGTGTTCGAGAAGCAGCCGCACTTCAGCACGATCAAGGCACTCGCGATCAACAACGCCAAGCAGTACGCGTTCAGCGGCACCGGCTCCGACCTGACGCGGATGCACCAGGGCTGGGGCCGGCCCAACGCGCAGCTTGCCGCGGAGCGCGCCGCGACCAGCTTCATCGTCGACGAGGACGACATCCTGACCGTCGGCCAGACCAGGAGCTACAGCGTCACCGTCAACGCCGGCGAGCCCGAGCTCAAGGTCACACTGGTCTACAAGGACCCCCCGGGCACGACGTCGTCCACGATGCACCGCATCAACGACGTCAACCTGAAGGTGACCTCACCGTCGGGGACCGTGTACCACGGCAACGTCGGCCTCGACGCCGGCAACTACTCCACGTCCGGCGGGAGCCCCAACCCGATCGACACCGTCGAGAACGTGTTCGTGCAGAGCCCGCAGTCCGGCGGGTGGTCGATCGACGTCACGGCCCAGGAGGTCAATCAGGACGGCCACCTGGACACCGCCGGTGACGACGTGACCTACGCGCTGGTGGTGACCGGCGCCTCGGGGCAGCCGGCGGTGTGCGGCGACGGCGCCCGCGCGGGCAACGAGGACTGCGACGGCGCGGATCTCGGCGGCAACACCTGCGCCAGCGTGGGCTGTACCGCCGGAACCCTGGTCTGCGATGAGTTCTGCAACTACGACACCTCGGCCTGCACGGGCTGCCCGACCTGCGACGACGACGGGGCGTGCGAGGAGTTCGAGGACTGTCTGAGCTGCCCGGGCGACTGCCGGGCAGGCTCGGGAGCGGTCTGCGGGAACGGCGTCTGCGAGATCGCGGACGGCGAGGACTGCCAGAACTGCGCCGAGGACTGCAACGGCAAGACCGGCGGCAAGCCGTCCAGCCGCTACTGCTGCGGCGCCGACGTCGACTGCAACGACAACCGTTGTGCCGCCGGCGGCAACAGCTGCAGCGCCGGCCCCGCCCCGTCGTCCTGCTGCGGCGACGGCGCCTGCGAGGGCGACGAGACGACGGCGAACTGCGAGATCGACTGCCCGCCGACCTCGTCCTGCGGGGACGGAACGTGCAGCCCCGACGAGGACTCGTGCGCTTGCCCCGGCGACTGCGGCGCTCCGCCGCTCAGCGAGTCCGGCCTGTGCACGGACGGGCTGGACAACGACTGCGACGGTCCGGTGGATTGCGACGAAACGGAGTGCGAGGGGGACGAGGCGTGTATCTGCCTCGGTCCCAGCATGATCTGCCAGGCGGACATCCAGTGTTGCTCCGGCAACTGCAAAGGCAACGGTCTGTGCAAGTAGTGGTTTAGCCGCGGCTGCGGCGCCGCGGAGGAAGACCGGAGAGGAACGGGCGAGGCTGCCGCCGAGCCCGCTCTTCTCTTGTCTGCCGACACGCCGCGCCGACACGGCGCCACCGACCGAGGGTGGAGATCGAGCGAAAGCGGCACCGCTCGAGGGGCAGCCGACCCTCCCCGGACCCCGGATTTTCAGGGGTGAAATCGCTCGCGACCGCAGACAAGCCGCCCGAGTTGTACTAGACTGCTGCCCCGCGGATATCCGCGGAACAACGAAGACCAAGGGAGGAGCAGCCCAAGATGGCCAAAGCCAAGAGCAAGTCGAAGTCGATGACCAAGAGTGAACTGCTGAACGCGATCTCCGAGGACACCGAGCTGACCCGCCGCCAGGTCAGCGAGGTCCTGGAGTCGCTCTCCGTTCAGATCAAGCGCAGCCTGGGCCGCCGCGGCCCCGGCATGTTCACCCTGCCCGGTCTGGTGAAGATCGAGAAGAAGCGGGTCCCCGCCCGCAAGGCGAAGAAGGGCGTGCCGAACCCGTTCCGGCCCGGCGAGCTGATGGACATCGCCGCCAAGCCGGCCTCGACCAAGGTCAAGGTCCGCGCGCTGAAGAACCTCAAGGACATGGTCTGATTCCGGCTTCGGCCCGGGAGCCGGGGACTTCGTCGAGGTAGCGCTCGCTGCCTCCTCGGACTCCCCGGCGCACGCCCTCACACCGGCGCCGACTGCAACGTCCACAGGGTGCGGTAGATCCCGCCCTCCCGCTCGATCAGCTCGCGGTGGCTACCCTGCTCGGTCAGCCGGCCGTGGTGCAGCACCAGGATCCGGTCGGCGTCCTGCACCGTGATCAGCCGGTGCGCGATCACGATCGAGGTCCGGCCGCGGAGGATCGCGCGCAGCGCTTCCTGGATCCGGCGCTCGGTGTCGGGGTCGACCGACGCCGTCGCCTCGTCGAGCACCAGCACGGCCGGATCGAAGGCTACCGCCCGGGCGAAGGACAACAGCTGTTTCTCGCCCACGGAGAAGTTCGAGCCGCGCTCCCGCACCGGCTCCGCGTAGCCGGCCGGTAGCCGCTCGATGAAGCGGTCGGCGTGCACCGCGGCGGCCGCCTCGCGGACCCGCTGCTGCGGGACCCGCGGATCGCCCAGCGAGATGTTGTACTCGACGCTGCCGGCGAACAGGAAGTGGTCCTGCAGCACCACGCCGACCGCCCGGCGCAGCTGCTGCACGTCGTACTCGCGGATGTCGACGCCGTCGAGCGTGATCCGCCCCTCCCACGGCTCGTAGAGCCGGATCAGCAGGCGGATCAGGGTCGACTTGCCGGAGCCGGTCCAGCCGACGACCCCGACGCGCTCACCCGGGCGGACCCGGAACGACACGTCGTGCAGCACCGGCTCGCCCTCGTTGTACCCGAAGGTCACGCCTTCGAAGGCGATCTCTCCGCGCGGCCGGGGCGCCGGCCGCCGGCCCGTGTCGGCCGGACCGCCCGCCGCCGGCCGCTGGTCGAGCAGGCGGAAGATCCGCTCGGCCGAGGCCATCGCCGCCTGCATCGTGGTGTAGCGCTGCGACAGCTCCTGCACGGGGCGGAAAAACTTCTCGGCGTACTCGATGAACGCGACCAGCGTGCCGAAGGTCACGCTGCCGCGCAGGATCCGCGCGCCCCCGGCCCACACGATCGCCGCCAGCGTCACCGAGCTCATCAGCTCGACGACGGCGGAGAACACCGAGTCGTAGCGCACCCCGCGGAGCTGCGCCCCGCGGTGGCGGCGGTTGATCTGCTCGAACTGCTCGAAGCTCGCCCGCTCGCGCACGAACAGCTGCACCAGCCGCATCCCGGAGACGTTCTCCTGCAGGAACGCGTTCAACCGCGCGACCGTCGCCCGCACCTCGCGGTAGGCCTCGCGCACGCGGTTTCGCACGTACCAGGTCACGACCAGCATCAGCGGCAGGATCGCGAACGCGACCAGCGCCAGGCGCCAGTCCATCCACAGCAGGATCCCGACGATCCCGGCCAGCTTGACCACGTCGGCGACGATCATCACCAGGCCCGAGGTAAAGGCCTCGTTCAGCGCCTCGACGTCGGAGGTGACGCGGGTCATCAGCCGCCCCACCGGGTTGCGGTCGAAGAACGCGGCGGGCAGCCGCTGCAAGTGGGCGAAGACCCGGGTCCGGATGTCGAACACCACGTTCTGCCCGGTGCGCTCCAGCACGTACATCTGGGCGAAGCGCAGGCCGAACTCGGCCCCCAGCGCCGCCAGGAACAGCAGCGCGACGCCGCCGAGCCCCTCCAGCCGCCGCTCGGTGATGTAGCGGTCGATGGCCAGCTTGATCAGGTACGGCTGGACCAGCTCCACCGCGGCGGTGGCCATCAGCAGCACGAACGCCAGCGCCAGCGCGGGGCGGTACGGGCGGACGTGGGGCCACAACCGGCGGACCAGCCGCGCGTCGTAGGCCTTGCCGAGCGACTCCTCCTCGTGGAGCGTCGCCGCGCCTGGGCGGTGCCGGCTCACGGCGCGTCCAGCCTGGCCTCGAGCTGCTCGCGCCGGAACAGCCGCGCGTACACGCCGTCCCGGCCGATCAGCTCGTCGTGGGTCCCCTGTTCGACGACCCGCCCCTCGTCCAGCACGACGATCCGGTCGAGGCCGGCCAGCGTCGAGAGCCGGTGCGAGATCAGGATCGTGGTCCGTCCCTGCACCTGCCGCCGGAACTCCTCCAGGATCGCCTGCTCGGTATCGGCGTCGACGCTCGACAGCGCATCGTCCAGGATCAGGATCGCGGGATCGCCGACCACGGCGCGGGCCAGCGTCGTGCGCTGGCGCTGGCCCCCCGAGAGCGTGAACCCCCGCTCCCCGACCACGGTCTCCAGGCCGCGCGGGAAGCTCTCGATGTCGCCCTTGAGGTGCGACAGCTCGACGGCGCGGGCCACCTCGGCGTCGCCCGACTCGGGGTCGCGCAGCAGGATGTTCTCGCGCAGCGAGCGCGAGAACAGGAACGCCTCCTGCGGCACGTAGCCCAGGCTCCGCCGCAGCGTCGCCACCGGGATGTCGTTGATGTCGGTGCCGCCGATGAACACCGTACCCCGCGGCACCGGATACATCCGCGCCAGCAGGCTGACCAGCGTCGACTTGCCGGAGCCGATCGGACCGACGATCGCGACGCGGCTGCCCGCGGGAATCGTCAGGTCGACGTCGACCAGCGAGTGACCCGCAGCCGGCTCCTCCGACGCCACCGGGTAGGCGAAGCTCAGGTTGCGGATCTCGATGTCGCCGCGGACGGGAACGTCGGCGTCCTCGCCGGTCCCGGGCGGCGGCACGTCCGGCCGCTCGGCCAGCACCTGCTCGACCCGCTGCATCGCCCCGGCGCCGCGCTGGAACACGTTGATGATCCAGCCCAGCGCGATCGTCGGCCGCGCCAGCAGCGCCAGGTAGGCGTTGAAGGCGACGAACTCGCCGAAGCTGATCCGGCCCTCGATCACGTGCCGCCCGCCCACGAACAGCACGATCAGCGTCGCCATCCCCGAGGCGATCCCGATCACGGCGATCATCGCGCCGCGGATCACGGCCATCGACAGGTTGCGGCGGCGGAACTCGGCGCACAACTGGCCGAACGCGTCGATCTCGCGCTCCTCCTGGGCGTAGGTCTTGACCTGCTGGATGCCGCTGATGTTCTCCTGGGCCCGGGACGAGATCGCCGAGAGCTGCTCCTGGACCGCGAACGAACGGGCGTAGATCCGCCGGCTCAGCCGGTTGACCGCCAGCAGCAGCACCGGGTAGAGCGCCAGCGAGACCAGCGTCAGGGTGGCGTCCAGCCGGAACAGCAGCACCAGCACCGCGACGTAGACGATCGCGGTGTTGAGCAGGTTCAACCCCCCCGGGCCGAAGAACGACTGGATCAGCTGCACGTCGTTGACGCCCCGCGACATCAGGTCGCCGATCTTGTGCCGGTCGTAGAAGCTCGCGCCGAGCGTCTGGATATGCGCGAAGAACAGGTTGCGCGCGTCGTAGACGATGCGGCGGCTGGCGCCCAGGATCGTCAGTCGCGATGCGGTGCGGACGACCGCCTGCAACACGGCGATGCCGGCCATGGCGCCGCAGAGCCAGCCGACCCGCCGCAGGGCGCCGCCGCCCGCGAGCGTGTCGATCGCGTCGCGGAGCAGCCAGGGGATGCTCAGGCTCAGCGCGTTGGTGGCCAGCAGCAGCGCGAAGCCGCCCAGGAACACCCAGCGGTACGGGCGCGCGAACGACCACAGTCGTCCGGGAATCGTCATC
>JBFKMV010000013.1:0-48886 GCA_041629655.1 Candidatus Polarisedimenticolaceae bacterium
CCCGGCCGCGCACCCCGCCCCGCGCGCCGGCCGGCTGCTGTCGCGCGCCTCCGACGCGGAGCCCGGAGCCGACCTGGCCGAGGTGCGCGGACAGGCCCAGGCCCGCCGCGCGCTGGAGGTCGCCGCGGCCGGGGGCCACCACCTGCTGCTGGTCGGGCCGCCCGGATCGGGCAAGACGATGCTGGCGCGCCGGCTTCCCGGAATCCTGCCGCCGCTGACGCTGGACGAGGCGCTGGCCGTGACGCAGGTCCGGAGCGCCATCGGCATGACGCGCGGTCTGGTCACGCAGCGTCCGTTCCGCGCGCCGCACCACGGCATCTCGTTCGCCGGCCTGACCGGTGGGGGGGCGCGCATCCGGCCCGGCGAGATCAGCCTGGCCAGCGAGGGCGTGCTGTACCTGGACGAGCTGACCGAGTTCCGGCGTGACGCGCTGGAAGCGCTGCGCCAGCCGCTGGAGGAGGGCCGGATCACGATCGTGCGCCTGCACGCGGCCGCGACGCTGCCGGCCCGCTTCACGCTCGTGGCCTCGATGAACCCCTGCCCGTGCGGGCACCACGGTGCTCCCGACGACGAACGCTGCCGCTGCACCCCGAACGAGATCCGGCGCTACACCGGCCGCCTGTCGGGCCCGCTGCGCGACCGCTTCGATCTGGTCGTCGGCGTCCCGCCCGTCGACCTCGAGACGCTGGGGACCCGGACCCCCGCCGAGACGTCGGCCGCGACCCGGGACCGCGTGGTGGCGGCCCGGGCGCGCCAGCGGCGGCGCCTCGGCCCCGACGGGGCCGACTGCAACGCCCGGATGGGTCCCCGGGAACTCGAGCGCCACGCGGCGCTGTCGGACCCCGCGCGCGCGCTGCTGTTGCGGGCCGCCTCGCGGCTGGGTCTGTCCGCCCGCGGTTTCGACCGCGTGAGACGCGTGGCGCGGACCCTGGCCGATCTGGACCGGCGCGGGCGCATCGAGCCGGCCCACGTGGCCGAGGCGCTCCAGTACCGCGCCCGCTCGGCGGAAACCCAACAGCCGCGTTGACTTCCGGTTGGGGCGCCGGTATGCTTTGCCGTCTGTTTCGCGCTGTTTTCGGGATGCCCGGCGACGTGAAGGATGGATCGAGCGAAAACCGGCCAGAGATCCGTGAGCCTCGTGATTCCGAGCCGGATCGAATTCATCGATCTCGTCCACGGCGCGGCCGAGCAGATCGCCCGGATGGCGGGTTGCGACGACAGCGAGAGTCTCGACGTGGGCATCGCGGTGCGGGAGGCGGTGATCAACGCGATCCTCCACGGCAACGCCAACGACCCGGACCTCGAGGTCCGGATCGGGTTCGAGGTCGACGACGACGGGATGCGGGCCAGCGTGCTGGACCACGGGGCGGGATTCGACCCCGGCCAGACGCGCGACCCGACGAAGGTTGAGAACCTGCTGGAGAGCAGCGGACGGGGCCTGTTGATGATCCGGGCGTTCGTGGACGAGGTGCAGTACCGCTTTCACGAGGGCCGGGGCCTGGAAGTGACCCTGGTCAAGCGCCGGCCGTCCGCGGCCAAGAGTTGAGATCGACAATCGGGGGAGTCCCAAGAGGGAGGAGCGAAGGCGATGAAGGCGACGGTTCGACAGGTCGGTCCGGTGCACATCCTGGACGTGTCCGGCAAGGTCACGATCGGCGAGGGCGATGTCGTCCTGCGGAACAAGTTCCAGGAGATCCTGGAGTCGGGCGGCAAGCAGATCCTGCTCAACCTCGAGAAGGTTGGCTACATGGACTCGGCCGGGATCGGCGAGCTGGTGGCTTGCTACAAGCGCGCCAAGGAGAAGAACGGCGTCGTCAAGCTCTTGAACCCCTCGGGCAAGGTCTACGACCTGCTGCAGCTGACGAAGCTCGAGGAGGTCTTCGAGACCTTCAAGGACGAGCGGGAAGCACTGGTCTCTTTCTAGCCGTCGAGCCTGCGCTTCCACTCCGCGAGCCGTTCGAGGGCTTGAAGCGGCGTCATGCGGTCGGGGTCCTGCGACCGTAGCTCCGCGAGCACCTCGCTGGCGGTCGGGTCCGCGGGCTCGTCGTCGTCCTCCCGAGGCGCCGCCGGCGCCGGTCCCGTGAGGCCCGGGAACAGCGTCGGCTGCTCCGCTCCCGGCGGTCCCGCGCCGTGCCGCCGGGCCCGCCGCGGCAGACCGTCCCGACCGTACTCGTCCCGCTCCAGGTTGCCCAGGATCTCCTTGGCCCGCGCGACCACCGCGGCCGGGACGCCGGCCAGCCGGGCGACCTGGATGCCGTAGGAGCGGTCGGCGGCGCCCGGCTCCACGCGGTGCAGGAACACCACGTCGTCGCCGCGCTCGCGCACCGCCATCCGGCAGTTCAGCACCGCGGGCAGCTCCACCGCCAGCTCGGTCAGCTCGTGGTAGTGCGTCGCGAACAGCGTGCGCGGCGGGGTGGGCCGCCGTGCGTGCAGCTGCTCCACCACGGCCCAGGCGATCGACAGGCCGTCGAAGGTCGAGGTGCCGCGGCCGATCTCGTCGAGCAGGATCAGGCTCTCGTGCGTGGCGTGGTGCAGGATGTTGGCGGTCTCGGTCATCTCGACCATGAACGTGCTCTGACCCTCGGCCAGGCTGTCCGAGGCGCCGACGCGGCAGAAGATCCGGTCCACCACGCCGATCTCGGCCTGCTCGGCGGGAACGAAGCTGCCCGCCTGCGCCAGCAGCACGATCAACGCGACCTGGCGCAGGTAGGTCGACTTGCCGCCCATGTTGGGACCGGTCAGGATCGCGATCGCCTCGCCCGCGACATCGAGCGACGTGTCGTTGGGCACGAAGCGGCGCTCGGTCAGGCTCTGCTCGACCACCGGGTGGCGTCCGCCGCTGACGCGCAGCCGCGTTCCGCGACCGACGGTGGGCCGCCGGTAGTCGTGGAGCGACGCGCACTCGGCCAGCCCGGCCAGCACGTCGATCTCCGCCGCGGCGCGCGCGGCCGCCTTCAGGCGCGTGGCCTGCGCCGCCGTCTCGCGCCGCAGCTCGCCGAACAGCTCGTACTCCAGGCTCTCGATGCGCTCCTGCGCGCCCAGCACCTTGGACTCGTACTCCTTCAGCTCCGGAGTCACGAAGCGCTCGCCGGTGGAGATGGTCTGCTTGCGGTGGTAGTGCTCCGGGGCGAGGTGCAGGTTGGCCTTGCTGACCTCGATGAAGTAGCCGAAGACCTTGTTGTAGCGGACCTTCAGCGACTGGATGCCCGTGGCCTGGCGCTCCTTCGCCTCCAGCGAGGCGATGTACGACTTGCCGTCGCGCGAGATCGCGCGCAGCTCGTCCAGCTCGGCGTTGAAGCCGTCGCGGATCACGCCGCCCTCGCGCAGCCCCGCGGGCGGATCGTCGGCGATCCCGCGCGCGAGCAAGCCGGCCAGGTCGTCGCACGGGTCGAGCCCGTCGAGGATCCCGCGCGCCAGCGCGGCGCGCAGCCCGGCCAGCGCTTCGACCAGGCCGGGTAGCCGTTCCAGCGAGCTGCGCAGCGCCAGCAGGTCGCGCGCGTTGGCCGTGCCCCCGACCGCGCGGGCCAGCAGGCGCTCGATGTCGTGCACGCCGCCCAGGCGCTCGCGGGCCTGGCGGCGCAGCTCGGGATGCGCCAGCAGCTCCTCGACCGCGTCGAGGCGGGCCTCGATGTGCGCGGGGTCGCGCAGCGGACCCAGCAGCCAGCGCCGCAACAGCCGGCCGCCCGAGGGCGTGACCGTCTCGTCGATCGCCTGCACCAGCGAGCCCTGCCGGCCGCCGTCGCGGATCGAGCGCTCGAGCTCCAGGTTGCGCCGCGTGGCGGGGTCGAGCAGCACGGTCTCGGACGGCTCGTGGAGCGACAGCCGGTCGATGTGCTCGAGCCCGCTCTTCTGGGTCTCCTGCACGTACAGCAGCAAGCCGCCGGCCGCGGCGGTCGCCGCCGGACGGTCGCGGAGCCCGAAGCCGTCGAGGGAAGCGACACGGAAGTGCCGCTCGAGCAGCTCCGCCGCCGGGCGCGGGGCGAAGCCGTAGGGCTCCTGCTCGGTCAGCAGCACGCGGCCCAGCCGTCGCTCGCGAAACCGCTGGTCCCACGCGAAGCCCTCCGCATGCACCACCTCGTGCGGCGTCAGCGCGTCGAAGCGCGAGGCCAGCGCCTCCCACGGCTCGCCCTCGGGAGGGCTCTGCCAGGCCACGAACTCGCCGGTCGAGGCGTCGAGAAACGCCGCCCCGAGCGTCTCGCCGTGCGCGGCCACCGCGGCGATCCAGCGGTTCTCCTTGGCCTCGAGCTGCTGCGGGTCGGTCAGCGTGCCCGGCGTCACCACGCGTACGACGCTGCGCTTGACCAGGCCCTTGGCCTGCCGGGGGTCCTCCATCTGCTCGCAGACCGCGACGCGCCGGCCGGCCGAGACGAGTCGCGCCGTGTAGGGCTCGAGCTGGTGATGGGGAAAGCCGCACATCGGCGCGACGTTGTCGGTGCCCTTGCCGCGCGCGGTCAGCGTGATGTCCAGCAGGCGGGACGCCTCCCGGGCGTCCTCGTAGAACATCTCGTAGAAGTCACCCATCCGGAACAGCAGGATCGCGCCCGGATGCTGCTGCTTCATGGCGTGGTATTGCCGCAGCATCGGTGTGAGCTTGCCCGACGTTCGCGCCATTCCGGCGGGAGTATAGCACCCGCAAAAACCGCACCCGGACGGGATCTTGTGCGGCGCGGGCGCGCTTGACGGGCTCGTCGGCGCGGGGCTATATACTCGCGGCATGGACGCCGACCGCCTGACCGAGGAATTGACCGATCAGGACCGCGTGCTGCTGGTGTTCGGCTACCTCGGGCCGCTCGCGCTGGTCTCGCTGCTCGCCACGCGCCGCGAGTTCGTCAAGTGGCACGCCAAGCAGGGCCTGGTGCTCGGGGCGACGCTGATCCTGACCTATGTCGTGCTGCACGCGGTGCAGGCGTTCCTCGACCGCTACCTGTGGGCGCTGTTCGGGGACGTGTTCCGGGCCGCCGTGGTGCTGACGTTCCTGGGCGCCGCGGTGCTGCTGCTGTTCTGCATCATCCGCGCGCTGGAGGGGGAGCGATTCAAGGTCCCGATGCTCGGCGACGTCGCCGACAAGCTGTAGCGCCGTCGCGCTACGTGCCGAGGTCGGCGAGGATCTTCCGGCACTCGCCCGCGAACGGTCCGTCGCCGTCGAGCTCGAGCGACTTCCTGAGCGCGGCGATGCCCTCGCTCTGCTTCTGCTGTCCCAGCCGGCAGCGTCCGATCAGGGCGTGGACCATCGCGCGCTGCTCGTCGTCCGCGGCGACGGCCATGGCGCGATCGAGCAACCCCGAGGCCTCGTCGTAGCGCTTGTCGTTCATGCGGCCGATGACCAGGTTCAGCAGCGGCCGGAGCGGGGCCTTGCGCCCCGCCTCGCGCGCGGCGGCCAGCACGTCGAGCACCCGCCCCGGGTCGTCGCCGCCCGCGTGGAGGTTGGGCAGCTCGGCCCACGGCTCGGGCCGCTCCGGATCGAGCCCGCGGGCCTGCTCGAAGGCCTCGATGGCGGCCTCGGCGTTCCCGGCGTCCCGCTCCAGGAAGCCCAGCGCGATCCAGGCTTCCACCCGCAACCGCGGGTCCCGGCCCTCCTCGGCCTCCTTGCGCAGCCAGGTCGCGGCCCGTTCGCCCTGGCCGGCCTGCAGCAGCACCTGTCCGAGCAGCAGCGCCGCGCCGGCCAGCCCGGGGCTCAGCTCGAGCGAGCGCTCCAACGCGGCCGCCCCCTGCTCGGTCCGCCCCAGGCTGGCGCGGCAGTAACCCAACAGGTAGTGGCCGCGCGCGCGGTGCGGGAAGCCGGTCAGGTGATCCTCGAGCACCGCGATCGCCGGCTCGCACCGACCCTGCTGCACCAGCTCGGTCGCGCGGTCGATGGTGCCCCGGTAGTCCGCGGGCTCGATCAGCGGCGCGTCGGCGGCGTGCAGCACGACGTCGAAGCGGACCTGCTGGCCCGCGGCGTAGTCCACGGACGGCAGCAGCGTCGGATTGACCGGACCCTCCAGCTCCCACGCCGCGGTCGCGCCGTCGGCGGGGAAAGCGACGGCGTCGATGCTTCGCATCGCCAGGCCGCTCCCCGTGACCCGCAGGCGGTACGAGGCCGGGACGACGTGACTGAAGCGGTAGCTCCCCTCGGCGTCGGTCACCGCGCTGATCCGCGTGCCGCGGAAGCTCGCCGGGACCAGCACGACTTCCGCCTCGGCAACCGGATTGCCGTCGCCGTCGGTCACCTTGCCGGTCCAGACCACGGTCGCGGCTGCGGCGTCGTCCTCGGCGGCCAGCGGCTGCGCGAGCGCCACGGCCGCGGCCAACAGCAACAGCAGGAAAAGCGGTCCGGGAATCTCGAGCTTCATCTCTTCTCCGGGGCCCGCGGGTGCCCTAGTCGGCCGCGGGCAGCTGCCACCGCGTCTCGTGGAAGATCAACGGTGCGTAGCCGCCGAGAAATGCGGTCTCGCGGATCGGGTAGCGCCGTACCGCGTACTCCACGCCGGCGCGCACGAAGACCGGCTTGGCGGCGTCGATCTTTCCCTGCAGCGCGTCGCGATCCACACCCGCCGCGCCGCTCGTGACCGAGCCCACGGCGTCCTTGACCAGGCCCGCCTGCTCGGCCATCAGCGTCTCCAGCTCTTCCTTGGACAGCGAGCCCCACGGTTTGCCGGAGGGAGCACGCTCGGGCAGCGCCGGGAGCTTCTCGGCCATCGCGGCCAGCCGCCAGCAGTAGCGTGCGCGGTTCGCGTCGGCGGGGTCGGCCTTCTCGGCGCGCTGCCAGGCAGCCACGGCGGCGCTCCATTGCCCGAGCCGCGCGCGAGCCCCGGCCAGCCGGTCGAGGTCGTCCACGGTGGCGTCCGCGGCGCCCGCCAGCGCCTCGAGCTGCTCCGCCGCGGCGGCGAAGTCCGCACGCGACCACGCCGCCTGCGCGATGTAGCGGCGCGCCCAGGCGACGTTCGCGGGGTACCCCCCGTCGGTGCCTTCGAGACCCTCGATCGACTTCCGGTACCACTCGATCGCCGGTTGCTCCTTGCCCTGGTCGGCGTAGAGCTTGGCCAGCCGGAACATGTCCATCGGATGCTCGGGAGCGGGCAGCTCACCCGACTCGACCCGGGTCGTGGCGCCGGCGGCGACCGTCCGCGCGTCGACCAGCCGCCGCGCGTTGCTGTACGCGTTGCCGAGATAGAACGGTGTCTCCAGGTCGCGCGCGGCGGCGTGTTCCTTTTCCAGCGCCGCGATCGCGCGCGTCAGCGCGTCCTGCTCGCCGGCGGCATCGCCGGCCACGCGACGGCAGTACGACAACCGGTACAGCAGCGCGCCGTCGAGGGCGCCCTCGGCATCGAGCTGCTCCAGCAGCTCGCGCGCCTCGACATAGCTGCCCGAGTCGTAGAGCTCGATCGCCTGATCGCCGCGGAGGTCGCTGACCTCCTGGCACCACAACAGCGAGCCGGTCAGGGCCAGCACGAGCACCGGGACCACGAGCCGCCGGACGCGACACCCCCGGCGCAACGACGGAATCTCAAATCGTTGCATCACAGGCACTCCTCGATCCCCAATGGATTACCATCCGCACCCGCTCGGCGCAAGCCGCGCGGGCCGTGCCGCTCTGCTACCCTGAACGGGCGGGGAGGGGAAGGAGTGAACGTGCCGACCACCAGACGCGCCCGCCTGACCCCGCTCCTGGCGATCCTGGGGGCCCTGATCCTGCCGGGCGCCGCGCAGGCGGAAAACACCGACGCCGCCGCGGCGCGGATGCTCGACGGGCTCCAGCGCTGGCTCGACGACACGCGCGACCTCCAGGCCGGCTTCGAGCAGACCCTGGAGTCCGGGGCGCTGGGATCGGGGCTGAGCGAGAGCGGCCGCCTGTACCTGGCCCGTCCGGGCCGGATGCGTTGGGAGTACCTCGAGCCCGAGCTGAAGACGGCGCTGATCGAGAACGACACCATGAGTCTGTACCTGGCGGAGGACCGCCAGCTGATCCGGACCGCGATCGCGGAGGGCGAGGGCGATCTGCTGCCACGACTGCTGGCGGGGTCCGGCCGGCTGGCCGAGCTGTTCGAGGCTCGCCTCGATCGCGACGCGGACCGCCGGCGGCCGCGGCTGCGCCTGACCCCCCGGGACCGCGGCGAGACGTTCGAGCAGGTCTCGCTGACCCTCGCGGGGCCCGAGCACGCCATCGAGCGCGCCGAGGTCCTCGACGCCGCCGGGAACCGGATGCTGTACCGCTTCACCGAGCTGCGCCGCAACGAGGGGCTGCCGGACGGCACGTTCGAGTTCACCCCGCCGCCGGGCACCGAGATCGTGGAATCCCCCTAGCTCCCGGTGCTAAGATCCCAAACCGGGCCGCCCCGCCGGTCGGAACGGCCCCGAGGGCGGTAGACCGCCCGCAGAGGGGACAACCTTGACCATTCCTGGATCGTCCGGCAGGGGCGTGATCGGCAGGGCGGAGCGGCTGATCCAGACCTCCGCGCCCAGCCCGACGGAGATCTTCGCGCTGATCGAGGACCGGTTGCGCGAGGTCGAGGCGACCTTCCGGGACAGCCTCTCGTCTCCCATCGGCATCGTCGACGAGATCGGCGACTTCGTCGCCAACGCGGGCGGCAAGCGGGTCCGCCCGACGCTGCACCTGCTGACCTCGCGGCTGTGCGGGTACAAGGGTCCCTACGACGTGGTGCTGGGGACCGTGCTGGAGTTCATCCACTCGGCGACGCTGATCCACGACGACATCATCGACGACGCGACGGTCCGGCGCGGCAGCCCCTCGGTCAACTTCCGCTGGGGCAACAACGTGACCGTGCTGTTCGGCGACTACCTCTACGCCAAGGCGATGCAGATGGCCCTGCGCGCCGGCAGCCTGCAGGTGATGGAGACGCTGGCGCAGGTCACGTTGCGGATGATCGAAGGCGAGCTGCTGCAGACCCGGTACTCGGGTCGCGTGGATCTCAGCGAGCCGGAGTACCTCGACCTGATCGAGCGCAAGACCGCCGAGCTGTTCGCCTGTTGCTGCGAGCTGGCGGGGCTGCTGGCCGAGGTCGACGAGGAGCGGCTGGCGGCGCTGCGCGCCTACGGGCTGAACATCGGCATGGCGTTCCAGCTGGTGGACGACCTGCTGGACTACACCGGCAACGCCAAGCAGCTCGGGAAGGCCTCCACGGCCGACCTGCGCGAGGGCAAGGTCACCCTGTGCGTGATCGACCTCCTGGCGCAGGGCCGCCTGGCCGACCGGGAGCTGGTCCGGCGGATCGTCGACGGCGAGGCCGACGACGGCCCGGCGATCGCGAGGCTGCAGGAGCGGCTGCGCGAGAGCGGGGCGCTGGCGCGGACCCACGCGCGGGCCGCGCGGTACGCCGAGACGGCCCGGGCCGAGCTGCGGCGCTTCCCCGACCGACCCGCACGGCGCGCCCTGGAGGCGCTGCCGGACCTGCTGCTGGCCCGCCGGCGCTGAGCCCCCCGAGCGGCGCGCCCCGGGCGTGGCGGGCCGATTCCTCGTAGAATCAAAGGCCCTCCGCGCGCCGACGAGTCGCACGCCGGCGAGCGGCGGCCCCCCGGCCGGGAGGCGCCCCAAGATGCTGGGTGTCTCGGGGCGATGGGCGCAAAATGTTGGGCCCGCTTGTTTTTTTGTCCGTCGGGGTGTTATAGTCCCGGCGCCCTCGGCGAGGGTGCCAGGAGGTTTGTACCCGTCGATGCTCAAGCTCGCGAAGATGGAGATCTGCGGGTTCAAGTCGTTCTGCGACCGGACCCAGATCCTGTTCCAGGACGGCATCACCGCGGTGGTCGGGCCCAACGGCTGCGGCAAGTCCAACATCGCCGACGCGATCAACTGGGTGCTGGGGGAGCAGAGCCCGCGCTCGCTGCGCGGCAAGCTGATGGCCGACGTGATCTTCGCCGGAACCGAGGCGCGCAAGGCGACCGGCATGGCCGAGGTCTCGATGGTGCTGAGCGGGGCCAACGGCGACGCCGGCAGCGAGGTCGTGGTCACCCGCCGGCTGTTCCGTAGCGGCGAGAGCGAGTACCTGCTCAACGGGGCCCGGGCGCGGCTCAAGGACATCCAGGAGCTGCTGCGCGAGCGCCACGTCGGGGCGCGGGCCTACGCCACCATCGAGCAGGGCCGCATCGACCAGATCATCAACGCCAAGCCCAAGGACACCCGCGTGATCGTCGAGGAGGCGGCGGGCGTCGCGGGCTACAAGCACAAGCGCCGGCTCACCGAGCTGAAGCTCGAGGCCACCGAGGCCAACCTGCTGCGCGTCGGCGACATCATCGCGGAGGTGTGGCGCCAGATCAACTCGCTCAAGCGGCAGGCCTCGCGCGCCCGGCGCTACCAGCGGCTGCGCGAGCGGATGCGCGAGAAGCAGCGCATCCGGTTCGGCCTGCGCGGGCGCCAGCTCGAGGCCCGGCTCGACCGGGTGCGCGGCGAGGAGAGCCGCGCCAAGACCGCCGAGGCGGAGCTGGCCGCGAAGATCGCCACCATCGAGGCCGAGCTGGCGCAGGAGCGCACCGCGCTCGACGAGGCGTCGCGGGAGTACCGCGAGGCGGCCGACCGCGTGCACCGGCTCGACATGGAAGTCGATCGGGGCGAAACGCGGATCGCCGCCTGCCGCGAGAAGATCGAGGAGGCCGACCAGGCGGCACGCCGGCTGGACGCCGAGCGCGAGTCGCTGGCCGAGCGGCGCGGGCGGCTGCGCGAGCAGGTCCGGGCGCACGAGCAGACCGTGGCCGCCGGCGGTCGCGTGCTGGCCGAGTCGGTGGAGCGCATGGCGGCGCGCCAGGACGACCTGCAGGCGGCCGACGCGTGTGTCCGCGAGGCGCGCGACGCGATCGAGTCATTGCGCCGCGAACAGTTCGAGGCGATGAACCAGGCCGCCGAGATCCGCAACCGGCGCCGCTCGCTGGAGCAGTCGCTGGAACGCAACCGCTCGCTGCTCGAGCGGCTGGACTCCGAACGGACCAGCACTCGCGACGACGTGACGCGGCTGGAGAGCGAGGTCGGCCGGCTGGGACGGGAGTCCCAGGATCACGAGCAGCTCGTGGGCCGGCTCGAGGTCGAGCTGCGCGGTCTCGAGCAGCGGCTGGTCGAGCTGCGCGCGGAGCACGCCAGGCGGCTCGAGGAGCTGGCCGCGGCGCGCGAGCAGGGCGAGTCGGCGACGGCGCGCCTGCGCACGCTGGAAGACGTCACGACCCGCTTCGCCGGGGTCTCCGACGGCGTGCGCGCGCTGCTGAGCAAGGGCGCCTCGGTGGGGATCCGCACCGGCGGAGTGATCGCCGATTTTGTCGAGGCGGGACCCGAGATCGAAGGCGCCGTCGAGGTGTACCTGCAGGGCCTGCTTCCGGCGGTGATCCTGGAGGACGATTCGGACGCCCAACGCGCCGCCGAGCTGCTGCGGGCCGAGGGCGCCGGGCGGACCACCTTCATCTGCAAGACCCAGCCGGCCGGGGCGCTGGCCGTCGGCTCGCCGGGCAACGGCGCCGGCCCCGGCGTCTTTCCCGCCGCGTTGCTCGATGACCGGCGGGTGCGCGGGCGGCTGCGCGAGCGGCTGTCCCTCAACGTCGCGGCCAACGGCGTGCTCGGCGACCGGATCGGCGACGCCGTGCTGGTCGACAATTTGGAGAGCGCGCTGGAGCTGCACCGGATGCATCCCGGCGTCGACTTCATCGCCGAGACCGGCGAGGTCGTCTACGCCTCGGGCATCGCCACGGCCGGCGGGCGGCACGCCGCCGACACCGGGATGCTGGCGCACAAGCGGCGGATCCTCGAGGCGCGCGGGCGCGTCAGCGAGATCGCGGTGCGCGCGGCCGGCCTGCAGCGCGAGGTCGAAGCGTCGCGCGCGACCCTCGACGGGGTCGAGAGCGAGCTGCGGGAAACGCGCGAGGCCCTCGAGGCCTCGCGGCGCCGCCGCGTGGAGCTGGAGCTGCGCGCGCGGCAGTCGGCCGAGGACCGGCAGCGCAACGCGCGGCGGAGCGAGGTACTGGAGGCCGAGCGGCTGAGCCTGGCCGAGGAGGCCGCGACGATCCGGACCGAGCTCGAGGGCTGCGCCGCGCTGGTCACCCGCGCCGAGCAACAGCAGGGCGAGCTGGAGCAGCGGCTGGCCGCGCAAGCCGAGGCGCTGGCCGTTCGCGAGCGCGAGCACCGCGAGCTGGCCGAGCAGGCGGCGACGCTGCGCGCCGAGGTGGCCGCGGAGCGGCAGCGCCAGGAGGCGGCCGAGCGAGAGGGCGCGGGCCTCTGCGAGACGCTCGAGGAGATCGAGCGGCGGGTCGAGTCCGCCGGCGCCGATGCGCAAGCCGCGCGCCGCCGATCCGCCGAGACCCGCGAGCTGCTCGAGCAAACCGAGGCCGAGCTGCTGCGCCAGCTCGACGAGCGCGAGCGGACGGGAAGCGCCGCCGCCGAGCGGGAGCGCCGCATCGCCGAGCGCCGGCGCGCGCTCGACGAGCGGCAGAAAGGGCTCGGCTCGGTGCGCTCCGAGCTGGAGCAGCGCCGCGAGACGGCCCGCGAGGCCGAGGTCGAGCGGACCCGGCTGGAGGCCGACCGCGCGCACCTGGACGAGCTGTGCCACGAGGAGCTGGGTCTCGACGCGACGGAAGCCGCGGCGGCGGCCGGCGAGCAGACGCTCGACGCTGCCGACCTCGGAGAGGTCGAGGCCGAGATCGCCGAGCTGCGCGAGAAGATCGAGCGCGTCGGACCGGTCAACATCATGGCGATCGACGAGTTCTCCGAGCTGGAGGAGCGCCACGAGTTCCTCAGCACGCAGCAGGAGGACCTCCAGAAGTCGATGGCCTCGCTCAAGGAGACGATCCGCAAGATCAACCGCTCCTCGCGGGAACGCTTCCTCTCGGCGTTCGAGGCGATCCGCCGCAACTACCAGGAGACGTTCCGCGTGCTGTTCAACGGCGGCCGCGCCGACCTGGTGCTCGAGGAGGACCAGGACGTGCTGGAGTGCGGCGTCGAGATCATGGCCCAGCCGCCGGGCAAGCGCCTGAGCAGCGTGCGCCTGCTGTCGGGCGGCGAACGGGCGATGTCGGCGATCGCGCTGCTGTTCGCGATCTTCCGTTACCAGCCCTCGCCGTTCTGTCTGCTGGACGAGGTCGATGCGCCGCTGGACGACCACAACGTCGCACGGTTCACCCGGCTGCTTCAGCAGTACGCGCAGCAGACGCAGTTCATCCTGATCACCCACAACAAGCTGTCGATGGAAGCCTCGGACCTGATGTACGGCGTCACGATGCAGGAGCCCGGCGTCTCCCGCATCGTGTCGATGCAGCTGTCGTAGCGTCGCGGCAGGCGCTCAGGGAGCTTCCGTCGTCGCGCCGAACCTCGCGCCGAGGTCGACGCCGCGCGCCGAGCCGCGGCACCACACGGCGGCCGCGATCTCGTCGCCGGCCGGCGTCACCACGATGCCGTCCCGCTCGGCGGTGGTCAGCACGATCCACCGCTCCTCGACCAGCGCGGCGATGCCCAGCACCAGGTCGTGCGCCAGGTCGGGCTCGACCGACGACGTCAACAGCTCCGGCACCGGCAAACGCAGGAACTCGTCCGGAAGCTCGGCGCCGCGCAGCCGCGCCGCCAGCGCTTGGAGCTTGCCGATCTCCGCGGCCGCGACCCGTTCGGCGCCGGCGTGAAAGGCCAGCAGGCGATGCCGCGGCGCCAGCACGAAGTCGCGGCCCAGCGGCGTCTCGCCGCGCCAGTGATCGGGGACGTGGTCCGGGGTCCGGCAGAGCAGGAACAGCGCGACGTCCGTGATCCCGCGCTCGGCGGCAGGCGCGCCGAATCCGTGCTCGGCGGCCAGCGTGTCGTCGAGCAGCACGGCCGGCAGCAGCAAGGGATCGGTGGGCGCCTCGTCGCCGTCGCTGCCGGGCCGCAGGCGCACCGTGAGCGTGGCCGCCGTGCCCGCCGGCGCTGCGGCCACGGGACCGGGCGCGGACTCCTGCCGCGCGGCCCGGCGCTCCAGCATCGCCTCGATCAACGGCTCCGGGATCCCCGCGATGCGCAGCTCGCGCAGCATCTCGGGGCCGAGATCGAAATCCACCTCGCGCGAGCGGATCTCGTGCAGGATCTCCTCGCTCGGGCGACCGGCGACGGACATCCGCACCACGTCCTCGACCGTCAGCGGCCCCGCCGTGTCGGCGGCGAGGGCCAATGCCGCCACCGCGGCCAACAGCAACGCGATCCCGACGGTTCGCCTCACGGCTCCGCCTCCTCGAGCTCGATTTCCAACCCGTCCCGCGCCAGCTCGATCCCGGCAGGCAGCTCCGCGCAGGTCGGCCGGTGCATCAGCTCGTGGCTGATGTGCGTGAAGCAGGTGCGCCGCGCGCCGATCCGCTGCGCTTCGGCCACGGCCTGGTCCAGCGACAGGTGCGTCGGGTGCGGCCGGCGCCGCAGCGCGTTGAGCACCAGCAGGTCCAGGTTGTGGAGCAGCGCGTAGCTCTCGTCGGGGATCCGGCTCACGTCGGTCAGGTAGGCGAAGCGTCCGATCCGGTAGCCCAGGATCGGCAGGCTGCCGTGCAGCAGCGGGACGGGCACCACGCGTCGCCCCAGCAGCTCGAACGGTCCGTCGATCGAGTTCCGGTCGACCGACGGCGAGACCGTTCCGGAGCCGTCGTCCTCCTCGAACGCGTACCAGAACGTGCGGCCCAGTCGGCGCAGGGTCTGGGCGGAGCCGTAGGCCGGCACCGGCCCGCGCTGGCGCCAGTTGTAGACGCGCAGATCGTCGAGCCCCAGCACGTGGTCGGCGTGGGCGTGCGTGTACAGCACCGCGTCGACCCGCCGGATCCGGAAGCGCAGCGCCTGCTGCCGCAGGTCGCTGGCGGTGTCGATCAGGATGCTGGCCCCGGGCCATTCGATCCACACCGACGGGCGCAGCCGCCGGTCGCGCGGGTCCTCGGAAACACAGACCGCACAATCGCAGGTCGGCACGGGCACGCCGCCCGAGGTCCCGGTCCCGAGAAAGGTCACACGCATCCGGCCCATTGTCCCATGCCGTCCGGGGGGCGCCACTGCCGGGGGCTGCCCCGGCGCTCAGGCCGGGGGAGCCCCGATCTCGGCGACGATCGCGCGCGCGGCGGCCCGTGGGTCGTCGGCGCGAGTGATCGGGCGTCCGATCACCAGCAGGTCCGCGCCGCGCGCGACGGCCGCGGCGGGGGTCGCGGTCCGCGACTGGTCGTGGGTCGCGGCCCCGGCGGGACGGATCCCCGGGACCACGCGCAGGCCGTCGGGAAACACCGTGCGCAGCTCGGCCACCTCGAGCGCCGAGCAGACGATGCCGCCGGCTCCGGCGTCGCGGGCCAGCGCGGCCAGCCGCGTCACCGCGTCGGCGCAGGGGCCCCGGACACCGATCGTCCCGAGGTCCCGGTCGTCGTGGCTGGTCAGCACGGTCACCACGAGCGCGCGCGGGGCGGGGAGGCCCGCCGCGGCGGCCGCCTCGCGCGAGGCCTCGACGCCGCGCCGGATCATCTCGGCGCCGCCGAGCCCGTGCACCGTGAACAGCGACACGCCGAGCCGCCCCAGCGCCGCCGCCGCACCGCCGACCGTGTTGGGGATGTCGTGCAGCTTGAGGTCCAGGAACACCTCGCCGCCCAGGTCGCGGATCTCGCGCACCAGGTCGGGCCCGGCGCTCACGAACAGCTCGAGCCCGACCTTGAACCCGCCGACCTCGCCGGCCAGCAGCCGGGCCAGCTCGCGGGCGCGCCCGGGCGACGGGGTGTCGAGGGCGACCAGCACCCGCTCGCGGGGGGTCACCGCTCCGCCTCGGCCCCGGTCTCGAGCGCGCCGACCAGCTCGCGCAGCGTGGCGATGCCGTGTCGCGCCAGGTAGTCCTCGAGGCCGCGCACGATCTCGGTCGCGGCGTTGGGGCGTACGAAGTTGGCCGTGCCGACCTGGACCGCGCGGGCGCCGGCCAGGATGAACTGCAGCGCGTCGGCGGCGTTCATGATCCCGCCGATGCCGATCAGCGGGATTCCGACCGCGTGGTAGCACTGCCAGGTCATCCACACCGCCAGCGGACGGATCGCCGGCCCCGACAGGCCGCCCGAAAGCCGGGTCAGCACCGGGCGGCGGCGCTCGACGTCGATCGCCATGCCGACGAAGGTGTTGACCAGCGACAGCGCGTCGGCGCCGCCCTGCTCGGCGGCGCGGGCGGTGTCGCGGATGTCGGTCACGTTGGGCGAGAGCTTGACGATCAGCGGCAGCCGCGTCGCTTCACGGCACACGCGGGTGACCCGTTCCAGCGCTCCGGCGTCGTTGCCGAAGATCATCCCCCCGGCCTCGACGTTGGGGCAGGAGACGTTGAGCTCGATCGCGTGCACGCCGGGCGCCCGGTCGAGCTTGCCGCAGACCTCGACGTACTCGGCCTCGGTCTCGCCGAACACGTTGGCGATGACGCAGGTCTCGTGCTCGCGCAACGCGGGCAGCTTCTCCGCGATGAAGGCGTCGACGCCCACGTTCTGGAGCCCGATCGTGTTGAGCATTCCCGACGGCGTCTCGCAGATCCGGGCCGGCGGGTTGCCGATCCGCGGCAGCGGGCTGAGGCCCTTGGTCACCAGGCCGCCCAGCGCGGAGAGCTCCATGAAGGGCAGGAACTCGAGCCCGTAGCCGAACGTGCCGGAGGCGGTCAGCACGGGGTTCCTGAGCTTCAGCGAACCCACCTCGATCGACAGGTCGGGTTTCACCAGGCCAGCCTCTCGGCCCGCATCACCGGGCCCTCGACGCAGATCCGGTCGTAGCCGAACTCGCGGTTCGGGCCGTGGGTCGGGACCACGCAGCCCAGGCAGACCCCGAACCCGCAGGCCATGTGCGCCTCCAGCGACAGCTCGCAGGCCACGCCCCGCGCCAGCGCGATGCGGGCCACGGCGCGCAGCATCGGCTCGGGGCCGCAGGCCTGGATGCTCAGCGTCGCGGGGTCGGCGTCGGCGAGGACTTCCTCGAGCGGGCCGGTCACGAGGCCCGGCCTGCCGGCGCTGCCGTCGTCGGTGGTCACGACCACCGCGGCGTGCTCGCGGAACCAGGACAGCAGCGGCAGGTCGTGCGCGGTGCGCGCGCCGTAGAACATCCGCGGCCGCGGCCGGCCGCGCCGCGCCAGCTCCGCGGCCAGCGCGGGAAACGGCGCCGAGCCGATCCCGCCGGCGACGAAGACCGTGCGCGCCGGGTCGTCCGCCGCGGGCAGCGTGAACCCCCGGCCCAGCGGTCCGAGCACCGTCAACGGCGCGCCGGGCTTCAGCGCCGCCAGCAACGCGGTGCCCTTGCCCAGCACCTTGTACAGCACCTGGACCGCTTCCGGGGGGGCGTCGTCGAAGGTCCCCGGCAGGCCGCAGACGCTGAACGGCCGGCGCAGCAGCATCTCGGCGCCCGGAATGCCGATCATGAAGAACTGCGCCGGATGCATCCCCTCGGCCATCGCGGGGGCGACGAATTCCAGCAGGTAATTGTCGTGGCCGAGATCGATGTTGCGCGTGACCGGTGTGACGATGTCGTGAGGCATTCGCCGCTCTCTTCGTGCCGGCAGGATAGACAAACGCCCCACGGGCCGCAAGCAGCGTCAACCGTTCCACGGGCGCACTTGACGCTGGCGGTCGGCCTCGGCTACCATGCGGCCGGTTTCCGAACGCATTGCGCCTTTAAGCGGACCCCGTGAGGCCGCAAGGAGATTGCGATGACGCCCGCCAGCAGCGTCCAGATCATGGACGCCGAACGCATCCGCCGAGCGCTGACGCGTATCGCCCACGAGATCCTGGAACGCAACAAGTCGCTGCGCGGCCTGGCGCTGGTCGGCATCCGCTCGCGCGGGGTTCCGCTCGCGGCACGGCTCGCCGACCGGCTGGCCGAGATCGAGGGGGTGCGTCCCGAGCTCGGTGTGCTCGACATCAACCTGTACCGCGACGACCTGTCGCTGATCGCCGATCAGCCGATCCTGAAGAAGACCGAGATCCCGTTCGACGTGGACGGGACCGGGATCGTGCTGGTCGACGACGTGCTGTTCACCGGCCGCACAATCCGCGCGGCGCTGGACGGGCTGATCGACCTCGGCCGGCCACGCTGGATCCAGCTCGCGGTGCTGGTGGACCGCGGCCACCGCGAGCTGCCGATCCGTCCCGACTACGTGGGCAAGAACGTGCCCACCTCGCGCGACCAGGAGGTCGCGGTGCGGCTCGAGGAGCTGGACGGCGCGGAGGAGGTCCGGCTGGTCGACGTCCCGGACGGCGGGGAGGTCGCGCGATGAATCTCCGGAGCCGCCACCTGCTGGGGATCGAGCAGCTCTCGCCCGAGGAGATCGCCCTGATCCTGGACACCACGGACAGCCTGGCCGAGATCTCCCGGCGTCCGATCAAGAAGGTCCCGACGCTGCGCGGACGCACCGTGGTCAACCTGTTCGTCGAGCCCTCGACGCGCACCCGCTCGTCGTTCGAGCTGGCCGAGAAGCGTCTCTCGGCCGACTCGCTGAACCTGTCCCGCAGCGCCTCCAGCTTCGTCAAGGGCGAGACGTTGCTCGACACCGCGCGCAACCTCGAAGCGATGGCGCCCGACTTCATCGTGATCCGCCACTCCGAGGCGGGAGCCCCGCACTTCCTGGCCCGGCACTGCCGCTCCTCGATCATCAACGCCGGAGACGGGGCGCACGAGCATCCGACCCAGGCGCTGCTCGACGGCTACACGATCCGCAAGAAGAAGGGCCGTTTCGAGGGCCTGCGGGTGGCGATCGTCGGCGACATCAAGCACAGCCGCGTGGCGATGTCGAACATCCTGCTGCTGACGCGGATGGGCGCGGAGGTGACCGTGTGCGGCCCGCCGACGCTGATCCCGCGCGGTCTGGAACGCCTGGAGTGTCGCGTCACGAACACGCTCCGGTCGGCGATCGAGGGCGTCGACGTGGTGATGGTGCTGCGGATCCAGCTCGAGCGGATGAACTCCGGTTTCTTTCCCACGCTGCGGGAGTATGCGCGGCTGTACCAGGTCGACGAGCAGGCGCTGGCGCTGGCGGCCCCCGACGCGATCGTGATGCACCCGGGTCCGATCAACCGCGGCGTCGAGATCGCGGGAGCCGTCGCCGACGGGAACCGCTCGGTGATCCTCGAGCAGGTCAGCAACGGCGTCGCCGTGCGGATGGCCGTGCTGTACCTGCTGGGGCGCGAGGTGGAACGTGAGGAGGCTGCTTAGGAACGGCCGGGTCGTCGACCCGGCCTCGGGGGTCGACGGCCAGCGCGACGTCCTGATCGAGGACGGCAAGCTGGTGCGGGTCGATACGCGCATCGACCCGGCCGGCGCCGAGGTGATCGACGTCAAGGGGCTGGTGGTGTGCCCCGGCTTCATCGACATGCACGTGCACTTCCGCGATCCGGGCCAGGAGTGGAAGGAGACCATCGCCACGGGCACTCGCGCCGCCGCCGCGGGCGGCTTCACCAGCGTGGCCTGCATGCCGAACACGGTGCCGGTCAACGATTCGCGCTCGGTCACCGAGCACATGCTCGCCGAGGCCGAGGAGCACGGCGTGGTCCGCGTGTACCCGATCGGCTGCATCAGCAAGGGCCAGCGGGGCAAGGAGCTGGCCGAGATGGGCGACATGATCGAGGCCGGCGCGGTGGCGTTCTCCGACGACGGCAAGCCGGTGATGTCGAGCCTGTTGATGCGCAAAGCGCTGGAGTACTCGCGGATCTTCGACGTTCCGATCATCGACCACTGCGAGGACGCGCTGCTGGTGGACGGCGGCGTGATGCACGAGGGCGCGCTGTCCACGCGGCTCGGGCTGCGCGGCTGGCCGGGGGTGGCCGAGGACATCATGGTCCAGCGCGACATCCTGCTCGCCGAGTACACCAGCGGTCAGGTGCACATCGCGCACATGTCGACGGGCCGCTCCGCGGACTTCGTCCGCCGCGCCAAGGCCGGCGGCGCGCCGGTGACCTGCGAGGTTACGCCGCACCACCTGGTGCTGACCGACGAGGCGATCGGGGACTACGACACCAACGCCAAGATGAATCCGCCGTTGCGGATCGAGCAGGACCGGGCGGCGTTGCTGGAGGCGCTGGCCGACGGCACGGTCGACGCGCTGGCCACCGACCACGCGCCGCACCACTCGGACGAGAAATGCGTCGAGTTCTCGCAGGCGCCGTTCGGGATCGTGGGGCTCGAGACCGCGGTCTCGATCTGCCTCGACCGGCTGGTGCACGCCGAGGTGGTCGACCTGCGGCGGATGGTGGAGCTGTTCACGACCGGCCCGGCCCGGATCCTGCGGCTGGCCCGCGGCACGCTCGCGGTCGGCGCCGACGCGGACGTCACGGTGCTGGACCTCGAGCGCAAGCGGCGCGTCGAGGTGGAGGAGTTCCGCTCCAAGAGCCGCAACAGCCCGTTCGTGGGCTGGGAGCTGCGAGGGGCGGCGGTGATGACGATCGTCGACGGCGAGATCGTGCACGACTCGCGTTGACACAGCCCGGGGAGCGGGCTAGCATCCGCGCCCGAACCCGACGAAGGAAGCCAGCCATGAGTCCCACGACTCCCGATTCCGTGTTCGAGACCCGGATGCCCGGATTGAAGCTGCGCGGCCGCGGCAAGGTCCGCGACATCTACGAACTTCCGGACAGCCTGCTGATCGTCGCCTCCGACCGGCTGTCCGCGTTCGATTACGTGCTGCCGAACCCGATCCCGGACAAGGGCAAGGTGCTCAACCAGCTTGCCGCGTTCTGGTTCGACCACCTCGAGCCGCTGATCCCGAACCACGTGCTGACCACCGACGCCCGCGAGTTCCCGGAGGCCGTGGCGCCGTACCGCGAGCTGCTCGCCGGCCGCGCGACGCTGGCGCGCAAGCTGGAGATGGTCGAGATCGAGTGCGTGGCCCGCGGCTACCTGTCGGGGTCGGGCTGGAAGGAGTACCGCGAGCGGGGCACGGTCTGCGGGATCGAGCTGCCGCGCGGGCTCCAGGAGTCGGACCGCTTGCCGGAGCCGATCTTCACGCCGGCGACCAAGGCGCACACCGGGCACGACGAGAACGTGCCGTTTTCCGAGGTCGAACGGAGGGTCGGCGCCGAGCTGGCCGCGCGGCTGCGGGACAAGACGCTCGAGATCTACGCCGCCGCCGCGGACTACGCCCGCGAGCGCGACATCATCATCGCCGACACCAAGTTCGAGTTCGGCTTCGACGGCGACACGCTGGTGCTGGCCGACGAGGTGCTGACGCCCGACTCGTCGCGCTTCTGGCCGGCCGAGGAGTACGCGCCGGGGCGCGGGCAGCCGTCCTACGACAAGCAGTTCGTGCGCGACTACCTGGAGTCGCTGGGCTGGAACAAGCAGCCCCCGGTTCCCGAGCTTCCCGACGAGATCGTGCAGGGCACGCGCGAGCGGTATCTGCAGATCTTCCGCATCCTGACCGGCCGCACGCTGGAGCACGCGTCGGGCAGCTAGGCCGCGCCCGACGCCAGCAGCAGCTCGCCCCGGGCCTGGTCCCAGCGCAGCAGGTCGGGAGCGGGCGGGCGCCAGCGCGCGGCGGTGCCCTCGACGCGCCGCGCCGCCTCGGCCAGCCGTCGGGCGAAGCCCGCGTCACCGCGCGCCGCCCGCACCAGCGCGTCGCGCGCGCGCTCGGCGCGCCCGAGGTCGCTGCAGTAGAGCACCAGGTCGCACCCGGCGGCGACGGCCTCGACGGCCGCCGAGCCGTCGCGGTCCAACGGGGCGACCGCCCCCATCTCCAGATCGTCGGAGACCACGAGTCCTTCGTAGCCGATCTCATCGCGCAGCAGCGTGCGCACGATCTCGGGCGAGAGGCTGGCGGGTCGGGAAGGGTCGGCCTGGAGCGCCGCGTAGCCCGCGTGCCCGACCATCACGCTCGCCGCGCGGTCCCGGAGCGCCGCATAGGGGGCCAGGTCCTCGGCCAGCAGCCGCTCGCGGTCACGCTCGCACACGGGCAGCAGCTGGTGCGTGTCCGCGGCGGTGTCCCCGAGACCGGGGAAGTGCTTCAGGCAGCCGGCCACGCCGGAGCCCTGCAAGCCGTCCAGGAACGCGCCGGCCAGCGTCGCCACGCGGGCCGGATCGGTGCCGAACGACCGGTCGCCGATCCCGTTGGCGGCCTCGGGCGCGCACAGGTCGACCACCGGGGCGAAGTCGACGTTGAACCCCAGCGCCGACAGCGCGGCGCCGGTGGCGCGCCCGAACCTCCGTGCCGCCTCCGGACCGGCCTCGGCGAGCCGCGTCGCCGTCGGCGTGGCGCCGATCCAGGGTTCGAGCCGGCTGACCCGGCCGCCCTCCTGGTCGAGCGCCAGCAGCGCGGGTGCCGGCAGCACCTCGCCGAGCGCCAGCATCAGCTCCACCAGCCGACGCGGCGTCTCCAGGTTGCGACGGAACAGGATCGCCCCGCCCGGACCGAGGCGCCGCAGGCGCCCGATCTCGTCGTCGTCGAGCCCGGCGCCGCGGAGCCCGACCATCAGCACGCGGCCCGCTCGGGCCTCGAGTCCTTCCATGGCTGCCTCCTCGAGAGATCACGAAACCGTGATCCGGACTACGAAAAAGCTCCCCCAGGGCCGACGAGCGGCCCGGAGTTTTCCCCCTCGCTGCGCCCCGATCGGCGTTTTCGGGAGATTGACGGCCGCACCGGCCGATGGTAGTGTCCGTCCGGTGCGTCAACCTGGCGTGTTGCGCCGCGCGACGTGCCACCTATCTTTCTTCTGTAACTTCGTCGACCGACCGTCGCCGAGGCCACTCGCGGCGCCGGGGGGCGGCGGCGGATCCGAAGGACAGGCAGCAGAGCAGCGGGAAGCATGGCGAGAAAGTATACGATCCTGATCCTGCCCCACGCGCGGACCCGGTTCCGCAAGCTGCACGTCTCCCGAGGTTTCGTTTACGCGATCGGCGTCGCCGCCGTGCTGTTGCTGGTGGCGGGACTGGCCCTGCCGCAGCTCGCGTTCCGCCTGCACTCCCAGTCGTCGACCGTCGCCGAGCTCGAGCAGCACAACCTCGAGCTGCGCGAGGAGAAGCTGCGCTTCGAGGCTTCGCTGGACGAGCTGAACCAGCGGCTCGGCGAGTTCGAGAGCCAGGCGCGAACGCTGGCCCGCGAGCTCGGGATCGACCAGCTCGACGCCGCGGAGCCGGCCGCCGGCGGCTCGGCGGACGGCCTGGCCGCCGACGACAGCGGTCGCTACGCGACCGACCTCGACGCGCTGCAATCGCGCACCGATCGGCTCGACGCCTCGTTCGGCCAGATCGACGACGCCTGGCAGGAGCGCGAGCGGATCCTGGCCTCGACGCCGGCGATCATGCCCGTCCGGGGTTGGTTCTCTCACGGCTACGGGTGGCGCAAGGACCCCTTCACCGGCTCCCGCGCGTTCCACCGCGGCGTCGACATCGTCGCTCCCGCCGGGACCAGCGTGAAGGCCTCGGCCGACGGCGTGGTGACCAAGACCGGCCGCTTCAGCAACTACGGCAAGCGCATCGACGTCTCGCACGGCTTCGGTTACGTCAGCCGCTACGCGCACCTGAGCGAGATCCTGGTCCGCCCGGGCCAGCGGATCAAGCGCGGCGACGTGATCGGTCGCGTGGGATCCACGGGGCGGTCCACCGGACCGCATCTGCACTACGAGGTGTTCCGCGACGGTCGCCACGTCAATCCGTGGCGCTACCTGGGTGACAAGGGCTTCTGAGGCTTCCGGCCGCCCCCGTCACCGCGTGCTAACCTCTCCCCATGAGCGCGGAGGATCGTGTCGAGCTCGATCCCGAGGTGCTCGCCGATCCCGTCGAGGACCCGTCGGACCCGGAGGCACAGCCTGCCTCCGGCGGCCGGGCGACGTCGCGTTCGGTGGCCCGGGACGAGGGTCCGGAGGACGCCGAGACCACGGGCGGCGACTCCTCGACGGCGCTGGTGCCGCGAACCGGCGGTGCGCTGGCACCGGCCGACCCCTTCTACCGCTACCTCGGCGAGGTCCGCAAGTACCCGCCGCTGTCGCGCGAGGAGGAGCGGGAGCTGGCGCGCGAGTACCAGAAGACCGGCGACCGCGACGCGCTGTTCCGGCTGGTGACGGCCAACCTGATGATGGTGGTGCGCGTCGCGCTGTCGTTCCGGCGCGCCGCCCGCAACCTGCTCGACCTGATCCAGGAGGGCAACCTCGGCCTGCTCGCCGCCATCGATCGCTTCAATCCGGAGCTCGGCGTGCGCCTGCCGACGTACGCGGCCTGGTGGGTGCGCGCCTACATGGTCAAGTTCCTGCTGGACAACGTCCGGCTGGTCCGGGTCGGAACGACCAACGCCCGGCGCAAGCTGCTGCGCAACCTGCACAAGGAGAAGGCGCGGCTGGAGAGCCTGGGGTACGAGGTCGGCCCGCGGTTGCTGGCCGAGCACTTCGGGGTCTCGGAGGAGGACGTGCGGGAGGTCGAGATGGCCCTCGGCTCGCGGGACGTCTCGATCGACGCCCCCGTCGACCGGGACGACGGCGAGGGGAGCGACCTCGCGGCGGTCCTGCCCTCCGAAGCCCCCGACGTCGAGACCTCCGTGGCGCGCCGCGAGCTGCAGCAGCGGGTCGAGGCGGTGCTGGACCGCTTCCGCACCGACCTCAGCGAGCGCGAGCGGGCGATCCTGGACGAACGGCTGCTGGCCGAGGACCCGCTGACCTTGCAGGCGCTCGGGGACCGCTTCGGGACCACCCGCGAGGCCGTGCGGCAGGGCGAGGTGCGGCTCAAGCAGCGGCTGACCGAGTTCCTGCGCGAGGAGCTGGGGGACCTGGGGGCGATCCGGATCGGCTCCGACTGAGCCCCGGCCCGGGAAAATGGCGCGGCTGGTTCGGTTCTTGCTACCATCTGTGCTTCGCCGGGGGTTCCGGCCCGGCGGTGACTCGGAGTCCGGACCGTTGACGAGGGTTTCATGCAGTTCGTGCTGATCGTTGCCGTGGTTCTGCTGGCTCTGGCCACCGGTGTGGGCACCGCGTCCCTGCTGCTGACGGCCGTGTTGCGGCTCGTGTCAAAACTGCGCTGACCGTGTAAAATTTGCAGCGCCGGCTCGAGGCCGGGTCTTTCAATTCCTCATCCCCCACCGGATCTCCCACGGAGATCCCGGGACGTTCGATGAACGACTGCATCCTGGTCGTCGACGACGAGGCGGGGTCCCGCGAAGGACTGCGCCGCCTGCTCGAGGCCTGGGGCTACCGCGCCGAGACCGCGGCATCCGGTGAGGAAGCCCTGGAACGGATCGAGCGGGGAGGTCCCACGGCGGTGATCACCGACCTGGTCATGCCGGGCCTGTCCGGGCTGGACCTGATCCGCCGGCTGCAGGGCGAGTACCCGATCCCGCTGATCGTCCTCTCGGGGCAGGGCACCATCGAGCAGGCCGTGGAGGCGATCCAGCTCGGGGCGCAGGATTTCCTGGAGAAGCCGGTCGAGCCGGCCAAGCTCAAGATCCTGCTCGAGAAGCTCGACGGCACGCGGCAGCTGATGGCCGAGAACCGCCGCCTGCGCGCCGAGCTCAGGGAGCACGGGGCATTCGGGCCGCTGCGCGGAATCTCCGACGGCATGCGCGAGGTGTTCCGCCAGATCGAGCAGGTCGCGCCGAGCAACCTCTCGGTGCTGGTGGTCGGCGAGAGCGGCACCGGCAAGGAGCTGGTGGCGCACACGCTGCACGACCTGTCCCCGCGGCGGCGCAACGAGTTCGTCGCCGTCAACTGCGCGGCGATCCCGGCCACGCTGCTGGAGAGCGAGATCTTCGGGCACGAGCGCGGCTCGTTCACCGGCGCCGTGCAGCGGAAGATCGGCTGCTTCGAGATGGCCCACCAGGGCACGCTGTTCCTCGACGAGATCGCCGAGATGGACGAGAGCCTGCAGGCCAAGCTGCTGCGGGTGCTGCAGGAGCGCAGCTTCCGGCGCGTCGGGGGCCGCGAGGTGGTCCAGGCCGACGTGCGCGTGGTGACGGCGACCAATCGCGATCCCAAGCAGGCCATCCGGGACGGCAAGCTGCGCGAGGACCTGTACTACCGGCTCAACGTGTTCACGATCAAGCTGCCGCCGCTCCGCGAGCGCGCGGAGGACCTGCAGATGCTGGCGCGGCACTTCGTCGAGCAGGCCGCGGCCGAGAGCGGCAACCCCGTGCCGGCGCTGCAACAGGACACGCTCGACGCGATGGCCGGTCACGACTGGCCGGGCAACGTACGCGAGCTGAAGAACGTGATCGAGCGCGCGGTGCTGCTGTCCGGGGGCGGCCCGATCCTGCCCGAGCACCTTCCGCCCGACGTGGCCCGCGGGCGGCGCGGAACGCCGGTCGCCGGCGCCGCCGGCCCGGCGCGGGCCGCGGCATCCGGCCCGGGCAACGGCGGCGAGGGCGACGCCGCGGATCCGGAGGGCCGCGTGGTGCAGCTGCCGGTCGGCAGCACGATCCGGGACGCCGAGGAGCGCCTGATCCGCTCGACGCTGGCGCACACCGGGGGCAACAAGACCCGCGCCGCCAAGATCCTCGGCATCTCGCTCAAGACGATGCACAACAAGGTCAAGAAGTACGAGCTGTGAGGTTCTCGCTTCCGCTACGGATCTTTCTGGTGCACCTGACGTTCACCGTCGGCGCCGCCGCGCTGGCGGTGGTGCTGGTGGGCTATTCGTTCCAGCGTTACAAGACCGAGTGGCAGAAACAGGTCGAGACCCTCTCCACCGAGGCGGTGTTCCAGCCGTTCGCCAACGAGGTCGCGCGCTCGTTGTTGCTGCGCCTCGACCAGGGTTTTCCTGAGGAGGTCCGCGAGCGCGACCGCCAGCGGGTCAGCGAGGGCATCACGGTCCTGCTGCACGAGCTGCCCAGCATCGAGTCGCTGCTGATCGTCGACCGCGAGGGTCGGATCATGTACTCGTCGGACCCGGACACGCTCGACCTGGGCTTCACCGGCGCCCGCGACGCGTCGTTCTTCGCGGCGAGCGACATCGTGCGCCGCCGTGTCGAGAACGCCGCCGGCGAGCCGGTGACCGAGGTCATGGTGCCGGTCTACGAGAACCCCGGTCCCCGCGCCGCGGGCGGCGACCGGCGCCGCCTGGGCTCGCTGATCGTGCACTACCGCCGCGACGCGGCGATGATGGCGCGCGTCCCGGCGCTGGAGCCGCCCGACGTCGACACGCGCACGTTCGTGGTGCCGCTGATGCTGTACCTGGCCGCCGTCGCGCTGGGCGGTGTGATCATCGCCGCGCTGACCGGCCGCCCGGTGCGCCGGCTCGACTCGGCGCTGGTGGACTACCGCGCGCGCGGTTTCCGGGGCGGGCTGCAGGTCGGGCACTCCGGGATGCAGCGCGAGTTCGCCTCGGCGGTCAGCGCGATCAACGAGCTCGGCGGCCGGCTGGAGGCGCTGGACGCGCAGGGGCGCGAGCGCGAGTCGTTGCTGGCCACCCTCGGACAGTCGCTCGAGGACGGCATGGTGGCGCTCGACCCCCAGGGCGTGCCGGTGGCCTGGAACCCGGCCGCGCTGCGGATGCTGGGCCTGGTGCGGGACGCCGGAGCCTCCGGAGAGCCGGAGGGGCGCGAGCGCGAGCGCGAGCGGCTGCTGCGCGCGCTGATGCGCAACCCCGGGCTGGGCGGTCTGGAGCCGGAGTCGCGGATCGAGCGGCAGGAGATGCAGGTGGTGTGTCCGGACGGCGCCGCGGTCGCGGTCGAGGTGACTCGCGTGCCGTTCGAGTTCCGCCCCGGCCGGCAGGGCTCGCTGCTGCTGATGCGCGACCTGGCGACGCTGAGCAAGGTCGAGGCGCACCTGCTGGAGGCCGGGCGGTTCGCGGTGCTGGCACACCTGGCGGCCGGACTGGCCCACGAGATCCGCAACCCGCTGCACGCGATCGGTCTCAACGCGGGCGTGGTCGAGCAGTACGTCGGGCGCGAGCCGACCGAGCAGAGCCAGCGCGCGATGCGGGAGTCGCTGTTCTCGATCAAGGACGAGACGCGCCGGCTGACCGAGCTGCTGAACAACTATCTCGGCCTGGTGCGGCCCGAGCGCGAGCCCGGACCCGTCGAGGTGCCCGAGCTGTGCGCTCGCGTGCACCACCTGCTGGCGTACACCGCGGCGCAGTCCAACGTCGAGATCCGGGTCAGCGGCGACGAGGAGGTGCCGCCGGTCACGGCGGTCCCGGGCCAGCTCCAGCAGGCGATCCTCAACCTGGCGCTGAACTCGATCCAGGCCATGCCGGACGGGGGCGTGTTGCGTCTGGAGACCCGCTACCGCGACGGCGAGGTCGTGCTGACCGTGGCGGATACCGGACCGGGTCTCCCCGCGGAGCTGCAGGCCCAACCGTTCGAGGTGCGCAGCTCCGGACGGCCCGGCGGCACCGGTCTCGGCCTGCCGCTGGTCAAGATCATCGCCGAGCTTCACGGGGGTCGCGTGGCCTACCGCGACGGCAGCGGCGGCGGCGCGGCCTTCGTGCTCAGCCTGCCCACCCGGGCGGCTGCCTGACCCGCGGGGCGGCTAGCGCAGGCTGTCCGCGGTGACCGGCGACTCGATCGCCTCCTGCGCCCTCAGGTGCAGCTCGGGCTGCCCCGGGAACTCCAGCACCCTCCGGTACTGCGCGACCGCCTCGTCGCGCCGGCCCTGGAGGTCCAGCACCCGCCCCAGATCGAAGTGGGCCAGGATCGTCCAGCGCGCGTCGGCCGGCAGCTTCAGCTCCAGCAGCCGGCGCAGGCGTCGCTCGGCGTCGGCGATCTCCCCCGTGCGCGCCTCGGCGTAGGCCAGGTTGTACAGCGCCTGGGGATCGTCGGGTCGCAACTCCAGCGCGCGGAGCATCAGGCGGGCCACGTCGGCGTACTCCGCGATCAGGTGGTGCTCGCGGGCCTCGGCCATCAGCTTGAGGTACGCGACCTCCGTCCGGCGCTCGGCGGCGTACGCGGCGGTCCAGGCGCGGAACTCGTCCTCCAGGGTCTCCGGCTTCCGCTCCAGCGCGCGCCCGAGCGCCTCCAGCGTGCCGGCCTCGAGGCCGTAGACCCGCTCGAGCGCCGCGGCGCCACCGGTCGAGCGGACCCAGCCCATCATCAGGCCCGCGGAGGGGAAACGCGCCTCCTCGGGCAGCGCGCGCAGGCGCTCGTCGTCGAGCACCGTGAGCAGATCGGGCACCAGGCCCTTCTCGATCAGCACCGCCGCGTGCAGCTCGAGGTCCATGCCCCGGTGACGGTTCTCGAGCAGCAGCACCAGCCCCTCGTAGGGCGCCGTGAGGAACGCCGGGCCCAGATCGCGGTGCGCCAGCAGGTGGATCTCCTCGTGCGGCGAGGCGCTGCGCGCCACGCGCCGCACCATGTGCAGCTCGCCCCGGCGATCCAGCGTGTGGACCGGGTCCGGTACGCCGGTCAGCTCGACCTTGCTCGTCAGATCGGCGTAGATCTCGAGCCGGCCGCGGAAGTCACCCAGCTCGGTGCCGAGAAGGTCGGCGGCGCGGGCCAGCGCGGCCTCGCGCGCGGCGAGGATCGACCGCGCCTCGGCCTTGGTCAGCACCTCGGGGTCGTAGCCCAGCGTGTAGTGCGATCCCTCGATCGAGGCGCGGCTCGACAGCTTGATCCGGATGTCGTTGCGGTGGTCCTTCTCGGCGGCCGGCTTGCGGCGCGGCGGCCAGCTGCGGTCGGCGCTCAGCATGCCCTGCTCGACGGGGAGGAAGTCGTGGAAGATCGCCCAGTGCGAGCCGATCACCGGCAGCACCATGAACCGGTCCAGCTCCGGATCGATCCGCGACCAGAACATCACGTCGCGGTACTCGTCGTAGGGGTTGGGGACGAAGAACAACAGATCGGCGTGCGGCTCGTTCACGGTGCGGCCGAGGAAGCGGAAGCCGTCGTCCAGCCGCTCGACGATGCCCGACAGCTCTTCGGTCTCGAGCAACCGGTTGGTCCAGCCCAGCAGCAGCAGGTTGCCCGCGCGTTCCTCGTCGGTCAGCTCGGTGTCGGCGCGCACCGTGACCCGCACCTCGCGGCCGCCCACGAAGGCCGCCTTGCGCTCCGCCGAGCGACGGTTCCGCTCGGCGTCCTCTCCGGGCCCCACCGGATACACGATGGTGACGTGCCCGAGCTGGAACAGGTACGCGGCACCCGGGTCGAGGATCTCGCCGAGCTGGGCCCGGGCGCCGGTCGCGGCCCCGAGCAGGAGCGCGGCGGCGAGTGTCGCGGTGGTCAGGCGCTGCAACGAAGCATCCTCCATGGGGTGACCCTTCATGGTAGGGAGCGGCCGCGACGCTGTCGACCCGGCGCGATAGAATCGCCCCGATGCAACGCGTCTTCGCCCTGGCCGACCTCCACCTGTCGCTGCGCGGCGACAAGCCGATGGACGTGTTCGGCGAGCTGTGGACCGACCACGCCGCCCGGATGGCCGCGGCCTGGGACCGGCTCGTCGGCGCGAGCGACGTGATGCTGCTGCCGGGCGACCTGTCCTGGGGCAAGACGCTGGCCGAGGCGGAGCCGGACCTGGCCTGGATCGGCAAGCGCCCGGGCCACAAGGTCCTGCTGCGCGGCAACCACGACTACTGGTGGCCCGGCCTGGCGCGGTTGCGCGAGGCGCTGCCCGAGCGTTGCGAGCCGCTGCAGAACGCGGCGGTGGCCCTCGAGCGCTGCGTGATCGTGGGCGCGCGGGGCTGGACCGCGCCCGACGATCCGCTGGCGCGACCCGAGGACGGGAAGATCTTCGCCCGCGAGCTGGAGCGGCTCAGGCTGTCGGTGCGCGACGCCGATCGGCGGTTCGGTCGCGAGCTGCCGCGGATCGCGATGCTGCACTACCCGCCGTGGATCGACGGCCGCGAGCCGACCGAGGTCGTGCGCGTGCTCGCCGACGCGGGCGTCCGGGACTGCGTCTACGGTCACCTGCACGGGGAGGATCACCGTCTCGCCGTGACCGGGGAGCGGAGCGGGATCCGCTTCCACCTCGTCGCCGCCGACGCCGTGGACTTCACCCCGGTGGAGATCGCGCTCGATGCCCGCGGGCGATGAGACGCGCTACCGCTGCGGGACCGCGGCGCGCTGGCTGCCGCGGGCGCTGGCCGGCTCGGTGCTGGCCGTGGCGCTGATGGTGGCCTACGACGTGGACCCCGAGGGGCAGGCGTGGGGCTCGGGGGTGTTCAGGGGCCTGCTGGGAGCCGCGGGCGGGATCGCGGCGCTGTGGATCGTGCGCCGCGGCGGCGAGTTGCGCGGTGCGGTGCGTCCGGGGCGCGACGCCGTGGCGTTCGAGCGCGGCCGCGGCGAGGCCGAGGTCGGCTACCGCGAGCTGGTGGAGCTCGACTGGTCGCCGCCGCTCGGGCCGTCCCGAAGCTGGCTGCCGGCGCTGCTGCTGGTCGAGCGCTCGGGCCGCGCGTGGCGCGTTCCCGGTCTGCTCCGGGACGGTGAGCGGTTGCTGGCGGAGATCCTCGAGCGCGCGGGCCGCGACGATCTGCGCGCGTGGGCCGAGGCGCGGGCCCTGGAGCGGCGCATGGCCGGCGCGGGCCGGCGGGTCGCGGCGGGCTACGCCGTGGCCGCGGCGCTAGCGGTCCTGGCCGCGCTGGTCCACCTGCGCTGAGCCGGCCGCGCCGAGACGCGCCAGCGCCTCGCGGGGAGCGGGCCACGCGGGGTCGAGCTGCACCGCCCGCTCCAGGTCCGTCCTCGCCGCGGCCGGGTCGCCCCGCCGCAGGTGGTGCAGGCCGCGCTCGAACCACGTCCCGGCGTTGGCCCCCTCCGAGGCCACGGCCTCCGCGTGCGCCGCGGCGGCCTCCTGCGGCCGGTCCAGGCGGTCGAGCACGATCCCCAGTCGCGTCCAGGTCTGGTGCTGCCGGCCCGGCGGGAGGCCCGCGCCCAGCGCGCTGCGGTAGCGGGCGGCGGCCTCGGCGTCACGACCCTGCTGCTGGAGCACCCAGCCCGCCTGGTCCAGCGCGACCGCGTCGGGGGCGGGACCGCGCAGGGCCGGCTCCAGCACCTCCAGCGCCTCGTCCCAGCGTCCCTGCTGCGAGAGCACCGAGGCCAGGCGCACGCGCTCCCGGTCGGGCACGCGCGCCGAGGCCAGCGCGCTGACCGCCGCGGACACCACGATCACGGCGGCGGCCGCGGCCAGCGCCCGTCGCGTTCCGGCCCCGGTCCGCCCGGCGCGTCGCGCCTCGCGCCAGCGCGACCACCCGGCGGCCAGCGCGTGGCCGGCGAACGGGCAGAGGAAGAAGTAGAGCGGGATCCGCAGCCGCGTGCTGACGAAGAACGCCAGCAGCACCAGCGCGTGGAGGACGACCCAGGCCGCGAGCGGCCAGGCGGCTCGCGGTTCGCGCCGCAACGCCAGCACGAGGCCGGGCAGCGCGAGAGCGAGCAGGCCCCACGGCGGGACGAACAGCAGCCACAGCAGCGGCAGGTAGCGCTCGCGCTCGAGCGCCAGCGAGTACATGTCGGTGGGGTCGCCCGGCGCCAGCGTCCGCGCCAGCTTCCGGAGCTCGAGACGCAGCCAGGCCCCGGGGTCGGCCCGGATCTCGGCGAACGCCCGGGCGCGCCACCACGCCGAGACCTCGGAGGGCCGCATCGGCCGCCCGCGGTCCTGCTCCGCAAGCCGGCGCGCCAGCTCGCGCTGCGAGAGGATGTCGCCGGCCTGGGGATGCAGCGCGGCGTGACCGCCGTCGCCGCCGCGCTGGTTGCCGATGAACAGGTTCTCGCCCCCGGAGCTGGCCACCAGCACGCGGTCGCCGTGGCGGAGGTTGTGCACGGTGGCCGGGGCGACGGCTATCGCCGTGCCGGCCAGCAGCAGCGCAGCGTGACCGAGCCGCTTCCGCCAGGACTCCGGCCGGGGCCCGGCGAGCAGCGCCGCGACGGCCAGCGGCACGAACAGCAACGTCTCGGCGCGCGCCAGCACCGCCACGCCCAGCGCGATCCCGGCCAGCGCCGTCGTCGCCGGCCGCTGCCGCCGGCGCGCCAGTCCCAGCGCGACCAGCGCCGCGGCCTGGGTCACCAGCGCGGCGGTCACCGGGACCAGCTTCAGTGCGTGGAACGCGAACGGGGCGTGCAGCAGCGCCAGCCCGGCCGCCGCCACGCCGCTGGCGCGGCGCCCGAGGTACAGGCGTCCCAGGGGCACCAGCAGCGCGACCGCCAGCGCGGCGGCCGCGGCCTGGCCCAGCAGCGCGAGCAACCGGGGTTGCTCGCCGGCCAGCGCGAACACCGCGGACAGCGCCACCGGGAACAACGGTGCCTGGTGGAACACCGGCTCCGCCGCGAGTCCGTGCTCGGCGATCCGCCGCGCCCACACCTCGTAGGACAGCGCGTCGCTGACCGGCGTGGCCAGGAACGGGTCCTCCCGGTACGCGCTCAGCAGCACCAGCTGCACGGCCAGCGCGGCGAGGAACACCAGCAAGGTCGTGCGTCCCGCGCCCGCGGCCGGCTGCGGCCGCCGTCGTCGCTTGCGGGTCGTTCCTTTGCGGGTCACCCGGGAAGCAGCGTCTCGAGCTGGTCCAGCTTGCGGGTCATCGCGCGCGCGGTGGCGCGATAGGGCTCCGGGCGCTCCAGGTCCACCCCTGCGCCGCGCAGCAGCTCGAGCGAGTAGTCGGAGCCTCCGGAGGCGAGGAAGCGCAGGTAACGCTCCCGCGCGCCCGGCTCGCCGCCGCGCACCGACTCGGCCAGCGCGGTCGCGGCCACGATGCCGGTGGAGTACTGGTAGACGTAGAAGTTGTAGTGGAAGTGCGGGATCGCCGCCCATTCGACGGCGTAGGCGTCGTCGATCCGCATCACGCCGGCGTCGTGCCCGTGGTAGTCGCGCAGCAGCGCGAGGTACAGCTCGTCCAGGATCTCGCCGGTCAGCGCCTCGCCCCGCTCGGCGCGCTCGTGGATCGCGAGCTCGAACTCGGCGAACATCGTCTGCCGGAACAACGTCGCGCGCAGGCCGTCGAGGTACGTGCCGAGCAGGAACAACCGTTCCTCGGGGGCGCGCGAGCCCTGCAGCAACGACGAGTTGAGCAGCGCTTCGTTGAACGTCGAGGCCACCTCCGCGACGAAGATCGAGTAGTCGGCCGTCGGGTAGGGCTGCTCGCGATTGCTGAAGAACGAGTGCATGGCGTGCCCCAGCTCGTGAGCCACCGTCGAGACGCTCTCGTAGTCGCCGTTCCAGTTCAGCAGCACGTAGGGATGCACGTCGTAGGCCGCCCCGGTGGCATAGGCGCCGGAGCGCTTGCCCGGGCGCGGGTGCCAGTCGATCCAGCGCTCGGCGAAAGCGCGGGCGAGCCCGGCCCGGTAGCCCTCGCCGAGCGGCTCCAGCGCCGCGGTCAGCAGCCGTTGCGACTCCTCGGGGGTGTAGCGGCGCGGCTCCTCGCGCACCAGCGGGCAGTGCAGGTCGTGGTACTCGAGCACCTCACCGCCCAGCGCGCGCGCGCGCATCCGGAAGTAGCGGTGGAGCAGCGGGAGCAGCGAGCGCACCTCGCGGATCAGGTTGTGGTAGACGCCGACCGGGATGTTCTCGCCGTCCAGCGCCGCCGCGAGGCAGGACGGGTAGCCCCGCGAGCGCGAGCGGAACAGGTGCGCCTTGACGCCCTGGAACAGGTTCTGGCCCAGGGTCCGCCGGAACGTCTCGTAGGCCCCGAAGTAGGCCTCGAAGATCCGCCGTCGCTCGGTGCGGTCCGGGGTGCTGCGCAGCCGGGCGAACGTCGCCGGCGTCAGCTCGACGGTGCCCTCGTCGCCGACCTCGATCCGGGGTCGCGGTAGCTCGGCGTCGTTGAGGATGCCGAACAGCGAGCCGGCGCCGCCCGTGATCAGGCCGGCCTCGGCGAGGATCCGCTCCTCGGCGGGACCCAGCACGTGCTCGCGCTGGCGGACCAGGCTGTTCAGCGGGTGGCGGTGCGGCGCCAGCGCGGGCTCGCCCGCGAGGAACTCCTCGATCCGCGACGGGTCGAGCTCCAGGATCTCGGGGCGCACGAACGATGCGGTCCGCGAGTACTCGTTCCACAGCAGCTCGATCTCTTCTCGCGCGGCCCGGGTCCGGGCGTCCCGCAGGTCGCTGTCCGAGAGGGTCGAGGCGTAGGCGTGCAGCCGGCCCAGCTCGCGCCGCACCTCGGAGACCGCGTCCAGCGCCTCGGCCAGCGCGCGGCCCGAGCGCCCGAGGGTTCCGCGGAAACGCGGCAGGTCCCCGAGCCGCTCGCGCAGCCCGGCCCGGGCGGCGTCGAACGCGGCGCGGTCCGGGTACAGGTCGTCGAGGTTCCACTGTTCGGCGAGGGCCGCCGCCCGGGTGGCCGGCGGCCTGGCTGCGCCGGCGCTTCCCTGGGCCCTGTCCGCGTCGCGATTCATGCTCCACTCCGAGGTTGAGGGACAACATAGTCCCTCGTGGGGCCGGGCGGCCACGTAATGTACCACCGGAGCGCCGCAGGGGGGGACCCCGAGAAAAGGGCGGCCGAGGGGCCTCAGGGGCACGCAGCGGCCGGGGAGCGCTCGAGGCCGTCGCTGTCCGGCCCCCAGCTTCCCGTGCCACAGTCGTTCTGGCCCCGGACCAGGTAGTAGTACCCGTCGCCGGCGGCGGGGTCGGGCCGCAGGTCGGTGTAGCCGGTGCCGAAGCGGTCGTCCTCGAGGCACGTCGCCGCGACCACGCCCTCGTCCGTGCTCAGCTCCGAGATCGACCCGCCGGCCACGTCGTACCAGCCGGCCGCGAGATCGTTCCAGGCCAGGTCGGCGCCGCCACCGCCCTTGTCCACGCTCAGCCCCTGGACCTCGCCGGGCACCTGGTCGTTGGCGTTCGGATCCTGCGGGGCGCAGTCGCAGACGTTGCCCAGGAAGTCCCGGTCGTCGTCGGCCTGGTCGAGGTTGGCCCGGCGGGCGCAGTTGTCCTCGACGTCGGTGACGCCGTCGCCGTCGGAGTCGAGCCCTTGCATCGGACACGGGTTGGACGCGAACAGATCGACGCCGTCGCCCTCGACGCCCATCCGGCTCTCGCCGCAGACGTTCTTGGCGCTGACCAGGTAGTAGAACGCCTGGTCGGCCGCGGGCAGCTCGGCGTCCTGGGTCGACAGCTCCGGGTTCTCCGTGTCCAGGCAGGTCTCGTCGTAGGACCACGGCCCCTCGGCGATCGTGCCGCGATAGACGTTGGAGACGTGCCCCTGGACGCCGCGGGCCCAGCGGAGCGAGATCCCGCCGCCCCCGGGCGCGTCCTTGGACGCCAGCAGGGTCGCGCCGATCGGTCCCGGGAGCTGGGCCACGCCGCTGACCAGCGGCGCGCAGTCGAGGCCGTCGGTCACCCCGTCGTCGTCGTCGTCGGCATCGCAGGCGTCGCCCAGACCGTCCCCGTCGGCGTCGGCCTGGCCGCCGTTGGCGACCAGCGGGCAGTTGTCGCCGACGTCGAGCACGCCGTCGTTGTCGTCGTCGTCGTCACAGGCATCGCCGGCGCCGTCGCCGTCGGTGTCGAGCTGGCCGGGGTTCGAGATCCCGGGGCAGTTGTCCGTGCTGTCGCCGACCCCGTCGCCGTCCCCGTCGAGATCGAGCTCGTAGGCCCCGAGGTCGATCGTGGCCGTGCTGTCGCCGTCGCCGTCGATCACCCGTGGCTTGCCCTCGATATCGACCGCCGGAGCCTGGGCGTTGTCGCCGGCGTCGACCGCCGGGCTCGCCGACTGCAGCGACAGGTCGCGGCCGACGGCGGCGCGGTTGACGAACAGCGGATCCAGCGAGATGTTGGCGTCGTTGCCGATGTAGGTGTTGTCGTTGGCGAAGCCCCCGACGTTCTCGGGTGCGTTGCCGTACAGATCGGTGTAGGTGATCGTGGGATCCCCGTCGCGGTGCACGTACAGGCCGCCCCCGTCGCCCGTGTAGGGATCGACGGTGTTGAACACGATCAGGCTGTTCACGACCGACACGGTGTCGGCGGGGTTGTCGGTGGCGCCGATGTAGATCCCCCCGCCGTAGGACGGAATCGAGTGATCGGTGAGGGTGTTGCTGCGGAAGCGGGCCCGGCTGGTCCGGGTATGCGCGCCGCCGCCGTCGAGCGCGCTGTTGTACTCGAACACGTTGTTCTCGACCAGCGCCAGCGAGGCCAGCGTGGTCGCGCCGTCGTACAGCACCCCCATCCGCAGCCCGCCGCCGAAGTCGGCGGCGTAGTTGTTCTGGATGAAGTTGCGCGAGATCACCGGCTCGACGTTGTAGCTGTAGACCACCAGGCCGCCGCCCACCGCGAGCTGGCGGTCCTTGGCGCGGTCCCCGGCCACGTTCTCGCGGATCGTGTTGTCCTCGATCGCGCCGGCCGCGAAACCGCCGACGTAGATCCCGGCGCCGATGCCGTAGGACTTGTTGGTGCCGCCGCCGGTGCCGTTGGGCGGGTCGGCGACGTTGGCCTCGATCACGTTCTGCGTGATCACGGGCTGGGCGATGCTGGCGGCGCTCTGGCCCTCGACGTAGATGCCGGCCCCGTAGAAGCGGTTGATCGTGGGGTGGTCGAGCACGTTGCCGGCGATCTCGTTGCGGGTGATCGTGGGCGAGCTGTTGAAGATGAAGATCCCACCGCCGGCGACGAAATCGTTGGTTCCCGGGTTGCGCTCCAGCCCCGCGCCGCCGGTGATGCGGAAGCCCTCCAGGCGGTCGGCGGGCGTCGAGCCCGAGCCGTAGACCACCGCCGAGCAGGCGCCGGTCTCGGCGCGCGGCGTGCAATCCGAGGCGATGCACTGCTGGGAGGTGGCGTCGAGCACCGTCTGGGAGGGTCCGTCCGTCGAGGCCACGCTGACCCCGCCGAACATCCGGAGCGACTCGAAGTAGGTCCCCGGGCGCACCATCACGGTCCCGCCGCCGGTGTCCTTGATGCTGCAGATCGCGTCCTGGATCTTGCAGAACGGATCGAGCGACGTCCCGGATCCCGGTGCCACGCAGTCGTCGTCGACGTAGACGGTCTGCTGCGCCAGGAGGGGAGCGGACAGGGCCAGGACCAGGGTCAGCGCCGCCGCGACGCGGGCGGCGGGCAGGGCTCCAGGGGGCATGGGGACCTCACCGAGCGACTCCAGGAACGCGAGACCCCCCCAGAAAACGCTGTTGATGTACGACGCTCGGCGGCACGGGGCAAGGGGGATCCTCCCCGGCGGGGACGGTGCCGGCACGGCGTGCCGCGCTGGTGCCGGAGGTGGGAGTCGAACCCACACGCCCTTGCGGGCGGGGGATTTTGAGTCCCCTGCGTCTGCCATTCCGCCACTCCGGCCGGCGCCGGATTCTAGCCCATCGAGGAGCCCGGCGGCAGGGCCCCGGAGGGCCCCGGAAACCCCGGAAATCTCACTAAGTGTTTGACAAGACAGGTGATCCACGCTACCCTCTAGGGTACCTGAAACGTTCGTTCAGGAAACCGGAGGTCCACTTGGAGTTCAAGGTCGGCGACAAGGTCGTGTACCCGAACCACGGCGTGGGCGTCATCGAGGACGTGGCCAAGAAGAAGATCGGGGATATCGTTTCGTCCTTCTACTGTCTGAAGATCATCTCAACCGACAGCACCGTGATGGTGCCCGTCGGCAACACCTCGACGGTCGGGCTGAGGAAGGTGCTGACCAAGCGCCAGACCAGCCGCGTGATGAAGGTGCTCAAACACGGCGAGGTGGCGACCTACGACGACTGGAAGGGCCGATTCCAGGCCAATTCGGACAAAATGCGCACCGGCGACATCATCGCCGTGGCCGAAGTGCTCAAGAGCCTGACCGTGCTCAACGAGGTCAAGCCGCTGTCCTACCGCGAGCGCAAGATGCTCGACCGGGCGCGGTTTCTGCTGGTTTCGGAACTGGCCGAGGCCTCGGGGAAGGAGGCGCCGAAGGTCGAAGAGCAGATCGACGCGGCCCTCGACGACTCGCTGAAGGGCGCCAAGGCCAAGGTCGAGCACTGACGATTCCGAGCCGCATGAGCCTGGAGCGGAAGGCCCGGCGAGTGATCGCCGGGCTTTTTCTTGGCCGGGTGCGGTGCGGGGAGCCGGGGTCGTGGACAGCATCCTGACCCGCCAAGTCGCCGATGCCCTGAACCGGGCCCTGGCCGGCGCCCGCCTGGACGCGATGCGCGAGGAGCCGGGGCCGCGCGTGCGGCTCGTGTTCGACGACGGCAGCCGGCGCGCCGCGCTGGTGATCGGCCTGGCCCCGGAGCGGCCCTGGATCGGCCGGCCGGGACCGTTCCGCGACGAGACCCGTGTGGCCCCCGGAGCGTTCGTGGGCCCCGCGGCGGCGGCCCTGCGCGGGGCCGTGCTGGAGCACGTCCGCCAGGTCGGCTTCGACCGGGCGGTGGAACTGCGGTTTCGCGATGGCCGCGCCCTCTACGCCGAGCTTGCCGTCCATCGGGCCAACCTGGTCCTGGTCGACGGTCGGGGGTGCGTGAGCGCGTCGCTACGGCTCCCCAAGGGCGCCCGGGACCGGCTGCGGCCCGGCGCCGACTACGCCCCGCCTCCGCTGCCCCCGGGCCGCCACGTGCCCGACCTGGCCGACCCCCGGCCGGGTCTCGCCGCGGCGCTCCGCGAGGCCCGCGAGGCGGGCCTGGGACCCCGGGAGGGGCTGCTGCGGAAGGTGCTCGGTCCGGGGCCGGACACGGCGGACCTGGTGCTGGCCGAATCGCTCCGGACGGGACGGCCGGCCGAGGACGTGCTGGCCAAGCGGCTGGCCGCGCTGCCGGGCGGAGCCGACGGGCCGGTCATCGAGGCCCCCGAGGCGCCGGAGCGGGCCGCCGAGTCCGGGACCTGGGATCCGTCGCGCCTCCGGCTGCTGCCGTGGGCGCCCGCCGGGAAACCCGAGGAGGCCACGCTGTTCCGTGGCGACGACGCGGCGGCCACGGTCGGGCTGTACCACGCGGCCGCCGACCGGGTGGCGGACGTCGAGCGGCGCCTCGGGGCGCTGCTGTCGATCGTGGAGCGCGAGCGGCGTCGTACGGCGGGCTCGCGAGACCGCGTGCGCCGGGACCTCGAGGCCTTCGAGGATCCCGAGCGCTTCCGGATCTGGGGCGAAGCGCTGCTGGCCGGCCTGGCGGTCGCGCGGCGGGTCGGCGAGAGCGTGGTGGTGCCCGACCCCTACGACGCCGCGGGCGGCGAGCTGCGCGTGCCCGCGGTTCCCGGCCTGTCGCTGACGCGCGTGGCGGACGGGCACTTCCGACGCCACCGGCGCGCGCTGCGGGGCCTCGAGGCGGCGCGCCGGCGCGCGGCCGAGCTCGACGATCGTGAGCGTCGCCTGGCCCGACTGGCGGCCGATTGGTCGGGCCGGCGGGGCCTCGAGGCCGCACGGGGGCTGGAAGCGGCGATGCGCGCGGCGGGGATCCCGGTCGGGCTGGAGCCCGAGACGCGCCGCAGCCGTGCCCGCGCGGTCACCACACGACCGCGGCTCGAGGGCGTCCGGATGTACGCGAGCGCCGACGGCCTGACGATCCTGGCCGGGAAGACGGCGCGCGACAACGACCGCCTGACGTTCAAGCTGGCGGCGCCGGAGGACTTCTGGTGTCACGCCCGGGGTTGTCCGGGAGCCCACGTGGTGATCCGGAACCCGGAACGGCTGGCCCGCCCGCCGCGCCGCACGTTGCTCGAGGCCGCCGCGCTGGCCGCCTACTACAGCGACCTCCGCGGGGAGGGCGGCGTGGAGGTCGACTGGACCCGGCGCAAGCACGTGCGCAAGGCGCGCGGCGCGCCGCCCGGGACGGTGCTGCTCAAGCGCTTCGAGACGCTCAGGGTGCGGCCGGCGCTGCCGTCGAGCCCGGCGGAGCGCGACGCCGCGGGGGACCGGCGTTGACCTGTCTGTCGGGCTGAAATAGATTCGGCGCGGGATCGCGGGGGCAATCGGGCCCGCGGGGTCCGTGCCGGCTGTCGGTCGGGGATCCGGATGCGGGGCGCCGCCAAGTACACCTTCAGCGTCGGACTGGCCGTGCTGCTGCTGGTCGGTTTCTGGCGCATCTTCCGCGGGATCGACGTGGCGGAGATCTGGGACGCGCTGCGCCACGCCTCGCTGGCCGGACTCGCGCTGGCCACCGCGCTGAACCTGGCCCAGAACGTGCCGCGGATCTGGCGCTGGCAGGTGTTGCTGAGCCCGGTGCGCAAGGGCATCGGGTTCCGGCCGATGTTCGGCGCGGTGATCATCGGCTACATGACGACGTTCCTGGTGCCGGGACGGCTCGGAGAGCTGGTGCGCCCGGCGCTGCTGTCCGGCAGCGAGCGCGTCCCGCTCGGCCCGGCCGTCGGCTCGGTCGTCGCCGACCGGCTCGTGGACGGCCTGACGTTGGTCGCGCTGTTCGCCGTGGCCGTGTTCGTGCAGCCGCTCGAGGGCGCCGCTGCCGCGAGCGGGGCGGTGATGCGCGGCGTGGCGGCCGTGCTGCTGGCCGTGGTGGTGGGCGGGCTGATCGCGCTGCTGGCGCTTCACACCTGGCGCGACCGCATCGAGGTGTGGCTCGGCGCCCGCTCGCGCGTCGTGGCCTGGATCGGACGCACGGCGCTCGCGTTCACGCGGGGCATGGAGGCGCTGCACCGCCCGCGCCTGCTGGTGCTGGTGCTGTTCCACAGCGTCGTGTGCTGGCTGCTGATCGCCGCGGGCACCTGGATCGGGATCCGGGCCTGCGGGGTCGAGCTGTCGTTCAACTCGACGCTGGTGCTGTTGCCGCTGCTGGCGCTGGGCATCGCGATCCCGACGCCGGGCAACGTCGGCGGCTACCACGTCGTGATGGCGGTCACGCTCCGCGACTGGTACGGCGCGGACCCGGCGGTCGCCGTGGGCGCCGGGATCCTGATCCAGTACGTGATGATCATGCTCCCGTACCTGGTGCTGGGACCGGTGCTGATGGTCGTCGAGGGGGTGTCCTGGCGGCACCTGCTCGAGCTCGGCCGGCAGGTCCGCGGCCTGGGCGCGGCGGCCGACGGCGCCGCCGCGGCGGACCCGGTGAAGACGCCCGGCGCGATGGAGGGGACCCGGCCGTGAAGTGTCCGTTCTGTGGCCACGCCAAGGACAAGGTGGTCGACTCGCGCGAGAGCGGCTCGGGGGACGCGATCCGCCGGCGCCGCGAGTGTCTGCAGTGCGGCCGCCGCTTCACCTCGTACGAGCGGATCGAGGAGATCCCGTACATGGTGATCAAGAAGGACGGTCGCCGCGAGGCCTTCGACCACAACAAGCTGATGGCGGGTCTGCACCGCGCCTGCGAGAAGCGGCCGATTCCGGCCAAGGCCCTGCTGGTGATCGTCGACGAGATCGAGCAGCTGGCGCAGGAGAGCCCCGACCGCGAGATCGAGGCGGCGGCGATCGGCGAACGGGTGATGGACCGGCTCAAGGAGCTGGACAAGGTGGCCTACGTGCGGTTCGCCTCGGTCTACCGGAAGTTCGAGGACGTCGAGGAGTTCATGTCCGAGCTGCGCGACCTGCTGGAGACCCGCAAGTAGCCGTCCCGGAGGACCGATCATGGCAGAGACGTTCGGACCGTTGCTCGAGGTGGCCCGGATCCAGAGCGAGATCAATCGCCTGTTCGACAATCTGCTCGATCTGGGGGGCGAGGGCCGGGCCCAGGGCGGCTGGATTCCCAATGCGGATATCATCGAGGCGGAAAAATCGCTTCTCGTGAATGTCGACCTTCCCGGTGTCGAGCCCGGGGACCTCGAAGTCGTGGTCAACGGCTCGAATCTGATCATCCGGGGCGTCAAGAAGCCCCCGGAGCCCGGAACACGCGGCAATTACCAGCTGGCCGAGCGGTCCTACGGCTCGTTCCGGCGCGTCATCCATCTCGGGGTCCCCGTAAATACCCGCCAGGCCGAGGCGGTACTTGCGGACGGCCTCCTGAGGATTAATTTTCCCCGGGTACCCAACCGCAGGGGAGAGGACGTGCCGATATGGGTGAAGACCGCCTGAAGGGCCCGGGCCCGGACACCACCAAGGACGATCAGGTCAAGATTCCCGCCGAGCTTCCGGTGCTCCCGCTGCGGGACATGGTCGTCTATCCGTTCATCATCGCGCCGTTGTCCGTGGCCCGCGAGGTCTCGATCCAGGCCGTCGACCGCGCCCTGGCCGACAACCGCATGATCCTGCTCACCGCCCAGCGCGATCGCGACGAGGACGAGCCGGGCGAGGAGGACCTGTTCCGCGTCGGCACCGTGGCCGTGATCATGCGCATGCTCAAGCTGCCCGACGGCCGCATCCGCGTCTTGGTGCAGGGCGTGTGCCGCGCGCGGATCAAGAAGTTCACCGGCGAGCGACCGCACCTCAAGGCCAGGATCGAGCGGCTCGACGACCAGGACTACGATCCGTCGTCGATCGAGATGGAAGCATTGATGCGCTCGACCAAGCGCCTGTTGGAGCGCTCGTCGAGCCTGGGCAAGAACCTGCCGTCCGAGGTGATGGTGATCGCCAACAACCTCGACGATCCCGGACGGCTGGCCGACCTGACCGCCTCGAACCTCGAGCTGAAGATCGAGGAGACCCAGCAGGTGCTGGAGCTGCTCGATCCCGTGGCGCGGCTCAAGCGCACGCACGAGCTGTTCAAGCGCGAGATCGACCTGCTGTCGATGCAGCGCGAGATCGACTCGATGGCGCGCGACGAGATGGACCGCTCGCAGCGCGAGTTCTATCTACGCCAGCAGATGAAGGCGATCATGATGGAGCTCGGCGAGGGCGACGATCTGCACGAGGAGCTGGAGCAGTACCGCGGGAAGGCCCGCGAGGCCCGCATGCCCGAGTCGGCGACCGAGGAGCTGGAGCGCCAGCTCAAGAAGCTGGAGCGGATGCATCCCGACGCCGCCGAGGCCTCGACGGTCCGCAACTACCTCGACTGGCTGACCGGTTTGCCGTGGGGCCGCCGCACGCGCGACAACCTCGACATCGGCAAGGCGCGCCGGATCCTCGACGAGGACCACTACGCCCTCGACGAGATCAAGGACCGCATCCTCGAGTACCTCTCGGTGCGCAAGCTGAGCCGCAAGACCAAGGGGCCGATCCTGTGCTTCGTCGGGCCTCCCGGCGTCGGCAAGACCTCGCTGGGTCGCTCGATCGCCCGCGCGCTGGGGCGCAAGTTCGTGCGGCTGTCGCTGGGCGGCGTGAAGGACGAGGCCGAGATCCGCGGCCACCGGCGGACCTACGTCGGCGCGATGCCCGGGCGGATCGTCCAGGGCATCCACCAGGCCGGGTCCTCCAACCCGGTGTTCATGCTGGACGAGGTGGACAAGATCGGCGGCGATCACCGCGGCGACCCCTCGGCCGCGCTGCTGGAGGTGCTGGACTCCGAGCAGAACCACACCTTTCGCGACCACTACCTGGGCCTGCCGTACGATCTCTCGGACGTGATGTTCATCGCCACCGCGAACCTGCTGGACACGATCCAGCCGGCGTTCCGCGACCGGATGGAGGTGATCCGGCTCAGCGGCTACACCGAGGAGGAGAAGCTGATCATCGCCCGGCGCCACATCGAGCAGCGCCAGGTCAAGGAGAACGGGCTCAAGCCCGCGCAGATCAGCTTCTCCGACAACGCGCTGCGGGCGCTGATCCGGAGCTACACCCGCGAGGCGGGCCTGCGCAACCTGGACCGGCGCATCGCCGCGGTGTGCCGCAAGGCGGCGCGCCGCTTCGCCGAGGGCCGCCAGCGCAAGGTGCACGTGATCGCGTCGAGCCTGGAGGGCTACCTGGGACCGGCGCCGATCACCCGCGAGGACATGCACGAGCAGGACCAGGTCGGCGTGGCCACGGGCCTGGCCTGGACCGAGGCGGGCGGCGACGTGCTGTTCGTCGAGGCGACCACGATGCCCGGCAAGGGCGCGCTGATCCTGACCGGCCACCTGGGCGAGATCATGAAGGAGTCGGCCCACGCCGCCCTGTCGTACGCCCGGGCGGGGGCGCAGGAGCTCGGGGTGGCGCCGTCGTTCTTCGACGCCCACGACGTGCACATCCACGTTCCCGAGGGCGCGATCCCCAAGGACGGCCCCTCGGCCGGAATCACGATCGCGACGGCGATGCTGTCGGCGTTCACCGGCCGGCCGATCCGCCGCGACGTGGCGATGACCGGCGAGATCACCCTGCGCGGCAACGTGCTGCCGGTGGGCGGGATCCGCGAGAAGGTGCTGGCCGCGCGCCGCTCGGGCTACCGCAAGATCGTGCTGCCCGAGGCCTGCCGCAAGAACGTCGAGCAGATCCCCAAGGAGCTGCGGCGGCAGCTCCGGTTCTGGTTCGTGCGCGACGTGCTGGAGGTCTTCGGGGCCGCGCTGGTCGGGTTCGAGAAGACCCCCGCGGTCACCGGCAGCAAGCCCCGCCGGCGCCGCGCGGCGGTGCTGACCCACTAGCCCGGGCGGCCCCCGCCTCCCGCCCGGCGGGGTAACACCCTGCTTTCCCTGCCAGATAGCGGGGCGGGTGCTATCCTCTCCCCGCACCGTCGAGGAAGGTCGGGGACATTCACTTGAGTTTCGCCAGGAGGCCCGCGCGGCGTTCGTGCGGGCCGGCTAGACGCGCGGACCGCGCCGCCCGTACCTACCACGAGGCACGGCCCTCGTACGTCTTCCACCGGGTGGCGAGCACGGGTTGATGCGGGACGAGGGCGAGCTGGTACGGGCCGCGGCGCGGGGTGATGCCCGGGCCTTCGACGAGCTGGTCCTGATCAAGCGGGAGCAGGTCGTGCGGACCGCGTACCAGGTCACGGGCGACCTGGAGGATGCCCGGGACGTGGCTCAGCGGGTCTTCTTAAGGTTGTGGAAGATCCTGGACCGTTACGACGCAAAACGCCGGTTCGACACCTGGCTCTACAGGATCACGGTGAACGCAGCCATCGACCACGTCCGATCGCGAGGCGCCCGCGGGGTGATCCAGCCCCTGCCGGACGACCCGTCCGTGCTGGTCGCCGGCGCGGCCGGGCCCGAGGCCGAGCGGGCGCTCGACGTGGCCGAGCTGCAGCGCGCGTTCTTCCGCCTCGCCGCGAACCTGTCGCCCAAGCAGCGCGCGGCGTTCGTGCTGCGCGAGATCGAGGGCCTGCCGACCTCCGAGGTCGCGCGGATCCTCGACGTGCGGGAATCCACGGTGCGCAACCACCTGCTGCAGGCCCGGCGGGCGCTGCGCGCCGGCCTGGAGCGGGACTACCCGGGGCTGGTCCCCGCGGGCGCCCGCCGCCGGGACGAGGACGGATGATGGAGCGACGCCACCGCGAGCTGCGCGAGGCGCTCGAGGACCCGGCGGCCCGGCAACGCCTGGCCGGCGACGATCCGACGCGCCTGTTCGCCCTGCTCGCGACCCGCCCCGTGCCTGACGCGGTGCTGGACGCGGTGTCCCGCGAGGTCGCCGCCGGCATCCGGCGCGAGGGCCGCCGACCCGGGGCGTCCCGCTGGCTGGCCTGGGGCGGCGTGGCGGCGGGCCTGTTGCTGGCCGCGACCCTGGCCGTTCCGCTCTACCGGCCGCTGGGGCCGCCCGCCACGGTGGTGGTGGATTCCGGCGGCGGCGCCTGGGCGGATCCCGTAACTCCTCAGGAGACGCTCCCGGGGCGGGAAGGGCTCCAGCTCACGCTGGCCGGCGACGCGCGGCCGCAGGTGTTCGACCTGGCCGTCGGCGACGTCCAGGTGGTGATGATCTTCGACGAGGGGCTCGAGCTATGAAGCCACGGCGTGGACTCCACGGGAAGCCGCTGACGTTGTTGCTGGTCGCGGTGCTGCTCGGCGGCGCCTCGCTCGCCGGCGAGCCGGCGGCGGACGAGCCGATCGATGCCCGCGCGTTCAAGGTCCGCCACCGCGCGCTGGCCGACGCCGCCCAGCTCGTCGGCTCGATCCTGTCGCCCGACGGCTCGGTCTCGGTGCAGCCCCGGATCGGCACGCTGGTCGTCGAGGACAAGGTCTCGGTGCTCGACCGCGTCGGCGGATTGCTGGCCAGCTTCGACCTGCCCCCGCGCAACGTCGAGATCACGCTGACGCTGTTCCTGGGCACCGACCGCCGCGACGAGCAGGCCGGGCGGCACGCGCCGCGGGTCGGGGTCTCCGAGGAGGTGCGCGGCGTGATGGAGACGCTCGGCGACTTCACCAAGTGGACCGCCTACGAGCCGCTGGGCAGCCGCTCGGTGACCGGGATCGAGGGCGGCCGCGTCACGACCCAGCTCTCCGAGGATTACCGCGTGGTGTTCGAGATCGCGTCGGTCCAGGACGCGCAGCAGCGCATCACCTTCCGCAACTTCTCGCTGCAGCGCGTGATCCGCACCGCCGACGGCGGGGTGCGCTACGAGGACGTCTACACCGCCGACGTCTCGCTGCCCACCGGCGGCGTGCACAGCGTCGGCGCGGCCAGCGGCCCGAACTCCAAGAAAGCACTGTTCCTGACGCTCCAGGCGCGGCCGAGGTAACGCGAGATGCCGGAGTTCAACTGCCGGGTGGCCAACGCCACGGGCGAGATCATCCAGCGGACCTACAGCGCCGAGAGCGAGGCGGCGCTGCGGCGCGAGCTCGAGGGCGACGAGCTGCTGGTGCTCGACCTGCGGCAGAAGAACCCGCTGCTGCAGAAGCTGGCCTTCCGCCCGCGCATCGCGCCGCGCGAGTTCCTGTTCTTCAACCAGGAGCTGGCCGCGCTGATCCGCGCCGGCCTGCCGATCCTGGGCAGCCTGGACATCCTGATCGAGCGGCGCAAGAACGAGCGATTCAAGCGGGCGCTGTTGGACATCCGCAACCGCGTCAAGTCGGGCGAGTCGCTCAGCGAGGCCTTCGCGGCCCAGGGCGAGATGTTCCCGAAGCTGTACGCGGCCAGCCTCGCCTCGGGCGAGCGGTCGGGCGAGCTGAGCTCGGTGCTGCAGCGTTACATCACCTACTCCAAGAAGGTGCTGGAGGTGCGGCGCAAGGTCAGCGCGGCGATGATCTATCCGGTGATCCTGCTGACGCTGTCGGTGGCGATCATCTGCGTGCTGGTGTTCTACGTCATCCCGCGCTTCAACCAGTTCCTGGAGACGGTCGGCGCCGAGCTGCCGATGATCACCCAGGTACTGGTCGCGATCGCGCTGTTCTGCCAGAACCACTGGCGACAGATCCTGCTGATCGCGGTCGGGGCCGTGGTCGGGCTGCTGCTGTGGCAAAGGACCGAGAGCGGTCGTATCGTGCTCGACCGGGTCAAGCTCGGACTGCCGTTGCTCGGCCGGGTCATCAGCGATTCGGCGCAGAACCGGTTCACCCGGACGCTGGCCACGCTGCAATCGGGCGGCATCCCGCTGGTCACGTCGCTCGACCTGTCGGCGCGGGCGGTGGGCAACCGGCTGTTCGAGACGGAGTTGTTGAAGGTCACCGAGCGCGTGCGCGAGGGGCAGGCGCTGTGGGAGTCGCTGGAGCAGGCGGACCTGATGTCGGATATCACGATCGAGATGGTCAAGGTCGGCGAGTCGACCGGCGCGCTGGACGAGATGCTGGAGAGCGCCTCGGACTTCACCGACGAGGAGATCGATCACAGGCTGACGCGGATCGTGGCATTGATCGAGCCGATCATGCTGATCTTCATGGCCGTCGTCGTGGGGATCATGCTGGCCTCGATCTACCTGCCGCTGATCACCGCGGTGGGCGGCCGGACCTAGGGGCGGGACGAGGAAGTCGATGGCGGAAAAGCTCGAAACGTCGCGCGAGACCGCGGCCGAGACGACCGGAAAGCCGGCCCGCGCCGCGGGGAACCCGTCGCCGCCGCGGGCCGAGGTCCGTCCGGAGACGCTGGCCGACGCCGCGGACGAGGGCGAGGTGCTCTCCGAGGAGTACCAGGCGCAGCGCCTCGCCGAGCGGCTGGGCATCGAGTACGTGGACCTGGAGCACTTCGAGATCGATCCCGAGCTGTTCCGTTCGATCCCGGTCGACCTGATGTTCCGCTACAACTTCGTGCCGCGGCACCGCACCGACGGCGGGCTGGTGATCGTCGTCGCCGACCCGACCGACGTGCTGATGATCGACGAGCTGGAGCTGCTGCTGGGCACCAACATCGAGGTCTGCGTCGGCACCCAGTCCTCGATCCAGGAGATCCTCAAGAAGAGCGAGTCCTCGCAGCGCGTGCTGGAGGAGGCGACGGAGGAGTTCCGGCTGCAGCTGGTCACCGAGGACGAGGAGACCGGCGAGGAGACGCTGTCGATCGACCGGCTGACCTCCGACTCCTCGCCGATCATCAAGCTCGTCGACTCGACGATCTTCAACGCCCTGC
>JBFKMV010000014.1:0-48683 GCA_041629655.1 Candidatus Polarisedimenticolaceae bacterium
CCGCGCACGTGCAGCTCGTAGATCACCGAGTCGGCGAGGTGTATTGCCGGCGGGCGATCGTCGCCCCAGTCGAAGTCGTCCTCGTTCAGCACGGAACGCCGCGGCCGCACGAGCCGCTCGAGCGGCCCCGGGGTCGCGTCCAGCTCCGTCTGTTGCCAGGCCTCGGCGCCGGCCACGACCCGGGCGTAGGGGTCGACCAGCAGCCGCGTGCGCCGGAACCGGTGGCCGGCGCGAGTGTCGTGCGGACCGTCGAAGCGCCACGCGTACTCGAGCGTCGCGCCGGGGGCTCCCTCGACCAGCACGTGCCACACGTCGCCGGTGCGGTTGCGTTGCGGGTCGAGCCGGATCTCGACCCGCAATCCGCGCGGCCGGAACAGCACCAGGCTGACCGCCGTGGCGTGCCGGCCGAACACGGCGAAGTTGACGCCCTCGGGCCGGCGCGACGCCCCGAGCGGCTGCGGCCGGCCGCGTCCCGTGACGGGCCGCGGGGACGGGGTCTCCAGGCGGTACGTCCTGCGGATCGGTTTCACACCCATCGCTCGGCCTCGTCGTCGACCCGGTTCGCCCGGATCATGCCACGGATCCGGCCTACCCGGGCCGCGTCATCACGAACTGCAGCACGACGTAGGCCAGGTAGAGCGCGATCAGCGGCACGCCCTGCCAGCGCCGGAAGTGCCCCCGGGCCGTCGCGCCGACGATGAACAGCCGGAACAGCACCAGGATCAGCAGCATCGCGGGCAGATGCAGCAGCAGCGCGATCTCCGGCACCGGGGTGCCCTGCTCCAGGATCGGCAGCGGGGCCGCGGCCGCCGAGGCCCCGATCACGAACAGCACGTTCAACACGTCGGCCCCGATCACGTTGCCGACCAGCAGCTCGCGGTGGCCACGGTACAGGCTCGTCATTCCGATCACGAGCTCGGGCAGCGAGGTGCCCAGCGCGACCAGCGTCCCCGCGATCACGATCTTGGGCACCTGCCAGTGCACCTCGGCCAGCTCGGTGACGTTCAGGATCAGCACGCGGCTGGAGAGCAGCACGAACACCAGCGCCACCACGATCAGCAGCACCAGCCGCAGCGCCGGCGCCGACTCGCGACGGCTGACCGGCTCGCCCTCGGCGATCGCGAACGGTTCGCCGAACGGGTGCTGCCGGCTCCAGCGCACCGAGATCACCAGGTACCCGACCAGCAACACCAGCAGCAGCAGGCCGACCGGCCGCCCCAGCCGCGCCGCGTCGCCGACGGCGAGCCAGGCGCCGTAGCACAGCGCGGCCAACAGCGCCCCGGAGCCGAACTGCACCCAACCCTGGCGTGCCAGCACGAAGCGATCCGCGGGCAGCACCGCGATCAAGCATCCCAGGCCGAAGATCAGACCCGTGTCGGCGATGATCGAGCCGATCGCGTTTCCCAGCGCCAGCCCGGGCTGCCCCGACCACGCGGCGACCACCGACACCGCGCACTCCGGGCTGGTCGTGCCCAGCGAGACGATCGTCGCCCCGATGATCACCTTCGAGATGCCGAGGCGGTAGGCCAGGCCCGACGCGCCGTCCACCAGCCAGTCGGCGCTCTTGCCCAGCACGGCGATCGACAGCGCGGTCACCAGCAGCAGCTGCCACTGCGGCAGGCCGGTGAACAGCTGGGGCGGGATCAGGTGGTCCATGTCACCAGGAGTAGAAGCCCCGGCCGCTCTTCTTGCCCAGCTGCCCCTCGGCGACCATCCGGCGCAGGATCTCCGGCGGACGGAACGCCTCCGACCGCAGCTCGCGATGGAGGTGCTCGGCGATCGCCAGCCGCACGTCGAGGCCGACCAGGTCCGTCAGCCGCAGCGGTCCCATCGGATGCCGGTAGCCGAGCGTCATCGCCTTGTCGATGTCCTCGGCCGAGGCGACGTCCTGCTCCAGCATCCGCATCGCCTCGAGACCCAGCACCAGGCCCAGGCGGCTCGACGCGAAACCCGGCGAGTCGCGCACCACGATCGGCTGCTTGCCCATCCGGCGCCCGGTCTCCACGGCGAGGTCCAGCGTGGCGTCGTCGGTCTCCGCACCGCGAACCACCTCGAGCAGCGGCATCAGGTGGACCGGGTTGAAGAAGTGCATGCCGACGACGCGCGCGGGCCGCGCGGTGGCCCCGGCGATCTCGCCGACCGGCAGCGACGAGGTGTTGGTCGCCAGCACCGCGCCGGTCGGGGCCGCCGCGTCGATGCGCCGGAACACCTCGCGCTTGAGCTCGATCGACTCGGGCACCGCCTCGACGACCAGGTCGGAGTCCGCGGCCGCAGCCTCGAGGTCCGGGGCCGCGTGCACGTGCGCCAGCGCGGCTTCACGCTGCTCGGCGGTGAGCTTGCCCTTCTCGACGCCCTTGTCCAGGTTGGCGCGGATCGCGGCCAGCCCGGCCTCGATCCGCTCCCGCGAAACGTCGTGCAGCCGCACCTCGATGCCGGCCGCGGCCGCGACCTGCGCGATGCCGTGCCCCATCGTGCCGGCGCCGACGACCGTCGCGCGGCGAACCTCGTTCATCGGGTCGTCCTCCTTGCGGGCCCGGACTCGGGACGCGGCAGCATATTGGTTCCACCGGGGACGGTCAAACCCGGCGCGGGGACGCGCGCGGTCGGAGTAGAATCCGCCGGTGTTCACCGCGGTCCAGGTCGTGCACCTGCTGCTCTACGCCGGCGCCGTGGCCGGCGGGATGCTGATCCTGCTCGCCGGCGCCCGCGAGCGGCGCGGCGACCTGGAAGCCGCGCGGCGACTCGCGCGGCACGGCGGCTTCGCGATGGCCGGGTGCACGCTGGCCGCGGTGCCGACCGGAGTCGCATGGCTGGCGCTGCTTCCCGCTCCGGTCCGCGAACGGCTGCTCGGCGCCGACGCCGCGGCCACGATCGGCTTGACGCTCGGCAGCGGCCTGGCGGTGCTGGCCGGTTTCGTCGGCCTGCTGGCCGGGCTGTCCGGAAAGCCCCGGCCGGGCGGTTGGTTCGCCGCCGCGCTGCTGGCCGTCGCGCTCGCCGTGGTGCTCTCCGCGGCCGCCCGGTAAACGTGGCCTCCGGGGTCCGCGAGCGGGCGGAACGCGGTCGGCGAGGCTGCTAGACTGTGCCCGGATCCGCATTCGCACGGTACGTTTCGATCCGGGGAACGAGGAGCGAGATGAGCGCGAGCAAACAGGGAGTGTTTCGTCGTCTGGCGGTGATCGGTGCGGGGAACATGGGCAGCGGGATCGCGCAGAAGATGGCCACCGAGGGCTTCTCGGTGGTGCTGGTCGACCTGGCCGATTCCCAGGTCCAGCGCGGCCTGGGGATCATCGACAAGACGCTGGCCGAGGGCGTCGAGCGCAGGATCTTCTCGCCCGACCAGGCCGCGGCGATCCGCGGGCGCGTTCACGGCACTACCGACTGGAAGGAGCTCGGCGACGTCGATCTGGTCGTCGAGGCGGTGTTCGAGGACGAGAAGGTCAAGCTGGACGTGTTCCGCCGGCTCGACGAGGTGTGCGGCGCTTCGACGGTGCTGGCCACCAACACCTCGTCGCTGTACGTCTCGCGGCTGGCCGCCGCCACCGCGAAGCCCGAGCGCGTGCTCGGACTGCACTACTTCTATCACCCGGCCAAGAACCGGCTGGTCGAGGTCGTGCCCGGCGAGCGGACCGATCCCGCCGCCGTGAAGCGCGCCTGGGCGCTCAACGAGCAGCTGGGCAAGACGCCGATCCACTCCGAGGACCGGCCCGGCTTCGTGGTCAACCGGTTCTTCGTGCCCTGGCTCAACGAGGCGGTGCGGTTGCTGGAGGAGGGCGTGGCCGACATCCCGACCATCGAGGCGGCCTGCAAGCAGACCTTCGGGGTCGGGATGGGACCGTTCGAGCTGATGAACGTCACCGGCGTGCCGATCGCGCTGCACGCCGCGACGACGCTGGGTGCCGAGCTGGGGCGGTTCTACGCGCCCGCGCGGCGGTTGGCGGACCAGGTCCGGTCCGAGGATCCCTGGCCGCTCCACGGCGACCCCGACGAATCGAAGTTCGCCGCGGTCGAGCGGCGCATGCTGGCCGTGGTGTTCTACGTCGCCGCCGCGCTGGTCGACGAGGGCGTCGGCACGCTGGAGGACGCCGACATCGGCGCCCGCGTCGGGCTGCGCTGGCCCAAGGGTCCGTTCGAGATGATGAACCGACGCGGCGTGGCCGAGTCGGCCAAGCAGGTGCAGGAGCTGACCGCGCGCTGGGAGCTGCCGATGCCGGCGCTGCTCGCGCAGCGCGCCGCCGCGGGCAAGCCGTTCGCCTTCCGGCTCGTGCGCTCGGAGATCAAGGACGGCATCGCGACGCTGACACTGAACCGGCCCGATGCCATGAACGCCCTGAACGAGGAGCTGGTCGGCCAGCTCGCCGCGGCGTTCCACGCGGCGGCGCAGGACCCCGCGGTGCGCGGGATCGTGATCGCCGGTGCGGGCAAGGGCTTCATCGCCGGAGCGGACATCCGCTTCTTCGTGCGCAACATGAAGGCCAAGACGCTCGACAAGATCGTCGAGTTCACCCAGGCCGGCCACGAGCTGCTGAACGCGATCGAGTCCTGTCCCAAGCCGGTCGTGGCGCGGATGCACGGCCTGACGCTGGGCGGCGGGCTGGAGCTGGCCCTGGCCTGTCACCGCATCGTGGCCTCGGACAAGGCGGTGCTCTCGTTCCCCGAGACCGGCATCGGCATCTACCCCGGTCTCGGCGGCACACAGCGCACGACGCGGCGCGTCGGCGTCGGCCTGGCCAAGTGGCTCGTCTTCACCGGCCAGATGCTGGGCGCCGGGGAGGCCGCGCGGATCGGCCTGGTGGACGCGGCGGTGCCGCCCGACAAGCTGGACGAGGCGGTCCGCGAGGCGATCCAGGCCGGACCCGTGCGCGAGCGACGGCCGGCCGAGGTGCCGGAGAGCCACCGCGCACTGGCCGCCCTGTTCGGCGAACACGACGCGGACGCGCTGCGCGAGGGCAAGGCCGACGTCGGCGAGGACGCCGCGCTGGGCAAGGCGCTGAAGAAGGTCGGGTTCAAGGCGCCGGTCGCGTTGCGCCTGGCGGGCCAGCTGATCGAGCGCGGCGCCGACAAGCCGCTGGCCGAGGGCCTGCGGATGGAGCTCGAGCACCTGACCGAGATCTTCTCGACCCACGACGCCTTCGAGGGCCTGTCGACGCTGGGCCGGAAACGTCCGGAGTTCCTGGGCCGCTGATCCGGTGGGCGAAGACGGCGGCAAGAGCCTGCTCGATCGCGCCGTGGACCTGGCGGCGCAGCTGCTCGACGCCGTCGGCCTGAACGGGTCGCGCCTGCGCTGGAAGTGGAACCGGCGCAAGCTGCGGCTGAGCGAGACCGGCGCCCAGGCCTCGGTGTTCATGCGCTCGGCCACCGCGAAGCACAAGATGTGCCCGAGCTGCCGCGCGCTGGTCGCGCGCTCCGCCGCCAGCTGCCCCGAGTGCGGCACGGGCCTGGCCCGCGTGCGCGCGCCGGGCGTCGGTCGCCTGCTGGCCAACGTGTTCCCCGGCGCGACCGCGACGACCTCGCTGCTGCTGCTGGTCAACGGCGTGCTGTTCCTGTTGATGCTGATGGACGCGTTTCGGGGCGGGCGCGGCGTCGGGCTGTTCTCGTCGTTCGGCGGCGAGATCTTCATGAAGTACGGGGCGGTGTGGAATGTGGCGGTGTTCGACTTCGGCCAGTGGTGGCGCCTGGCGACGGCGATGTTCCTGCACGGCGGCCTGCTGCATTTCGGGTTCAACTCGTACGTGCTGCTGAACCTCGGCCCCCTGGTCGAGAACGAGTACGGCACCGAACGGTTCTGGCTCGTCTACCTGGCATCGGGCTTCTTCGGCAACCTGGTCCACGTCGTGCTGTCGCCCTACCCGGTCGTCGGGGCCTCGGGCGCGATCTGCGGCATGGTCGGGCTGCTGCTGGCGTTCGGCTCGCGCGTCAGGACCGGCAGCGCGCTGATGCTGCGCTCGGCGATGGTGCGCTTCTCGGTGATGATCCTGGTGATCAGCCTGCTGCCCGGCGTGAGCTGGCAGGCGCACCTGGGCGGGTTCCTGACCGGGCTGGGACTCGGCTGGATCCTGCCCACCGGGCAGTTCCGCGGCAAGGAGACGCAGACCGCCTGGCAGCTGCTCGCGCTCGCCGGGGTGCTGCTGGTGCTGTTCTGCTTCTACCGGCTGGCGCGACCGGCGTGATCCGCTACGGCCTGGCCGGGCTCGGCGTGCACGGGATGCGCTACGCGCGTCACCTGCTGGCCGGCGACGTACCCGGCGCGCGACTGGCCGCCGTGTGCCGGCGCGACGAGGCGGCGGGCCGGGAGCTCGCGGAGCAACACGGCGTGCGTTACCTGGCGGACTTGGCGCAGCTCGCGCGACAGGTCGACGCGGTGATCCTGGTGCTGCCTCCGGACCGGCACCCGCAGGCCGCGCTGGCCTGCCTCGATGCCGGAACACCGGTCCTCGTGGAGAAGCCGCTCGCGTCCGACGCCGCGTCGGCCCGGAAAGTGGCGCACGCCGTCGCCCGCACCGGCGTGCCGCTGATGGTCGCGCACACGCTGCGCTTCGACGCCGTCGTGCGGTCGCTCCGCGACGAGATCGAGGGTCTCGGCGCGCTGCGCATGATCGCGATCAACCAGCGCTTCGAGCCGCTGCACCGCTCCTGGATCGACACGCCCGGCCCGGGCGGCATCCTGGTCAACACCGCGGTCCACGGCTTCGACCTGCTGCGTTTCCTCTCCGGCAGCGAGCCCGTCTCCGTGCAGGCCGAGACGGGCCGCGCCGTCAGCGAACGCACCGAGGACCAGCTCGCCGCCGTGGTGCGCCTCGAGCCCGGCGGCATCCTGGCCACCCTGGACAACTCGCGCGCCACCGCGGGGCGCTCGGGACGGATCGAGGTCGCCGGCGAGCGCGGCCAGGTCACGGGCGATCACGTGCTGCGCACGCTGCGACGCGTGCGCGGTCGCGACGAGATCGAACTCGGTCCGCTACCCGACTCCCCCACCGTGCCGGCCGTGCTGCGGCACTTCACGGAGTGCCTGGAGCAGCGGCGGACGCCGGAGGTCACCGTGGCCGACGGCGTCGCCGCCGTCGAGATGCTGGAGGCGGCACGGCGATCGGCGGAGACCGGGCGACGGACGAGGCTGGACGAGATCCGGGCGGGCTGACTCCACGCTCAGTCGACGGTCTCCTCGAACACCCCGCCGTAGATCTCGCGCCGCTCCAGGACGCCGCCGGCGGCATCCAGACGCACCAGTTCGGTGCGGGTGTGGTGGCGCACCAGTCCGGGGGCGTGCTGCTCCTCCCGGGTCGTCACCAGCACGTGGACGTGGTCCGGGTCGTCGGACTCGATCGGCACCACGCCGGGCACCGCGTAGTCGGCCAGGTTGCGGCCCTCGAAGCCGGCCAGCTTCACCGACCACTCCACCGGGACTTCTTGCCGCAGCGTGAGGCCGGACTCGCGGGACAGCCCGACCACGTACACCGCGTCGTACCCGCGGAGCTCCACCGAGTCGTGGTTGCACTTCATCCCGTGGACCTGGAACGACGGCAGCTCCAGGCTCAGCGGCGGCGCCAGCCCTTCCGGACCGCCCACGAACGTCACCGTCAGCACGTGGCCCGGCGTCGGCACGGAGAGCCCGTTCCACTGGTGGGCCAGGTAGCCGCGGCCCGTGCAGAAGTAGCCGTCGCTGTCCGCCAGCGCGACGCCCGATGCGACGAGCAGTCCCAGGACGACCGGCAGGGCCTTGATGCGCATCGTCGAGCCTCCCCTGCCAATGTAGGCCGAATCCGTCGCCGTACAAGACGGGCCCGCGGCCTGCTAGAATCCCCCCCCATGCGAACCCATATTCCCCTCATCGCCGTTCTCGCCGCGGTCACCGTCCTCGCGGGGTGCGGCTCCCACGGAACCATGAACCACGACGACAATCCCCTGCTCGCCGAGTGGACCGGCCCGCACGGCGGCGTGCCGGCCTTCAACCGGATGGAGCTCGACGCGCTCGAGCCGGCCCTCGAGGCCGGCATGGCGGCCCAGCTCGCCGAGATCGACGCGATCGCGAACAACCCCGAGCCCCCGACGTTCGAGAACACCATCGCCGCGATGGAGGACAGCGGGCGTACGCTGGACCGGGTGCGGACGTACTACGCGATCTGGAGCGCGAACCGCTCCACGCCGGAGTTCCGCGAGATCCAGCGCGAGATGGCGCCCCGGCTGGCGGAGTTCCGGACCAAGATCACGCAGAACGAGGCGTTGTTCGCGCGCATCAAGGCGATCTACGAGAGCGAGGCGATGGCCGCGTTGCGACCGGACCAGCAGCGGCTGACCTGGCTGATCTACGACGGCTTCGCCCGCAACGGGGCGACCCTCGAGGGCGCGGCCAAGGAGCGTTACGCGGCGATCGACAAGCGCCTCGCCGAGCTGCACACGCAGTTCGGCAACAACGTGCTCGCCGACGAGGAAGGCTACGTCCTCTACATCAGCGCGGAGCAGCTGGGCGGCCTGCCGGAGTCGTTCGTCCGGGCCGCGGCGGCCGCGGCGAAGGAGCGGGAGCGCGAGGGCGAGTACGCGATCACCAACACCCGCTCGTCGATGGACCCGTTTTTGACCTTCTCCGACGAGCGGGAGCTGCGCGAGCAGGTCTGGCGGACCTACTACTCGCGCGGCGACAACGGCGACGAGCACGACAACAACGCGATCATCGCCGAGATCCTGCAGCTGCGTCACGAACGCGTCGGTCTGCTGGGCTACGACAGCTACGCCGCGTGGCGGCTCGAGGACCGCATGGCCAAGACGCCCCAGCGCGCCTTGGAGCTGATGCTCGCGGTGTGGCCCGCCGCGATCGCGCGGGTCGCCGAGGAAGTCGCCGACATGCAGGCGATCGCCAACGCCGCGGGCGCCGGCATCACCATCGAGCCGTGGGACTACCGCTACTACGCCGAGAAGGTGCGCCAGGCCAAGTACGACCTGGACTCGGACGAGGTCAAGCAGTACCTCCAGCTGGACAAGCTGCGCGAGGCGATGTTCTTCGTCGCCGGCGAGCTGTTCGACTTCCGTTTCTCGCCGGTGCCCGCGGGCTCGGTGCCGGTGTTCCACGAGGACGTCACGGTCTGGGAGGTCACCGACAAGACGTCGGGCGCCCACGTCGGTCTGTGGTACCTCGATCCCTACGCGCGGCCGGGCAAGCGCTCGGGCGCCTGGGCCACCAGCTACCGCAGCCACGAGAGCTTCCGCGGCAAACGCACCGTGCTGAGCGCGAACAACTCGAACTTCATCGAGGGCGCGCCCGGACAGCCGGTGCTGATCTCGTGGGACGACGCCGAGACGCTGTTCCACGAGTTCGGTCACGCGCTGCACTACCTCTCGTCGCGCGTCGAGTACCCGACGCTCAACGGCGGGGTGCGTGACTACACCGAGTTCCAATCGCAGCTGCTGGAGCGCTGGCTGCTCACCGACCCGGTGATCGACAACTACCTGGTGCACCACGAGACCGGCGAGCCGATCCCGCCCGAACTGGTGGCGAAGATCAAGAAGGCGGCGACGTTCAACCAGGGCTTCGCGACTACGGAGTACGTGGCGGGCGCACTGGTCGACATGAAGTACCACACCACTGACCCGACCGGGATCGACCCCGACGCCTTCGAGCGCGCGGTGCTGGCCGAGCTGAAGATGCCGCGCGAGATCCCGATGCGTCACAGGAGCCCGCACTTCGGGCACATCTTCTCCAGCGAGAGCTACGCCGCGGGCTACTACGGCTACCTGTGGGCCGACGTGCTGACCTCCGATGCCGCGGAGGCGTTCCAGCAGGCTCCCGGCGGCTTCTACGACAAGCCGCTGGCCGGGCGGCTGGTCGACCACCTATTTGCTGTCCGCAACGCGGTCGACCCGGCCGAGGCCTACCGCGCATTCCGCGGGCGCGACGCGCGGATCGAGCCGCTGATGCGCGATCGCGGCTTCCCGGTGCCCTCCGCGAAGAAGTGAAGCCTCGAGCGGCCCGGGGGTCGCCGCTCAGCCGGACTCGCGCTCCAGCAGCCGGCGCTTGCGCTCGCCACCCCAGCGGTAGCCCCCGGGACCGCCGTCCTCGCGGACGACGCGGTGACACGGGATGGCCACGGCCACCGGGTTGGCCGCGCAGGCCCGGGCGACGGCGCGCGCGGCATTCGGTCTGCCGATGCGGCGGGCGATTTCGCCGTAGGACGCGGTGTGGCCCGGCGGAATCGTCAGCAGCGCCCGCCACACGCGTTCCTGGAACGCGGTCGCCTGGACGTCGAGCGGCAGGTCGAAGCGATTCGCCGGGCGCTCGAGGAACGCCACGGTGCGCGAGACCCAGTCCTCGAACCCGGAGCCCGGCTCGGCCTGCTCGAGCACAGCGCGCGGGAAGCGGCGTTCGAGATCGGCGACCAGCCGGCGTCGCTCGTCGTCGATCAGGATCGCGCAGATGCCGCGCTCCGTGGCCGCGACCAGGATTGGGCCCAGCCACGAGCGCCCGCAGGCGTAGCGGATCGTCACGCCGCGGCCGCCGTCCTTGAACGCCGTCGCCGTCATGCCGAGTCGCGGTCCGGCCGATCCGTAGAACCGGCTGGACGCGCCGTGCCCGGACGCGTAGATCGCGTCGGTCACCGACCCTCCTCGGCGCAACTCGTGCTTCAGCCTGCCGGCCCGTGTCGCCAGGGCGTACTGCTTCGGCGTGACCCCGGCGATGCGCTTGAACACGCGCTGGAAGTGGTGCGGGCTCAGGCCCGCCGCCGCGGCGAGCCTGCGTAGCGCGGGTTCGCGCTCCGCCGTCTCGATCTCGCGGCACGCGGCGGCGACCAGCGCGGCGTGACGCTCGTCGGTGGACGGCGCTCCCGGGCGGCAGCGCTTGCAGGGGCGATACCCGGCGGCTTCCGCGTCGGCGTAGCTGTCGTAGAACACGACGTTGTCCCGCCGCGGCAGCCGCGCCCCGCAGCCCGGCCGGCAGTACACGCCGGTCGTCTTGACCGCAAAACAGAACCGGCCGTCCGCGCTGGCGTCCCGCGTCCTGACCGCATGCCAGCGGTCGGCCTCGTCGGTCCAGTCGCGCGCCGCTCCGGGGCGCCGGTCGGTGCTGGAGAGGTGAGTGACCATGTTCGCGCTCCTGTATGACGCCGACAAGGATACGTCGCCGCGGCGAGCGTCGCGCTCCGGTTCTTGCGCTCGATTTCGCGGGTGTCCCCCGCTGCCCCCGCTATAATCGGCCGCGGAGGACACCATGACGGCCTGGTGCCTGGCCCTGCTGGTGCTGACCGCGGCCCCACCCGCCGCGGTCGCGGACGCTACGCCCGCGGAGCAAGCCGCTCCCGCGCCGGACGTGGCGCTGGCGGAACGCTTCGCGGGACTGGCGTTGTCCTGCGTGCACCGCGAGTATCCGAACAAGATCGCCCACGTGCTGGCGTCCGACGCCGACGTCCGGCCGCCGCGCGAGCTGACCCCCGTGTTCCACGGCTGTTACGACTGGCACTCGGCGGTCCACGGGCACTGGCTGCTGGCGCGGCTGGCGCGGCTGTACCCCGAGGCGTCGTTCGCCGCTGCGGCCCGCGAAGCGCTGGCGCAGAGCTTCACCGCCGACAAGGTCGCCGCCGAGGTGCGCTACCTCGACGCGGACGGCCGGGCGACGTTCGAGCGCCCGTACGGACTGGCCTGGCTGCTCCAGCTCGCGGCCGAGCTGCGGGAATGGGACGACCCCGACGCGGCGCGCTGGGCGGCGGCACTCGAGCCGCTGGAGACCCGCGCCGCCGCCCGCATCGCGGACTGGCTGCCGAAGCTGAGCTACCCGATCCGGGTCGGCGAGCACTCGCAGACGGCGTTCGCGTTCGGGCTGATCCTGGACTGGGCCCGCACGCGCGGGGACGAGGCGATGGCGACTCTCGTCGAGGGCAAGGTGCGCGAGTTCTACCTCGCCGACCGGGACTGCCCGCTGGACTACGAGCCCTCCGGCCAGGACTTCCTCTCGCCGTGCCTCGCCGAGGCCGACCTGGTGCGCCGGGTGCTCGCCCCGCCGGAGTTCGCGGCGTGGCTGGGCGGGTTCCTGCCCGGGCTGCCGCTGGCGGCGTCGAGGCCCTGGATCCCGCCCGCCGTGGTGACCGACCGCGCCGACGGCAAGCTGGCCCATCTCGACGGGCTCAACCTGGCCCGGGCCTGGATGCTGGAGGGCATCGCGCACGGGCTGCCCGACGAGGACCCGCGGCGCGCGGCGCTGGGACGGGCGGTCGCCGAGCACCGCGAGGCCGGGCTGGCCGCGGTCACCGGCGAGCACTACGAGGGCGGACACTGGCTGGGCACGTTCGCCGTGTACCTGGTCACCGGCCGCGGACTCTGACCGGTGTGAGCCCGGGCCGCCGAAGCCTGCCGCGGACGATCGGGGTGAGCGCCGCGCTGGCGCTGGCGACCTTTGCGGTGTTCTGGCCGGTGCTCGGCCACGACTTCATCAACTACGACGACGAGGTCTACGTCACCGCCAACCCGCACGTGCGCGGCGGCCTGTCCCCGGCCGGCCTGCGCTGGGCCTGGACGACCGCCCACGCGTCGAACTGGCATCCGTTGACCTGGATCTCGCACATGCTGGACGTCGAGCTTTACGGGCTCGATCCGGCCGGGCATCACGGCAGCGGCGTGGTGCTGCACGCGGCCGCGACGATCACGCTGTTCCTGCTGCTGGGGAGCATCACGGGATCGACTTGGCGCAGCGCCGCGGTCGCCGCGCTGTTCGCGATCCATCCGCTGCACGTCCAGTCGGTGGCCTGGGTGGCCGAGCGCAAGGACGTGCTCAGCGGGCTGTTGTGGTTTCTGACCACCGCGGCCTACGTGGCCTGGACGCGCCGGCCGGGGCGCTGGCGGTACGGCTTGCTGCTGCTGACGTTCGCGCTCGGGTTGTCGGCCAAGCCGGTGCTGGTCACGCTGCCGTTCACGTTGCTGCTGCTCGATCGGTGGCCGCTGGGACGCTGGTCCGCGGGGGAACGGGCGGCGGCGTGGCCGCGGGTGCGGGAGAAGCTGCCGCTGTTCGCGCTCGCGGCCGCGTCGGCGGCGATCACGTTCCTGGCACAGCGCGCCGGCGCGGCGGTCCTGGCGGGCCGGCCGCTGTCCGAGCGGGTCGCCAACGCGGTCGTGGCCTACGCGACCTACCTCTGGAAGACCGTGTGGCCGACGGGTCTCGCGGTGTTCTACCCCTACCCCGAAGCGGGACCGCCCGCGTGGAAGGTGCTCGCGGCGCTGGCGCTGCTCGCCGCGATCAGCGGCGTCGCCTGGCGCTGGCGCCGGCGCCGGCCGTACCTGCTGTTCGGCTGGCTGTGGTACCTCGGCACGCTGGTGCCGATGATCGGGCTGGTGCAGGTCGGCAAGCAGGCGCTGGCCGACCGCTACACCTACCTGCCGCTGGTCGGCGTGTTCGTGGCGGTGGTGTGGGGGCTCGGGGAGCTCGCGACGGCCGGGCGCGGGCGCGCCGGACGGTGGTGGCCTGCCGTGGCGCTGGCGCTGGTCGTCGTGCTGTTCGGCGTCGCCGCCCGCGGGGAGGTCGGTTACTGGCGTGACTCGGAGACGCTGTTCGCGAGGGCGCTCGCGGTCACGCGGGGCAACGCCGTGGCGCACGCCAACCTCGGCGCGGCGCTGGACGCGCGCGGGCAGACACGGGAGGCGCTCGAGCACTACCGTCGGGCGCTGACCATCGATCCCGCGCTGACGAGCGTGCGCGTGGCGCTGGCCCGCTTGACGGCCGTTGAAGGAGATCCGGAGGAGGCGCTGGCGCTGTGCGAGCAGGCGCTCTCGGCGCGGCCGGATGACGCCCGCGTGGCCAACGGGTGCGGCGTCGTGCTGTTCGACCAGGGCCGGACGGACGAGGCCGCGGCGCGGTTCGCCCGCGCGGTCGAGCTGCGGCCGGATTACGCCGGCGCCCACCGCAACCTGGCGCTGGCACGGGCCCGCCAGGGCCGCGACGAGGAAGCGATTGTCCACTACCGCGAGGCGCTGCGGCTGGGCGATACCGCGGCCGGGACCCGCAACGCGCTGGGACTGGCTCTGGAGCGGCTCGGGGCCCCGGAGCAGGCGCTGCGACAGTTCCGCGAGGCGTTGCGCGACGACCCCGATCACGCCGAAGCGCGGTACAACTACGGCACGCTGCTGGCGCGGCAGGGACGCTGGGACGAGGCCCTGGAGCACCTCTCCCGGGCCGTCGAGATCCGCCCGGACCACGCCGAGGCCCACTACAACCTCGGCGCCGTGCTCCACCGCCTGGGGCGCCCCGAGCAGGCGCGAGCGGAGATCGCGCTCGCCGAACGCCTGGGCTACGCCCCGCCGGCTCCCGGCAGGGCGCCGTAGATTCGACGCCCCGAGCCTGGCGACCCATATTGCCCACGATGGCGGAGGCGACCTCGATCGTGTGTCCCGCGTGCTCGTTCGAGCAGGCCGCGGACAGCGGAACCTGCGGCCGCTGCGGCGTGGTGTTCGCCAAGCTGCACCGCGAGCGCGTCTCCCGTCGCGTCGCCGCCCCCCCGCGGAGGCGGAGCGTCGGCAGGGAATGGGGCCTGCTCGGCGCGGCGCTGGCCGCGGCCGGCTTCGCGCACGCCCTGCCGCTGCTGGCGCTCGTGCTCTCGCCGCTGGTCACCCTGCTGCACGAGTTCGGGCACGCCGTGGCCGCCTGGCTGCTCGGGTGTCCGGCGATCCCGGCCTTCGATTTCGTCTACGGGGGCGGGGTCACGCATCACAAGAACTTCCAGCTTCCGCTGGGCCTCGCGATCGCCGGCGGCTGGGCCTGGCTCGGCTGGACGTTTCGCCGCAACCCGCGGACGCTGGTGTTGATCGGCGTGGCGTCGCTGGCCTGGCTGATCGCGGTGTCCGCGGAGTGGCGCCGCGAGGTGGTGATCGCGGCGATGGGCCACGGTGGCGAGCTGATCCTGGCCGGTGTCCTGCTGTACATGGCGCTGTCCGGCCGGGGCTGGCGCATCCCCGAGGTCGAGCGTCCGCTGGGCGCGTTCGCCGCGTTCTTCGTCCAGCTCCAGACGATGCAGTTCGCGTGGCGGCTGCGTAACGACGCCGTCTACCTCGACTGGTATCGCGAGGGCAAGGGAGGCGCGATGATGAACGACCTGGAGGTCATCGCGCTCGACCTCAAGATCTGGACCGGGATGGCGCTGGACATCGAGCGGGTCGCGGGGTGGCTGCTGGCGTTCTCGCTGCTCCCCCCGGTCGCCGCCGTGCTGCTCTACCTGTACCGCGAACGGGTCAACGCCTTCGCGCGCTCGCTGCTGCTGCTCGCCCCGGATTGAGGCTCACTCGTAGGTCGGGCGGTAGCGCTTGTCGTATTCGTCGCGCGGGAACAGGTCGCGGTTGAGATCGTCCTCGTCCGCGACGACACGGGCGCGACTGGCCGGGTCGATCGCCGTGACCCGGGCGCGCCGGAAGTAGTCCTCGAGAAAGCCGCTCAGCGCCTCGCGGGCGCCGGCCAGCTCCAGCAGCTGCTGCACGGGGCGGCTGCGCAGCCGCTCCAGGGCGCGGTCGGGCCGGTACGCGAACGGTTCGTTGCTGCCGATGATCAGGCTGGGCATCCCCGCGGCGTGGAAGTCCAGCGCGTACGGGAAGGCCGCGATGGCGGTGCGCCGCGTCCGTTCGGTGGGGACGTAGGTCAGCACCACGCCGCCCGGCTTGAGCCGGCTCAGGCTGAGCTCGAAGAACTCCTTCGAGTAGAGGTTCCCGCTGTAGGCCATCGAAGGCTCGAGCGCGTCGGCCTCGATCACGTCGTAGCGGTGCTCGCCCACGCGCAGCGCCAGCCGGCCGTCGGAGAAACGCGGACGGATCCGGGGGTCGGTGAGGAACTGCCGCAGCTCCAGCGAGACGAACCAGCGGTTGTTGTAGCGCTCCAGCACCTCGTACTCCGGCCGGGCGATCTCGTAGAGGTCGATCCGCTCGACCGTCGCGGACAGCGCGCTGCCCAGACCGGTGCCGCCGGTGCCCATGCCGATCACCAGCACGTCGCGCGGGTCCGGGTGCAGCAGCACGGGAGCGCAGCCCAGCAGCACGTGCCCCGGCCAGAACGGAAGCTGGCTGTGGCCGGTGCCGTTGACGCGCATCACGGCCTGGGCCTCGTCCATCCGCTGCAGCGTCACGACCGAGGAGGCGTCCTCGGCCACCACGACGCGGTCCACGGGGGAACCGTGGAAGCGGGCCCAGAATCCGTCCCGCCCCGGAATCATCGCCGCCAGCAGCAACGACGCGGCCACGCAGGCGGCGGCGAGCGGCACGCGGCGGCGGGACAGCCCGCGCAGCGCCGCCAGCACCCCGAACAGCGAGCCCGCCACGATCAGCAGGCGCAGCGTCGCCGGCGTTCCGAGCACGTGCAGCAGCAGCACCCCGGTCACCAGGCTGCCCAGGATCGCGCCGAAGATGTTCGCGGTCTGGATCACCCCGACCCGCCAGCCCACCACGCGCACGTCGGTCTGCACCGCGCGCTGGATGAACGCGTAGGTGAAGCCCATCAGGAACGTCGGCACCGCGAGCAGCCACAGCGGCAGCAGCACGAATAGCTGGAGCGCGCGCGTCAGGACCTCCGGGAACGGCCCGCCGGAGAGCTGCCGCAAGCCCTCGGCGATCTCGTACATCTCGATCCGCTTGTCCTTGGACCAGAAGTCGTAGAGCCCGGCCAGCGGTCCCGATTCGGCCGCGAGATACAGCAGCGGGAGGAGCGACAGCGCGGCGGCCACGGTGATGCCCCACTGCCCGTACAAGAACCACAGGTCGGGACGCCGGGCGCGCCGGACCAGCACCACGCCGGCCAGCGCTCCGAGCGCCAGCGAGACCAGGAACACGCCCAGGATGTGGCCGAAGGTGTAGGGGCTGGAGCGGATGAACACGTCCAGGATCCGGAACCACGACAGCTCCAGCGAGAGCGCGATGAATCCGCTCAGCGCGTAGAGCGCGGCCCAGCTGAACAGGCCGGCGGCGGCCGGCGCCGCGGGAGCACCGGGCGACGCCGCCGCGGCACCGTCCTCGCGGCCCGGCGCGGTCGCGGCGGCGATCCACAACGCGCCCGCGGCGGCGGCGAAGTTGAGCAGGCTCCCGATCCCGATCGCGCCGGCGAACCCGAACCTGCCGATCAGGTACCACACCGTGACGAACGCGCCCAGGCCGGCACCGAGCGTGTTCAGCGCGTAGAGCGTGCCGACCACGCCCGCGGCGCGATCCAGATCGCGCACCATGCCGCGGCACAGCAACGGCAGCGAGGCTCCCATCAGCAGCGTCGGCAGCAACAGCAGCAGCAGGTGCACCACGGGGAGCGCAATCGGATAGCGCACCAGGAACCCGAGCCGCAGGTACGCCACGTCGTAGTACAGCCAGGGGCTGATCAGGGCGAACAGTCCGATCGCCAGCTCGCAGGCGGCGAAGGCCAGGATCGACGCCTTGCGCGACAGCCGGTCGGCCAACCGCCCCCCGGCCAGGCTGCCGAAGCCGAGCCCGGCCATGAACGCCGTGACGATCATGGTGATCGAGTAGAGATGCATCCCGGAGAAGATTCCCAGGATGCGCTGCCAGATCACCTGGTAGGTCAGCGCGGCGAAACCCGAGAGGAGGAACAGCGCGGCTGCCCATGCGACGCGGTTGCCCCGTGAGGCCAAGTCGAGCTCCTCCCGTCGGGCTTGATCTCGCCTCGACCGTGAGCAATGCGCGGGCGGATGACGCGCGCGAAATTATACCCGCCGCGCCGGAGAGTGCAAAGCCACCGGACGACGGCCAGAACAGCCGGCCTCGACCGCGTCGTCCCGTTCAGCTGCAAGGGCCGCGGCTTCCGTGTCCCCGTATACTCCCACCATGACAGCGACCCGCGAGCGCAGCACGATGCTTGTTCTCTTGACCGTTCTGCTGGCTTGCGCCGCGGATCGTCCCTTGGTGGAGAGTTTCGAGCAGGGCGATTGGCAACCGGTGCCCTTTCGGATCAGCTCGATGGGCGGCCAGTATACCGCCCCGAGGGTCGAATTCGTGCTGAGGCTCGAGGGGCCATCGGGGCGCCGTTTGACCGTCGAAGGGATCGTCGAGATCGACCCGCGGCCGACTCTGGTCGGCGGACGTTGGTTCGAAGAACACGGTTCGGCGGTTCTCTCGGGTGTCCTGTCGTCCGCGGCCGTCGACTATTTCGGAGGCCAGGGGGGGCGGCCTTCGCTCGGTGGGCAGTTCACCCTGTCGACCGAGGAACTCACGATCTACCGAATCAACCTACCGCGGACCACTTTGACCGCCGAGCGTTAGCCTGAAATCGTCACGGACGACCCGCGGCCGTAGTCGGCGAAGTAGACATCCCGGTCGTCGGGAGGATCTCGCGCAGTCAAGGTGCGATGTCGCATGACAACGCGCGCCAGGCGACCGGTCGCGGTTACGGCGTGACTTCGAACTCCACGGAGTCCGAGGCTACCATCGGGTTCTCGTTCTGGCTGTGGTCGTCGTCGGTTCCCGTGACCCGGCCGACGCGGCCGTCGACCCGGAACGTCGCGGTCCCCAGCGGGGCGTCCGGGGGCACCACGAAGAAGATGAAGAACGCCACGCCCTGGTCCGGGCCGAGCAGCTGGATCCGGTCAGCGCCGAGGTGGAACGGTCGCACCCGCCGGCCGTCGGCGTAGCGCAGATCGAGGTCGATGTTGACCGACACGTCCGCCTCGTTGGAGTGGTTCCGCACGACGATGAACACGTCGGTGAACGACCCGCGGGCCGCCGTAGGGTGATTGGTATTGACGATCACCTCGACCGGTCCCGAGAACGGGCTGTCGGTCAGGTTGAAATACTCCGAGGGCCCTTTCTCGAGCCCTTCGGGTGGCTCGGACGCCGCCGCCGGCGCGAGGCCGGCCAGCAGCGCCAGGACGATCAGTGTCTCGGCTCGTGTCGCGCTCATGTACCCTCCCCCCCTCGCCCACCAGGGCGCCGGTCGTGTTTCGGACCCGTGTGCCGGGGCAGTATACGGTGGCCGGCCCGGTCGGGAAACCGACGCCGCGCCGGTCCCGCGGTGTCGGGATCGAGACGCCGCCCGGGGCGCGACCGGGCGTTTTGCGGTCAAAAACAGCCGCTCGAGCGTTTCGCCACCCCGCCGGCCCGCACGGCACGGCACTTGCCCTGCACCGGTGGCGGAGGAGAACGCCATGCTGGAAGCCCTGTGTGCCAGCCGCCGCATGCCCAAGCTGATTTTCCTGCACGTCCCGAAGACGGGAGGGACGACGCTGCGCAAGATCCTCGAGCGCGAGTACGAGCCGGAGGAGATCTTCGAGTTCTACAACTTCGGCGTCGAGACGCGGATCGCCCACTACGGCCGGTTGCTCGAGCCGGCGCGGGCGGCGGTGCGGGTGCTGAGCGGACACCTGTTCTACGGGGTGCACGAGCAGGTCGGCGAGCCGCCGCTGTACGTGACGATGCTGCGGGACCCGGTGCGCCGTGTGATGTCGTTGTACCGCCACCGCTCGACGCTCCCGACCCAGGGCTTCGAGCGCGTCCACGCGGAGGAGATGGGCCTCGAGGAGTTCATCCACGAGCTCCGGCCGGTGGCCGCGGACAACGGCCAGGTGCGGATGCTCTCCGGCGTTCGTGGGCTGCCGTTCGGGGAGTGCACCCCGGAGCTGCTCGAGCAGGCCAAGCGCAACATCCGCGAGCATTTCGCGCTGGTGCTGCTCACCGAACGCTTCGACGAGTCGGTGCTGCTGCTGCGGCGGATGTTCGGCTGGAAGACGCCGTGCTACGTCCGCGAGAACGTGTCGACCAAGCGGCTGCGGCCCGAGGATCGATCCGCGAGCGCGATCGAGCTGATCGAGCGGCACAACCGGCTCGACGCCGAGCTGTACCGGTTCGCGGCCGCGCTGTTCCACGAGCTGGTCGAGCTGCAGGGAGAGTCCCTGCGCAAGGAGCTCCAGGAGTTCCAACTGCTCAACCAGTCGGCCGGACAGTGGATGTCGCCCGAGGTCGTGTGGTCGAATCAGGAGGCCGCCGCAAAGCGATAGCCGCCGCTCCCGGCTTGGCCGGGCGGGAGGTCTCGTGTAGAGTCTCCCGTAACTCGGATCGATTCCGGGGTGAGCATGCGCGGACGCGTCGACGGGATCGCGGTGCCGTGGCTCGGGCTGCTGGTGGCCCTGGCAGGTTGCTCCGCCCCCTCGCCCGGCGACGCGGCTGCTCCGCCGGGGGGCGGCTCCGAACCGACGTTCGCTCCGGTGTGCGTTCCCGCCCAGCCGCAGGTGCCGGGGTTCCGCTACGTCGCCCGGACCTGCGTGGCGCGGTTGAGCGTCAATCCGGCGGACCCCTACACCCCGCTCGAACCGAACGCGCGCGAGCACTGCAACCCGGTCATCGCCGAGCTGCAGCGCCGGGTCCGGGAACAGGCCGAGAGCCGCTGCGCGCTGGACGCGTACGTCTGCGTCCCGATCGACCCGGCCGCGTGTCCGACGTCCTGCGTCAAGGACCTCCGCCCGGGTCCGGCCGGTGTCCTGCCCCGGACCATGTTCCGGCCCGACGCCCGCGACTGCGAGGACGAACCGGTCAACAAGCACGCCTGCGAGTACTCCGAGTTCTACGAGTGCGGTTGCGCCTGCGCCGGCGTCGAGGACGCCTGAGCGAGGGAGCCGCCGCCGTTACCAGGCTGGCCTCCGGGTCGAGCTTCAGCATGCCCGCCCAGTCGCCGAGCAGCGCCGCTGCCGGGCCGGTTGCCGCGGCTGCCTGTTAACAACCGTTCGGGCTTGGAGTATCCCAATCGCATTAGCGCGGGACCGGAGAATGGTTCTCCGAGCCGAAGGGGGGTTGCCGTGACCACCGGTTTCGCGTTGGGGTTGCCGTACCAGGTAGCCGTTACCTCCTTCCCCAAGCTTCCGCGGCAGGGACGAACGCGGTTTGGTCCTCCGGTCGCCGGAGGTCGAGGTCGCAGGTGTTCGCGACGGGATGTCGTGGGGGTGCCGAATCCCGTCCGGCCATCGTGCGCTGGCCGCGCAGTCCGCTGCGCCGTGTCTTGCACGGCTCTTCGTCCGCTTCCGGGCGGGTCGTCGGAACCGACCGGATGCGGGCATCTCGGAGGGACCGATGCGATCAGAGAGCAGGTTCACGCACCCCATCGCCGCGCCGGTCGCGACGCTGGCGGTGATCCTGGCCGCGAGCGCGGCGGGAGCCGTCGACGTCAACTTCGACGTCTTCCCCGGGCCGGACGGCAAGTTCGGCACCGGCGACGACATCCTCGTCGCGGCCGGCACCGAGATCACGGACCAGTACATGGGGGTCGGCGTGATCGTGGAGAACGCGGTGTCGAGCACCGCGCTGCCCGGGCTGTACGCGATACCTCAGGGCGGCCCCGGCAGCGAGACCTCGGACATCGTGCCGACCACCCCGCCCTTCGCGGCGGCGACGCTGGACATCCCGGGCGACCTGGGAACCAGCAGCACCGGATGGATCCGGTTCCGCTTCTTCCCCTCGGCGACCGATTTCAGCCTGGACATGCTCGACGTCGAGTCGTCCGGCAACCCGGGGACCAAGAACACCTACATCGACGTCAAGCTGACCAGCGGCGCCGTCGAGCGATTGCTCGTACCGGCGGGACCGAATGCCGGCCAGCAGACGATCTCGTACTTCGCGCCCGGCGGCCTGGAGATCATCGACATCTTCGTCTCGCTGAACAACGGCGTGGTGGGCGGTGAGTCGATGGCGGTCGATTCGCTGCGGTTCGCGCCGGCCAACCGCTGCTGGCTGACCAGCGGCGGCTGGCTGAACGCGTGGGTCAACGGCGGACGGACGGTGCGGCACAGCTTCGGCGGCAACGTCGGACCGCCGCCGGCCGGCGCCTGGGAGCACCAGGACCACGGGGCCGGGCTGAACTTCCACAGCAACAACGCCCAGATCATCGAGTGCACCAACGACGGCCTCGGTGGACCGGGCCATCCCAGGGCCACGTCCAACACCGCGCGGTTCAGGGGCACCGGCCGGTTGAACAACCAGCCCGGCTACGCCTTCGAGGCCCGGGTGATCGATCGCGGCGAACCGGGCAGGAACGACCAGTACGCGATCCGCGTCTGGCGCGTGAGCGACGGCAAGGAGTTCATCAAGCTCGATCAGAAGCTGTCCGGCGGCAACATCCAGATCCACCCCGCGAAGTAGACCCGCCGAGTCCGCCCGGGGGCGGCCGAGAAACCGGCCGCCCCCGCGGCGCGGCGTCGCCGAGCTTGTCCAGGATTCGGTGGGTTACTTGAGATCGCGGTCGATGGCGCCCAGCAGGGCCTTCTTCGGCACCAGCCCCTGGAAGGTCGAGCGGACCACTCCGCTGCGGTCGATCAGGTAGGTCGCGGGGAGGATCTGGTAGGTGTAGTGCTCGGCGATCCGCGCCGCCGCGGCGTCGGGTGCGTACAGCACCGGAACCGTCAGGCCGGTCTGCTCGATCACCGGCAACAGCCCCTCGGCGCCGCCGTACTCGTCGGCGGCCATGCAGACCACTCGCGCCCGGCCGGCCTTGTGCAGGCTCTGCAGCAGCGGAAGCTCGTCGCGACACGGCCCGCACCACGAGGCCATGAAGTTCATCACGATGCCTTCCGTGGCGTACAGCTCGCTGAGCCGCAACTTGCGGCCGTACGAGCGGCTGCGCGGATTGACGTCCTCGAGCTCGAAATCGTAGGCCCGCGGTGGGCTCTCGACCTCCGGATCGCCCGCGTAGCAGGGGCCGGGCGCGGCGACCAGGGCCGCCAGCGTCGCCAGCGTCGCCAGCAGCGTGGCCGCGCCGAGGCCGATCCGGCGGCGGCGGACGCGTTCCTGCTGTAGGCTCGGTGCGTGGTCTCGTCGGATCATTCGTCGGCGCTCCCCAATCCCTCGCTGCGGAAGTGCCTCATTATGCTCGGTCGGGAAAACGGGCGCCAGCGGGCGCGTATTCCAACCGCTTTCGTGTTGATTCCGGCTTGACGACGACCCATCATTCAGTCATGTCTAGCAATGGAGACTGTACAGCGTTGAACGAGACGGCGCCCCGGCGCCGGACCCATGGGAGCACCCTCGATGAGTGAAACGACCAACCCGTTCCACATCGCCCAGCGGCAGCTCGACGACGCCGCGAAGATCCTCAAGCTGGATCCTGCGGTCCACCACCTGTTGCGGTACCCGCTGCGCGAGTTCCACGTCACCCTGCCGGTCCGGATGGACGACGGAACGACCAAGGTGTTCCACGGCTTCCGGGTCCAGTACAACGACGCCCGGGGCCCGACGAAGGGCGGGATCCGCTTCCATCCCGACGAGACCGTCGACACCGTCCGCGCGCTGGCCGCCTGGATGACCTGGAAGACCGCGGTGGTGGACATCCCGCTGGGTGGCGGCAAGGGCGGCATCATCTGCAACCCCAAGGAGATGTCCCCGGCCGAGGTCGAGCGGCTGTCGCGCGCCTACGTGCGCCAGGTCGGTCGCAACCTCGGCCTGTTCGAGGACGTGCCCGCGCCGGACGTCTACACCACGCCGCAGATCATGGCCTGGATGATGGACGAGTTCTCTTTCATGCGCGGACACAACGAGTACGGCGTGATCACCGGCAAGCCGTTGCAGCTCGGCGGCAGCCTGGGGCGTGGTGATGCGACCGCCCGCGGCGGAATCTTCTGCACGCGCGAGGCCGGCCAGACGCTCGGCATCGAGCTGAAGGGCGCCACGGCGGCAGTCCAGGGTTACGGCAACGCGGGCTCGTTCGCGCACCTGCTCGGCGAGGAGCTGCTCGGGCTCAAGATCGTCGCGGCTTCGGATTCCCGCGGCGGCGTGTACAACCCGGACGGCATCAAAGCCGCCGAGCTGATCAAGTTCAAGCAGGAGACCGGCACCGTGACCGGCTTCCCCGGGACCAAGCCGGTCAGCAACCAGGAGCTGCTGGAGCTCGACGTCACGGTGCTGTTTCCGTCCGCGCTGGAGAACGCGATCACGGCCAAGAACGCGGGCAACATCAAGGCCAAGATCCAGGTCGAGCTGGCCAACGGGCCGACCACGCCGGAGGCCGACGACATCCTGTACAAGAACGGCGTGTACGTGATTCCGGACTTCCTGGCCAACGCCGGCGGGGTCACGGTGTCGTACTTCGAGATGGTGCAGAACGCGTACCAGTACTACTGGTCGATCGAGGAGGTGCACAACCGCCTGGACCAGAAGATGACCGCGGCGTTCCACGCGGTCCACGATGCGGCGAAGAAGTACAACGTGCACAACCGCACCGGCGCCTACCTGGTCGCGGTCAACCGCGTGGCCGAGGCGGTGCGGCTGCGCGGCTGGGCCTGACGCCGGCTGAAGCGTGCGTGACGAGGTCCCCGCTCCGGCGGGGACCTTTTTTCATTCGCCCACGGTGACGCGCAGCGGGATGTTCTGGCGGCGGTACAGGCACGCGCCGCGGACGCCCTCGCAGACGTAGTACAGCGCGTACGCGGGCAGGGTCACCGGGCCGGGCGCGGCGTCCTCCGGCGCCCGCAGTTCGAACTCGACCCGCCGCGTCTCGTCACTGGTTCGCTGCGCCGGGTTGGCGACCGTCAGCCGTTGCCGGTCGACCTGCCATCCCGCGGGAACGGGAACCCACAGCGTGAGCTCGCCGGCCTCGTTGTTCCAGTGGGCGTCGCTCGCGGTCTGCGGGCGGAATACCACGTGCACCCGGGCCGCGCGCCCGGGCGCCAGCACCGGCGGCACCACGGTCGTGGCCACACGCACGAACCGCGCCGGGTCCTGCTGGATCCGCTCGTCGGGGTCGGGCCCGCCCGACGCTTCCCCGGGCGCCTCGAACTGTTCGCCGGGCGGAGCCAGCTCGGCCCCTGCCGGCTCCACCTGCAGCGCCTGCGGGGTTTCGCCGCGGCCGCGGATCTCCCGCCGCGCCTGGTCGACCCAGTCGTAGAACGGGTACGGCTTGTCCAGCCGCGGCCCGTACTGCTGGATCCGCCTGCGCCAGATGTAGTTGTTGGGGTCGAGCGCCAGCGCGCGCGACCAGGCCGCGACCGCGTTCCGGAAGTCCTCGGGACGCCCGTCGGCCGAGTCGTAGCGCCGGCGGAACGTGACGCCCAGACCGAAGTGACTCGGCGCGTGATCCGGAGCAACGGCCAGCGCGCTCTGCCAGGCCTGGATCGCCTCGCCGAGCCGCGTCTCGCCGCCCCACAGCGTCAGCGCCTCGGCGTAGCGCCGCCAGTTCTCGGCCGATCCGCTGCGGATCGCCTGCGCCTTGAGTCGCGAAATGTCGGCAACCCCGGTCGGCGGGACCGGCACGTCCCGCGGCGGCAGGTACTCGCGCGCGACGAACTCGCGCGCGAACTCGGCCGCGCGCCCGACGCGAAGACCTTTTTCGCGCACGATCCCGTGCTCGTCGATCGCCACCGTGACGGGCACCACGGAAACGCCCAGCAGGTCGAGCGAATCGACCATCAACGGCCAGTCCATGCCCTTCCACTGCATGAACAGCCGCGCCCGCTCGGGGTGCTGCTCCTGCACGATGCCCAGCATCTGCAGCTTGCCCTCGGCCTGGAGCTCTCGCGTCGCGTCGTGCCACCCGGGCACGTGGATCCGGCAGCCCGCTCACCAGGAGGCGAAGACCTGCAGGATCAGCTTCTTGCCCCGGAACGCAGCCACCGAAAGCGGTCGCCCGTCGTCGGCCGCGGGCAGCACCAGGTGCGGGAACGGCTTGCCGACCTCGATCTTCGCCGGCGCCGCCCGGCCCGGTTGCGCTCCGCACAGCGCCAGCGCCAGCGCGATGATCAAGAATCGGTTCATGCTCTTCGATTATATGCGGATCGAAGGCTCGAGCCAGCACATCGCCTCACCGGCATCGCGATCCATCACCAGGTGCAACCGCTCGGTCGGCGCAACGTCGGCGACCCGGATCACACGCACGTAGCGGTCGAGGCGCGCGTCCTGGGGCACCACGGAGGACAGCGCGTTCGGGGACTGGCGCAAGAACTCGGCGTTGAACACGACGCCGCGCTCCTCGGGATGGATCGGCAGATAGAAGATCCCGTCCTCGACCAGGTCCTGGAAAAAGTGCGTGCCGTAGGAGACTTCGGGTACGAAGCCGCCCTGCCGCTGCGCGATCTCGATCAGCACCTTGCAATGGTTGATCTGGGAGTAGCTGACGCGGACGCCCAGGCGGCTGTCGTTGCTGCCCCAGCGCCCCGGCCCCATCAGGATGAACGTCCGGTCTTCCAGGGCATCGTTGATCCGGCCGACGCTGCGCGCCAACGTCATGCGGGTCTCGCGGGAATCGATCGCGTTGTACTCCGCCGGGTCCACGAACACGACGTACTCGATGTTACGCACCTCGCCCGAACGGACGATCTCGTGGGTGAAGAACAGCTGCTGCTCGTGAGGCACACCGCGCGGCAAGCGCGCCAGCTCGGCGGCCTCGGCCTGCACCAGCGGGCGGCACTGCAGCAGGTAGTTGTCCTCCCCGTCGATCGCCCACTCCACGTTGATCGGCGTCTCGTACGCCTCCTCCAGCCGCGCCAGCTGCTCGCGCATGCGGGCGGCGAACGGGGAGCGCTGGAGCAGACGGTCGAACGTGACGCAGATCTGCTTGGGATCGACGCCGTTCAGCGAGCCGATCGGCTCGACCAGCGTGTCTCCGTCGGCCACCGACGCGGCCAGCGTGATGCCGGGGGCATCGGGTCCCTCCGCGAGCAGCCGCGACAGCGGGATGCAGCGGAAGCGGTCGCTACGGAGGTCGATCACATCGACGTGCTTCTGCGAGTAACGCACGATCTCCTGCGGCGTGACTTCGGGCCGCAGCGTCGGCGCGCCCAGCGCCACGATCCGCGGATAGTCGCCGGTGCGGTCGACGGCGCGCGTGCCGAGCCCCAGCACCACCCGCGCCATGCCGTCCTCGGCCCGGATCCGCGGCGACCAGCGGTACTCGTTGCGCGAGAAGGCCAGCCCCGCCAGGTCGGGCAGGAAATACCGTCCGTGCGGACGGCCGACCACCTTCTGGATCAGGATCGCCATGTCCTCGTGGTAGTCGATCAGGTTGTGCCGGCGCCGGTACAGGATCGGGTCGGGGGCGATCGTGCTGGCGTAGACCTCGGCGATCGCGCCCAACAGCCCCTCCAGGCGGTCGGACAGCTTGCGCGACTGGTTGCCCAGGAACACGCTGGCGTACATCCCGGAGAACGCGGCGCCGAAGCGGTCCTCCAGCAGGCTCGAGCTGCGCACGATCAACGGGTGTCGGCCGACCTGCTCCAGCAAGCGCTCCAGCTTCGAGACGACGTCCGGTGGGAACTCCGCGTTGTGGAACACCTGCCGGATCAGCGGGTACTCGTTGCGGACCTCCTCGGGCTCCTTGTACTTCTGGTTCTGGTACTCCTCGAGACCGTTGTGCCGCAGGAACAGCTGGATCACGTCGGAGCGCAGGAACCACGACTCGGGCAGCATCACCCGCGCCGACGGGTCGTCGCGGTGCTCGTACTCGGCGCCCTGCAGGATGCGGTAACCGAGATACATCCCGGCCGCCTTGCCGCCGATCCGGCCCTGCCCCTGGTCCGGTCCGATCACCCGGTCGGTGATCCACTCGAAATCGCGCACCTTGAAGTAGCGCTTGGCGATGCCGATGAACTCGAGCTGATCGCTGATGAAGTTCCGCGTCAGCGCGACGCGAGTGCCGACGTTGGCCGAGCGGGTGAACCCGTCGCCGCTCTGCGGCAAGCGGCAGAACCGCCGCACCCGGTCGGCGAGCAGGCTGAACGGCACGTCGGGCAGGCCGGCGATGGTCTCCAGGTCCTCGGCCTCCTCGCGGCGCCGCACCTGGTTCAGCACGTCCTCGATCTCGGCCAGCTCGAGGTGCTCCGCGGCGTAGCGGAGCGTCACCTCCATCACCGCCTCGCGCTCCTCGCCGGCCCAGCGGATGGCGCTCGGCGCGTTGGGGTCCTCCTCCAGCTCGCGGTCGACGGGATCTTCACCGGTCAACCGGCGCGCCTCGTCGTAGATCTGCTCGACGGTGGCGATACCCCGCTTGTGCAGCAGGGCCAGGAACTGGCGCACCATGCGGTCGGCGAGGCCGGGATACCTCTCGAACGCGCGCCGGATGTCCGTGGCGGTGGCTCCCATCGCTTTCGATGATAATCCAACGCGGCGCGGAGCGGCGGGCCGGTCACGGCTAGACTAGGGGTCCCGAGGCGCCGGCCCGGGCGACGGAAGGAGCGAAACATGCCGGTCCCACCCTTCAACGTCTACTTCGGGACCGAGCTGGTGCGCCGGGGCGACGGCGAGGCCGAGCTGGCGCTGGAGCTGGCCGAGCACCACCTGAACCGCCGCGGGGTGGCCCACGGCGGTGTGGTGGCGGCGTTGCTCGACTCGGCGCTGGGTGCGGCGGTGATCACCGCGATCCCGAAGGAATGGTGGTGCGCCACGATCTCGCTGTCGATCCAGTTCATCTCGGGCGCCCGGCCCGGGAGGTTGACCGCCCGGGGTCGCGTCCTGCGGCGCGGGCGCGCCGTGGCCTACGCCCGTGGCGAGGCGGTCGACGCCAGGGGACGCGTGGTCGCCTCCGCCGAGGGCTCGTGGCACCTCTGGCCGCACCACCCCGGGCTGGAGCGGGCCGGGGCGGAGCCGTTCGTGACGCTCCGCGGCAGCGGCGAGCGGCTGCGCGTGGGCAAGATCCTCGCGGTGGGACGCAACTACGCCGAGCACGTCAAGGAGATGGGATCGCCCCCGTCCGCGCCCCCGGTGCTGTTCATGAAGCCGCCGGGCGCTCTCGTGCAGGACGGCGGCGTGGTGCTGATCCCGCCGCAGGCCGGCGAGGTCCACCACGAGGTCGAGCTGGTGGTGGTGATCGGCGCGCCGGGCAAGCGCATCCCGCGGGAGCAGGCGCCGGACCACGTGCTCGGCTACGCGGTCGGCCTGGACATGACCCTGCGCGACGTGCAGGCGCGCGCCAAGCGCGAGGGCGGACCGTGGTTCACGGCCAAGGGCTTCGATACCTCGGCGCCGGTGTCGCTGGTCGCGCCGGCGGCGGAGGTCGGCGACGGCTCGGGACTGCGCATCACGCTGGACGTCAACGGGGAACGGCGGCAGGATGCCGACACCGCGGCGATGCTGCGGTCGGTGGCGGATTTGGTCGCCTACGCCTCGCGCGAGGTGCGGCTGGAGCGCGGCGACCTGCTGTTCACGGGCACCCCGTCCGGCGTGGGGCCGGTCGCACCGGGAGACCGGCTCGAGGCGGAGATCGAGAAGATCGGCCGGCTCGCCGTGACCGTGGCGCTCGACGAGGCATGACCCGGGACGGAGGTTCGATGGCGCGCTCGTTCCAGGACAAGCTGGTGCTGATCACCGGGGCCTCCGCGGGGATCGGGCGCGAGAGCGCGCTGCGGTTCGCCGCCGCGGGGGCGACCGTGCTCGCCGTGGCCCGCTCGACGGAGCGGCTGCGCGAGCTGGCGCAGCGGGCGCCGGGGCCCGGACGCGTGGTGCCGCTCCAGGGGGACGTGGTCGACGCGGCGTCGATGGAGCGGCTGACGCGGCAGGTGCTGGACGGGCACGGCGTGCCCGACGTGGTCGTGGCCAACGCGGGGATCGGCCTCGACGCACGGCTCAGCGAAACGTCGGACGAGCTGTTGCGCGAGGTCTTCGAGGTCAACGTGTTCGGCGTGGTGCGCACGATCCGGCCGTTCTTGAACCCGATGGTCGAGCGCGGCAGCGGGCGCGTGTTGCTGGTCTCCTCGGTGGTCGGCAAGCGCGGCATCCCGCACTACGCGGCCTACTCGGCCAGCAAGCACGCGCTGCACGGCCTGGCCGAGTCGCTGCGCACCGAGCTGTGGGACACCGGCGTCAGCGTGGGCGTGGTCTGCCCCTCGTCCACCGAGAGCGAGTTCCACGCCCGTAAACGCAGGAGCGGTCCGGCCCAGAACCTCCCGCGGGTCGCACGCCATTCCACCGCATCGGTGGCGCGGGCGATCGTGCGCATGGCCGGCTCGCGCCGGCGCGAGCTGGTGCTGTCGGCGGAGGGCAAGGCGATGAGCTGGCTGAACCGGCTGTGGCCCGGGCTGCTCGACGTGATCCTGGCGCGGCTGTTCGCCCGCCGGGCGAGCGACTAACGCTCGAGCTTCCGGACGTCCAGCAGCTTGAACGCCGAGACCACCAGCGAGTGCGTGATGCTGCCGTCCGCGATCAGCCCGCCGATCGCGTCCAGCGGTACGGTCGTCAGCTCCAGCTCCTCGCCGGGGTCGGGTCGCGGAGCACCCGCGGGGTACGCACCCGCCGCCAGGAAGGTGTGGCAGCGGTTGCTCTGGATCGCCGGGTTGGGTTCGACCGTGCCGAGCCGGCGCAGCTCGCGGGCCCGGTAACCGGTCTCCTCGGCAAGCTCGCGGCGCGCCGCGTCCTCGGGCGACTCCCCCGGATCGCACATCCCTCCGGGGATCTCCAGCGTGACGCGTTCGACGCCGAAGCGAAACTGGCGCACCAGCACCACCTGCCGGTCCTCGGTCAACGGGATGACGTTGATCCAGTCCGGGGCGTCGATGACGAAGTAGTCCCGGGGATCGCCGCCGGAGGGAGGCCGGAAACGCACCCGGTCGACGTCGAACACGCGGCAGCGCGTCAACCGCTCGCGATCGACGACACGCCAGCGTCGCAACGGAGGCTACTCTGCCTTCTTTTCTTCGGCGGCGGGCTCGGCCTTGGCCTCGGCCGGCTTGGGCGTCTTCGCGGCGTGACGCTTGGCCAGCGAGACCAGCTGGCGGCGGCGCCGCTGCGCCCGGCGGATCTTCTTCTTCAGCGCACGCAGCTTGGGTCCCTCGAGCGAGTCGCCCTGCTGCGCCAGCTTTCCCTTCAGCGCGGCCTCGCGCTGCTTCAGCTTGTCGACGGTCATCAACGGCATCTCTGATACTCCCTGCCCGGACGAAGCAAGCCAGCATCCTAGCACAGCGCCGGCGTCGGTCAGTCCCGGCGCCCGGCGCGCCGCCACGGTATACTCGCCGCATGCCGCCGCTCGAACGACACATCTTCGTCTGCGAGAACGAGCGGCCGCCGGAGAACCCGCGCGGCTGCTGCAGCGCCAAGGGTTCGCGGGAGGTGATGTCGCGGCTCAAACAGGCGGTCTTCGAGGCCGGCCTGCGCGGCAAGGTGCGCGTCAACCGCGCCGGCTGCCTCGACCAGTGCGAGCACGGCGCGACGATCGTGGTCTACCCCGAGGCGGTGTGGTACGGCCACGTGACCGTGGACGACGTGGACGAGATCTTCCGCGAGCACGTGCTGGGCGGGCGCCCGGTGGAGCGGTTGCGGCTGGCGCACATGCGCCCCGCCGACGACGACACCTCCCGCTGACGATGCCCGCCGACGCTGCGGTCCGCCGGCTGCGCGCTCCGCTGCTCGAGTGGTACGCCCGGCATCGCCGCGACCTGCCGTGGCGCCGCACGCGGGACCCCTACGCGATCTGGGTCTCGGAGGTGATGCTCCAGCAGACGCAGGTCGCCACGGTGCTGCCCTACTACCGCCGGTTTCTGGAACGCTTTCCCGACGCGGCGAGCCTCGCCGCCGCGACCGAGGACGAGGTGCTGGGCCAGTGGAGCGGCCTCGGCTACTACCGGCGCGCCCGCGCGCTGCACCGCGGTGCCCGGACCCTGGTCGAGCGTCACGGTGGGCGGCTCCCGGCGGAACCGCAGCAGCTTCGAGCGCTCCCCGGCATCGGGCGCTACACCGCCGGCGCGATCGCGAGCATCGGGTTCGGCCTCGCCGAGCCGGTGCTCGACGGCAACGTGCGCCGCGTGCTGTCGCGGCTGTTCGCGCTGGGCGACCCGGGCGCCGCGCGACCGGCCTCCGACGGCGAGCTGTGGAAGCTCGCCGCGACACTCGTCGAGGGCCCCGCGCCGGGCGAACTGAACCAGGCGCTGATGGAGCTGGGCGCGCTGGTGTGCACGCCGCGCAACCCGCAGTGTCTGCTCTGCCCGCTGCGCGAGCCGTGCCGCGCGCGCAGGTCGGGACGCCCCGAAGCCTACCCGGTCACCCGGCCCGCGCGCCCGACCGAGAAGCTGCGGGTCGGCGTGTTGTGGATCGCCCGTGCCGGCCGGGTCCTGCTGGAGCGCCCCGGCGCCGGAAACCCGCTGCGCGGCACCTGGGACTTCCCCGCGCGAGAGATCGGCGGCGGTCCCGAGGCCGCCCCGGGACGATCGCTGGGCGCCCTCGCTCGGCGGCTGCGGCTGCGGCTACGCCGCGGCGAGCTTCTGGGCACGGCGAGCCACGGCATCCTGCACCGGCGGCTGCGGCTCGAGATCTACGACTGCCGCCTCGCCGGCGGACGCGTCGCGGGACGCGACGACCTGCGCTGGATCGATCCGCGACGGATCGACGGCCTGCCGGTCTCCGGGGCGACGCGCAAGGTCCTGCGGGTGGTCGAGGAGACCTGATCCCCGGCCCCCGTCAACGCCGCCTGCTCTCCGGCAGGTAGTCGCCGAGGAACTTCCGCTCCATCCCGTTGCCCCAGCCCGCCCCGTGGTCGCTGGTGATGCCGTCGCGGGATTTCTTGCCGATGCGGTGCTCGCCGAACGTCAGCAGGGCCAGGATCTTCCCGGGACGCAGGTGCGCGCTGGCCCAGGACAACGGGGAGTCGCCGTGGGCGTCGCGGGCCTCGCGGTCGGCGCCGTGCTCGAGCAGGTACTCGATGGTCGCGGCGTCGGCGTAGGCCGCGGCGCGGTGGAGCGGCGTCTCGCCCCGGGTGCGCACGTCGCGCATGAACGCGCCGGTCTCGCGACCGGGCACGGTGCGCGCGTTGACGTCCGCCCCTTGCTCGACGAGCAGCCGGATCACGTAGAGGAAGTAAGGGCGCCCGGCCTTGGCCAGCGCGTTGTGCAACGGCGTCTCGCCCGTCTCCGGGTTGGCCGCGTTGACGTCGGCGCCGTGGCCGACCAGAAAGTCGCAGACCTTCCAGTGCCCGAAGAACGCCGCGTGGCCGAGCTCCTCGTCGAGGTCGATGCTCGCCAGGTCGCCTCCGGCCCGGAGCACCGCCTTGAGCGCCGTGACGTCGTTGTAGTACACGAACCACTGGAGCGGTCCGAACGGACCTGCGTGGAGCGCCTGCCGCCAATCGGGCAGCCGCAGCAGCTCGAACACCAGGTCGGTCCGGCCGCGGCTGATGCGGTCGAGGATCGTCGCCCTGTCCATCACGCCCCGGACCGTCCCTGCTCGCGGCCGCGCCGGCGCGCCTCGCGGACCTGGGCCCGGACACGTCCGGCGGACACCGCCATCACGATCGACTGGACGGCCTCGATCTGAGCGCTGGTGATTCCCGCTTCTTTGGCCACGCCAAAGTACGACTCCATTCAGGGCTCGCAGCCGACGGCCATCGCCGCACCGAGGTGCAGCATGATCGTGGTGCGCTCGTCGAGGATCTCGTTGTACCGCGCGCTGTCGTAGAAGGCCTTCCACTCGTCGGAAAACGGCGTCCTGGGCATCATGTCACTCCTCGCTTCGAAATGTTGCGCACGATCTCCCGGAAGCGGCGGGTCCCCGGCCCCGAGGGCTCGCCGCGCCGGCACAACGACAACCCGGCGAGTTTCCGATGTGGCCGTTCGACGATCAGCCGGCCGCGCCCGTCCAGTTTGGCCTCGAGCAGCTCGAAGGCCTCACGGAAGCGACGGTCCCGCTTCGCGCGATCGTAGAACGACAACACGTAGACATAATAGAACAGATTGTAACGCAGGAACGGGTACTCGACCTGCATGAACAGCGTGCCGATGCCGAAGTGACAGGGTCCGATCGGCCGCCGCACCGCCCAGTGATCGAGCAACGACCCGACGGCGCGATCGAGCGCGGGATTCCGGTTGACGTGGGCGGTATGACGTAACGCGTCCAGGGCGAACAACGTGACCCCCGGGTTGGAGAATCCGGTCTCCGGACCACGGCCGCCCGAGAACTTCAGGCAGCGCCATCCTCCGTCGTCGTGCGAGCGCTCCAGCAGATGCGTGAACAGGCGCTTCAGCCGCGGGTCGCGCGCGTAGCCGAAGCGGCACGCGACCCTGGCCGCGTTCGCGGTATGGCAGGGGTAGATCGCCCCCTGCGGCGCAACGCGACAACGACCGTCGTCGCGAACGGCGTCGAGGATCAGCCCCACCGCGCCGCGCACGGCTTCGTGCCTGCGGCCGACACCCAGCTCGTGGAGTATCAGCGGGGCTTCGAGCGTGCTGAACGGCGTGCCGACCCCGATCCGCCCGTCGGCACTGGCCCAGAACTCCCCTCCGTTGCCGCCCCGCGTCGCCAGGACGGCGGCGATGTCCTCGCGGTACTTCTCGCTCGTTGCCGGCATGGCTCGGTCGGCCGGACCCGCTCCGGCCTCTGCGGGGGAATGACCGTAGAATAACACCAGGGAGGAGGCCCAGATGAGGAATCTGCAGCCGATCGTGTTCGTGCTGTGCGTGCTGTCCGCCGTGACCGCCACGTCGGCCCAGGAGTTTTTCCCCTGCTGCGAGGACGGCGCCCGGCCGGGACGGGCCTGCGACAGCGACTCCGACTGTCCCGGCGTCTGCCTCGGCGGCGCCAGGACCGGGAAGATCTGTCCTGCGAGTGGCTGCCCCGACGCTTGCGTGGGCGGCATCGACGACGGGAGACGTTGCAGCGCCGACGCGGAGTGCCGCGGCCGCTGCCAGGGCGGCCAGCGGGACGGCCAGCACTGCTCGACGGGCGACCCGTACCCCTGCCCCGGCGGCACGTGCGCCAACCCGGGCACCTGCTCGGATCTCGGCCAGTGCGTCGACGGGACGTGCACCGAGCTGTGCCGCAAGGGTCCGATCGTCGACCCGGTGCTGGCGGCGCAACCCGCGCCGGAGCCCTGCCCCTAGCCGACCCGCCGACATCCCGGCGGTTGCCACGACGGCCCGGCCCGGGTTAGCGTGCCGGAAGCCCGATGGAAGGACGCTGGCAACGCGCGCAACAGCTCTACGAGTCGGCGCGGAAACTGGACACCGACGCCCGACGGATCTACCTGTCGGAGCGCTGCGGCGACGATCGCTCGCTACGCGAGGCGGTGGAGGCGCTGCTGCGCGTCCACGACGAGACGCGCGAGGACCGGGAGGCCGCCGCGACCGTCGGCGTCGAGGAGTACGACCCCTACGAGCAGCCCCCCGAGATCGGCGAGCGGATCGGCCCGTACGTGATCCGGCGCTTGATCAGCGAGGGCGGGTTCGGCCGCGTCTACATGGCCGAGCGGGTCGAGCCGATGAAACAGGTCGTGGCGCTCAAGGTGATCAAGCCCGGGCTGGGCAGCCGCGAGGTGCTGGCCCGCTTCGACACCGAGCGGCAGGCGCTGGCCCTGATGCAGCACCCCAACATCGCCCGGGTGTTCGACGCCGGCAAGACGCGCGGCGGCCGGCCGTACTTCGTGATGGAGTACGTGCCGGGAGAGCCGATCACCGACCATTGCGACCGCCACCGGCTGTCGGTGGAGGAGCGGCTGGAGCTGTTCCGGCAGGTCGGCGACGCGGTCCAGCACGCCCACCAGCGAGGCATCATCCACCGCGATCTCAAGCCCAACAACATCCTGGTCTCGTTCGAGGACGGCCGGGCGGTGCCGAAGGTGATCGACTTCGGCATCGCCAAGGCGCTGACGCCGCTGCCCGAGCAGCCGACCCTCTCCACCGAGTACGGCAGGATCATCGGCACGCCGGAGTACATGGCGCCCGAGCAGATCGACCCCACCCGTCAGGACATCGACACCCGCGCCGACATCTACGCGCTCGGCGTGCTGCTGTACCAGCTGCTCACCGGCACGCTGCCGGTGGAACGGGAGCAGATCCGGGGCGCGGCGCTCGAGGCGCGGCACCGGCTGGTCTGGGAGTACGAGCCGCCGCCGCCCAGTCACAAGCTGAGCACGCTCGGCGGCACCGACTCGGCGACCTCCGAGGAGATCGCCCGGCGGCGCCGGGCCCAGCCGCGCTCGCTGACCCGACAGCTCCGCGGCGACCTGGATTGGATCACGATGAAGTGCCTGGAGAAGGACCGCTCGCGGCGCTACGGCACGGCGGCGGCGCTGGCGGCGGACATCCGCCGGCACCAGAACAGCGAGCCCTGCGAGGCGGGCCCGCCGAGCGCCTCGTACCGGGTCCGCAAGTTCGCCCGCCGGTACCGGGGCCCGCTGACCGCATCGGCCGCGGTGGCGGCAGTGTTCCTGATCGGCGTGGTCGTGGCGACGGCGCTCGTGGTCAGCCACCGGCAGGTCGAACGCGAGCTGAACGTCCGCAAGTCGCAGGAGCTGGTCGAGCAGGCCCGGCTGCTCTCGTTTCGCGAAGCGCGGGCGGCCTGGGACCTCCTGACCGAGGCCGAGGCCAGGGACCCCGCTTCCCCGGAGCCGCTGATCGAGAAGGCGCGGATCCGCCAGCTTCAGCGCCAGACCGACCGCGCGATCGAGCAGGCCCGGGAGGTGCTGGCGCGGTGGCCCGCCTCCGGCGAGGCGACCGCGCTGCTGGCGGGGCTGCTGCGCCCCACCGATCCGGCGGAGAGCGAGCGGCTGCGGGCCCGCGCCGAGCGGCTGCTCGAAGCGGGCACCGGGAGCGCCTCCCGCGCCCGCGGGCGCCTGCTGTTCAACCTGGCCGTCGGCGAAAGCGACGACGCCGCGGCGATCGAGCTGCTCACCGAGAGCCTCGACGCCTACCCGTGGGCGTTCGACGCGCTGTGGCAACGCGCCGTCCGGCGGTACCGCAGCAAGGACCTGGCGGGCGCCGCGAGCGACGCCGCGCTGATGCTCAAGGTGCGCGACGACCTGGCCCTGGCCTGGGTCCAGCACGGCGCGGTGCTGCTCGAGCAGGGCGACCTCGACGGCGCCGCGCGCTCGCTCGACGAGGCGATCGCCCGGGACCCCGGGCTGTGGCACGCGCACTTCAACCGCGGCCTGGTCGTGGCGCGGCGCGCCGGCGGGGACACGGCGGACGACCGGACGGCATCGCTGCGGGCGGGACTGGAGCACTTCCGCCGCGCGCGGGAGCTGGCCCCGCGCCGCCGCGAGCCGGTGCTCGAAGCGGCGCACACCCTGAAGGCCCTCGGGGACGCCGAGGCCATGCACGCACTGCTGACCCGCGCCATCGATGACGGGCTGGACCACTACGGCATCCGCGCCGAGCGCGCCTGGGCGCGTCATCAGCGCGGGGACTTCGAGGGCGCGGTCGAGGATTACGGCGTCGCCCTGGAGCTGATCCCCGACGACCCCCGGCTGCGCGCCTACCGCGTGCAGCTGCTGGAGCTGCGCGCCGAGCGCCTGCTACTGCTGGAGCGGTACGACGAGGCCGGCCTCGCGGCCGAGGCGGCCCTGGCCCTCGACGACGGCCGCCCGTTGCCGCACCTCGTGCTGGCCAAGCTGACGCTCCACGCCGGCGACACGGAGCGCGCACGCCACGGCTTCGACCGCGCCGTGTCCCTCGCTCCGGACGACTGGAAGTACCGGCTCGAGCGCGGCATCGCGCACTGGAAGCTCGGCCGGCCCGACGACGCCCGGCGCGACTTCGCCGCCTACGTCGAGGCCGCACAACCCGACGCCGACTGGATCCGGCTGTGGATCTGGAGCCTCGAGAAGGCGCGGGGCCGAGAGCGCGAGGCCGCGCGGGCGCTTGCCGCGGCCGCGGCCTCCTCCGACCCGTACCTGGTCCGGGTCGTCGAGGCCCACCGCGGCGCCGCCGATCCGGCCCACGTTTTCGCCGGGGCCGGCACCGACCGCGAGCGGCTGTACGCCCACGTCTACCTCGGGCTGCTGGCCGCCCACGACGGCCGCCCCGGCGACGCCGCCGCCTACCTCGGCGACGCCGTGGCGCTACGCATGCTCAACTGGCTCGAGCACGAGTTGGCGGCGTGGCAGCTCGAGCGGCTCAGCTAAAGCGATCACGGCGGCAGCTCGTCGACAACCACCGGCCGCTCCGAGCCCGACCCGGTCTCGGTCTCCCGCGTCCCGGCGTTGGTCGGCTGACCCTGACCGCCGGTGCCGACGCCGGCGAAGCTGATCTCGATCCCGAAGAAGAAATAGCCGCGCCCGTAGTCGTAGAATTCGACGTCCGAGTCGTAGTCCGTCAGCTCGAAGCCGAACACCAGGTCGTAGTACTGGACGACGCCGGGCATGCGGAATTTCCGGATGCCCTGGTCCGTCCTCGACGGCGGCATATCCGTCACGTTGCGCTTGGCCATCCTGGTCTCCAGCGGCCGGTGCCACCGCGCCGCGAGCCGCAGCACTCCGAGGTCGTCCTGGTGCTCCACGCCGGGATCGATGACGCTGCGGTTGCGGAACGTGGCCCGTGCATACTCGACCATGCCCTCGACCGAGAAATTCCCGGCGACCGGCCACTGGGCCCAGACGTTGCCGACGTGGCGGCGCACCCCGAACTCGGTTCCGCGGGTGGCCCAGGTCTCGTAGCGGTAGCTGGCGTTGAACGACCACGACGTCTCGGGGATCAGCCTAAAGAACGGTCCGCGCCGGTAGCACTCGACGCCCCTGCTCGGCTGGTACAACGTGAAGTCCGCCCCGGCAACCTTGATGTCCCCGTCGCGGTCGTACTCCCGCCGCGTCAGCGCTTCACGCGCGTCGTAATCGTGCCTGCGATAGTAGAGCCGGAGATTGTCCAGCTCGCAATTGCCGTCCTGTCGGAAGGTCAGTTGCGTGACCAGCGTCCCGCCGAGCGTCGAGCTGAACGGCTCGCGGTTTAGGTCGCGGTCGGCCCCGTCGAGCAGCAGTCCGACGCTCACGCGCTCGATCGCCTTGTTGCGCGAGCAGAGCTGGCGTCCGCCGTTGCCGTCGTCCTCGAGACACACGAAGACGTCGCCCTCGGCGAACAGTCGCCAGCCATGCTCGTAAGGCTCCAGGCTGGAAAAGCCGGTCTGCACGAGCCCGAACGTCTCCACGCCGAGGCCGACCTGGAACAGCCGCTCCGCCGGATACTCCCCCTTGGTCAGCGGCTGCTTGTGGAACAGGAACACGTCGGCCGAGACGTCCGCCGATGCGAAGCCGACCCCCGAGGAGACCCCGGGCCCATCGTCGTCGACGACGGCGGGGTCGGTGTCGTAGCCCAGGAACGCACCGAGACGCAGGCTGGAAGCCTGGTTCCAACGGTCCTGCTCGCGCTCCGACTCCGAATCCTGCGCTGCGGCCGTGGCGAACGAGCCGACGAGCAGACCCGCTCCCAGCAGTACCGATCGTGCGACTCGGCCCATGTTTCCCCCTCCCGGGCGAGTTTCGCTTGAGCCGAATCGTGCCGGACAACCGGCGACGCTGTCAAGCGCCCGACGCGTGTTAAGCTGCGCGCAGCGTCCTGCCGTGGAGATCCGACATGGATCGTGACACGCCCGATCCGCCCGACTCCGAGCGGCCCGGCGAGGGGCACGAAGACGGCCGTGGCGACGAGCCCGAGCTGACGGAGCTCTCAGGGTCCGGCACGGCGCAGCTGGAGCGCCCCCGTACGAAAGCGAAACGGGGGCGGCGTATCCGTCCCGGTCCCGACGACGCGCTCCCGCCTCCCGGCCCGGCGCCCCAACCGAAGAGAGACAAGTCGAGCCAGGGTACGCCCGGCGCGTCCGTTTTGCGCGAGGCCGATCCGGAAGCGCTGTTCTGGATCTCGACGATCGTTGGCTGGACGATCGTGGTCGGGTTGTTCTTCGTCGGGCTGAGCTGGTACATCGAGCCCCAAGAGGAGCGCCAGCTCACGCTGCAGGAGCTGGCGCTGTTCCAGCAGCGGCTCGTCGCAGAGTTCGGAGCCGAGGATTGGCTGGTGGGCAGCGCGTTGTGCCTCCCCGATCCGCGTGAGCTCACGATCTTCTTCAAACGGGGTGAGGACACGCGCTCGCGAACCGAGGAGGTCTTGGACCGCATGCCCGAGCTGCGATTCGCGGTGGAATCAATGGGCGAGGTAGTGATGTTGGACACGACAGTCGGCGTCCCGATCGGATCCAAGACGAAGCGTTCGGATCTCGATTCCTGGGGCACTCTCGGCGTCCGGGTCAAGGACAAGGACGGAACTGTCTATGCCATGAGCAACAACCACGTCTATGCGCGCCTGGGTCGACCCGGGGTGTGCAGGGGCGATCCGATCGAGGCGTACGGTTCCCCGGATGATCATCGAGCGTGTGCCGACGCGCTTCGGAAGAAGTACGGTTCGAAGATCAAGATCAAGAGCAGGCATACCATCGGTGATCTTGCCCACTGGTTTCCGATCTGGTCTGGAGGGCACGCCTCCAACCGTGTCGACGCCGCGATCGCGCGGACGGTTGACGAGTGCGTGGACACCGCGACGCCCGACAATCGGACACCCAAACGGGACTACGTCTCGACGACCGAGCTGAAGCAATGGGTCTGCGAGCAGAAAAAGACGTTGACCGTCACCAAGCGGGGCTGGGAGACGAGGACGGTCGGCCGGGTCCAGTGCGTCCAGGGGAGTTTTCACAGGGTCTGCCTGACCGGCGCCGGCTCACCGCGCTGCGACTACCGGTCGTTCGTCGACCAGATCGTGATCGAAGGCAACACCGGGCCGTTCTCCGAGGCCGGCGACTCGGGCTCGCTGGTCACCTTGTACCGGGTGGGGGCGTTGGACGATCGCCGGCCGGTCGGTCTGATCATGGGACGGGATACCGACACCGGATGGTCGATCGCCAACCCGATCGAGGAGGTGCTGTGCTGCCTGAAGGTCGGCATCGACGACGGGTCGGCGGCACCAGCCGAGATCCCGCAGGTTTGCGAGTGCAACCCGCCGCCGCCCGACGCCCTGTTCCGGATCCTCCCCTGACCCTCACGCTCCCGGCCGGAAGTTCCACTGGATCGTGACGCGCACCGAGTGCCCGGAGAGATCGCCCTCCCACACACCGCTGCCGTCGAAGCTCGGCCGGTCCGCGCTGCCGGAAAGCTTGCCGGCCACCTGGAGCACCTCGCCCCAGTTCCGGCCGGGTCCGGGGAACCCCAGCAGCTCCGCGGTCTGCGGCTGATCCGGGGAGCAGTCGTCGGTCACGGCGATCGCTTGCTCGGCGGGTAGCCGCAGCTCGTACGTCGATTGCTTGGCGTTGATCGTGAGAATCGGGTGCATGTCGCCGTAGCCGGTCGGCCGGGCCTTCACGGTCTCGCTGCCCCGGATCCTGCACTCGACGTCGACTTTGGGTCCGCCGCCGGTGTCCGCGACGCCGAAGCTGTTCCGCTGCTGCTCGATGCTGACGTTGCCGGCGACGTCGCCGCCGAGCATCGCCCAGTGCTGGAGCGCCGGGCCGAGGTCGAGCTGGCCGCTCTTGACCAGCGAGAATCCCTTGGCGACGGCGGCCATGGTGCTCTTGAAACGCGGGTCCTGCATCTTCTGCATTGTGACGCGGACCTCGCAGTCCTCGTCGCCGTCGCAGGCGTCGAGCTTGTCGTCCCACTCGGCCTCCCAGTCCTCGTCCTCGTCGCCTTCCTCGTCGTCGCCGTCCGCAGCGTCGCCGGCGGCGCCACCGAGCGCGGCCCCGATCGCAGCCGCGTCGACCGCGGGAGCCATCGCGGTCACCGGGACACGCAGCGAAGCCCGGTGCAGCGCCTTCCAGGTGTAATGGTCGCAGAAACCGCACTCGTCGACGCGACCCTGACCTTCGACGGTGATCTCCATCTCCAGCATCCCCCGGGCGCCCTCGGGGGCGAACGCCGCGGCGGTCGTCGCTCCGGCGGCAGCGAGCGCGATGATCAGAAGCCCGGTAACGGCAATGTGTGACTTGCGCATCGGGATACCCTTCAACGCACGGCCCCGCGAAGACGCGCGGCATCGCATCGGCAGGCGCTGTCGAGCTGAACGCGGGGTCCGGGCGCACCGGTTCCGTCCGGGATGGACGAAACGCCCTCGATCACTCCGGTCGAGATCGGCGCGACTGTACGCCCGGCTCGGGCGCGCGTCAAGGGGTTCCGGCGACCCGCCGGCCGGCGGTATACCATCGAAGACGGGAAAGGAGTCCGCGATGCAGACCTGGATCTTGGCCATGACCGTCTGGGGCCTGTTGGCCGCGCCCGGCACCCTCGAGGTGCCGGTGGTCGGGCTGCCCTGCGAGGGCTGCGAGGCGGTGTTCGACGGGCTACCGGAGAACCTCGGCAGCCACGGGCGGATCGCCCCGTCGGGCGAGCCCGGGGAGCCGCTGCGGATCGTCGGCCGGGTCGTCGACGCGGCGGGGAACCCGGCCCCGGGCGTGATCGTCTACGCCTATCACACCGATGCCGGAGGCATCTATCCCCGCGACGAGCGACGGCGCGGCGCCGCGGCCCGGCACGGGAGGCTGCGCGGCTGGGCCAGGACCGACGAGCAGGGCCGTTACCGGTTCGAGACCATCCGCCCCGGCGCCTACCCCGGGCGCGACGTGCCGCAGCACGTGCACATGCACGTGATCGAGCCCGACTGCTGCACGTACTATATCGCCGACATCCACTTCGAGGACGATCCCCTGCTCTCGCGCTCCGAGCGGGCGCGGCTCGCCGAGGGCCGCGGCGGCGGCGGACTGGCGCGTCCCCGCCGCGACGAGCACGGGACCTGGGTCGTCACGCGCGACATCACGCTGGGCAAGGGAGTGCCCGGGTACCCTGAAGCCTCCCGCTCGGGCGATTGACGCGGTATCCTCGTCTCACGACAACGCGAAGGAGAACCCATGTCCGACAACCTGGTAGTCGTCCGCGTGGAAAATGAGGAGACCCGGGCGCGGATCGCGATCGGTTTCCTGCAGTCCAACGGCATCGACGCGCGGATCCTCGAGGACGACCTGGGTGACCAGATTCCCGCCCTGGAGGGAACCCTGGGCGTCAAGATCCTCGTTCCGGAGGACCAGCTAAAGCTCGCGCGGAAGCTGCTGGAGGAACAGGAATCGCAGGAGCCGGGGGAGCAGGAGCCGGACGACTGAGCGGTTCGAGCGGGCCTCGGCGGCTTTCCGCGTTGCCGAGCAGCCGGGGCGCACGGGCACGGCGCCGTCGTCGCCGACGACGGGGCTGACTTTGCCCACGCGGGGACCCCGCACTAGATTGGACGGATGCGCCTCCGATCGCTTCCGCTGCTGCTGGTCCTGGTTGCCGTCTCCAGCGCACTGGCGGGCTGGGCCGTCGTCTCGTTCTTTCGAGAACCGGAGCTTTATCGCACCGGGCAGGAGCCGCTGGACGTGGTCGCCGCGGACGTGAACGGCGACGGTCACCTCGACGTCCTGACCGCGAACCGTGAGGGCCGCTCGATCTCGATCTTCCTCGGAGACGGTACAGGCGCGCTGGAGCGGCGCGAGCCGTTCTCGCTGGGAGAGCTGGGCGGGACCTCGCTGGCGGTGGCGGACATGAACGGCGACGGGGCGAGCGACGTCGTCGTGAGCACGTGCGTGCCGGACTGCCAGCAGGCGTCGATCCTGGTGCTGCACGGAGCGGGTGACGGCAGTTTCACGGCGGGTCCGACGATTTCGACCTCCGGTATCCCGTACAACGTGGCGGTGGCCGACCTGGACCTCGACGGCCGGCCCGACGTGGCGGCCTCCGACTACCCCGGCGGACGGCTGATGCTGTTCCTGAGCGGCGGGCATCCCGAGCGCTTCACGGAGATGTTCCTGCCGACCGGCGCCAGACCGGTCGCGCTGCGGCTCGCCGACCTCGACGACGACGGCTTCCCCGATCTCGTCTCGGCGGACCAAGCTGGCGGCGGCAGCAGCGTCTACCTGAACCACGGCGGCGGCGAGTTCTCCGAGCGGATCGAGATTCCCACGGGCGACCTGCCGTACTCGATCGCCCTGGCGAACCTGGACGGCGACCGGTTGCCGGACCTGGCCGTCGCGCACTCGACCGATCCCGGACGGGTCAGCGTGCTGCAGGGGCGTGGGGACGGCACGTTTGCCTTGCGCCAGGACTGGGAAGCGTTCGGCCGGCCGATCTTCATCCACGCCGCCGACTTCGACGGCGACGGCCACGCCGACCTGGCGATCACCCGCCACGGCGACTCCCGCGCCGGCGTGTTCCTCAACGAGCGTGACGGCCTGTTCGACGATCGCGAGATCGGCGTGCCGGCGAGGTCCGACATCTACTCCCTGGCCGTCGCCGACCTCGACGGCGACACGCACCCCGACCTCGTGGCCGTCGACTTCGAGCAGCACACCCTGTCGGTCGCCCTCGGCAGCGGCCTGTGACCCGGATGAAGTCGATCCGCAGCGCCCTGGTGATCGCGGCCGCGTCGGTCGTGTGGTCCTGCGGCTCCGCGCCCGCGCCCGAGCAGCAGGCGCTGCGGCTCGTCGAGGAGATCGAGCGCCTCGCCGTGGCCGGTTCGATCTCCGGCATCGCCGACAAGGTCTCGGACGCTTACCGGGACCCGGAAGGACGCGACAAGCGCGCGGTGCTGGGGCTGCTGACGCTGGCGCTCAGGAATCGCGACGTCTTCCTGTGGAAGCACGTCCAGCACCTCGAGGCCGTGGCGCCGGACCGCGTGGAGGTCGCCGTGTCCGTCGCGGCGGCCGCGGAGCCGATCCGGGGACCGGCGAGTCTCCGCGACATCCAGGCCGACCTGCTGCACTTCGACGCCGTCGTGGCCGAGGAGGACGGCGGCGTGTGGCGCGTCACGTCGGTGGTCTGGCGCGACGCCCGGCTCGAGGACCTTCTCTAGCGTTGCCCGTTGCCGGGCACGTCGATCTGCCCGCGGCAAACCACGACCGCGCCGCCGGCGACGCGGACCTCGACGACCTTGCCGTTGCGGCGCTCCGCGGTCAGCTGTAGCCGGCTGGGGCGACCCATCTCGATGCCCTGCGCGACGCTCCAGCGCAGCGTCGCCTCCTGCTCGCCTTCGAGCGACGCCAGCAGGTTGGCCAGCCCGGCGTTGGCGCTGCCGGTCGCCGGGTCCTCCATGACGCCGTGGAGCGGCGCGTACATCCGCGCCTGCACGTCGAAGTGGTTGGGCGACCCGTTGTCCAGACGCACGTAGGCGAACACGCCGTCGAGGCCCCGCGCGGCCGACAGCCGCGTCACGGGCCCGGGGGCGGCCTCCGAGGCGGCCAGCGCCTCGAGATCGGTCAGCTCGACGTAGAGGAAGCGGATGCCCAGCGACAGCACGCGCGGTGCGTGGTGCGCGGTGACGACCTTGTCGGGCGTGACCCCGAGCGCGAGCGCCGACTCCTTGACCGGCACCTCGTCCTCGAACTGGTTGATCACCGGGGCGATGAACTCTGCGGCGTCGATCTGACCGCCGTTGCCGCGCAGGAACAGCGAGACCACGCCGGCACCCTCCTCGAACAGCAGGCGCTGGCCGGCCACGACGTCCCCGAGCGCGTCGAGCCGCGCCAGCGCCACGGCCGTGCCGACGTTGGGGTGGCCCGCGAAGGGGATCTCCGCCATCGGGGTGAAAATCCGCACCTTGCGCGTGTGGTCGGGATCCTCCGGCGGCAGCACGAACGTCGTCTCGGAGTAGTTGAACTCGCGTGCGATGGCCTGCATCTGCGCGGCCTCGAGCCCGCGAGCATCGGGCAGCACGGCCAACGGGTTGCCGCCGAACATCCGGTCGGTGAACACATCCAGCGTCACGAAATCGTAGAGCACCATCGTCCCCCAATCCGCCTGCGGCCCCGCCGTCGGCCGGACCGCGCCCTGTGGAATCGGGGTCAAGCTAGCAGCGGCATCGGCTCCGTGCCACGAAAGGCGCCTTCCCGCGGGGCGGACGGCCGGGGCTCGCCGCTCCGCGGAATCCGCCGACGCCGACGTCGACCGATTGACACTGCGGCGGAACTGGGGCTAGCCTCTCGCCGACGAACCCCCGGCGAGGTGAGGAGTTGCGATGAAGCTGCGCGTGATTTTCCTGTTGCTGGCGTCGCTCCTGCTCTGGTCCTGCTCCGGATCGACTTCGGCCCCGGAAGCGGAGCCGGTGCAAGCGCCACCGACCGAGCAGAACCCCGACGAGCAACTGGCCGAGATGGCGCAGGACTGCGCGGCGGCGGCCCCGGAGATTGCGCGCCGTCAGGGGGAGCGCTCGCTGTACGAGCGGCTCGGCGGCCACGAGAGAATCCGCGCCATGATGGTCGAGATGGTCGACGTCCACATGGGCAACCCCGAGATCAAACCGCTGTTCGACGGGGTGGACATGGACCGGTTCCTCGAAAACTCGACCGATTTCCTCGCCGCCGGTGCGGGGGCCGACGTGGAGTACACCGGTCGCGACGTGACGTCCGTTCACGAACGCATGAACCTCACCCCGGCGCTGTTCCTCGCCGCCGGCGCCGACCTCGAGACCGCGATGCAGAACCTGAACGTCGGGCCGGACGAACGGCAAGAGGTGATGTGCGCGCTGGTCTCGCTACGCGGACTCGTGTTGCCGGAGCCCGGATCCGGTGACGGCTCCTGATCCGGAACCCGGTCGCCCAGCCCGCTCGCCGCTTGCCCCGCCCGGGACGCGGCGTTACCCTCGGGCCCGACCTCCGACCGCCGTGGAGCTGCCGCGATGCGCGCGATGCTGCTGCGGAGGATCGTCTCCCTCGACGAGGAGGACGCTCCGCTGGAACCGGCCGACCTCCCCGTCCCCGAGCCCGGGGCCGGCGAGGTGTTGCTGAAGGTCGCCGCCTGCGGCGTCTGTCACACCGAGCTGGACGAGATCGAAGGCCGGATGGCGCCGCCGCGGCTGCCGATCGTTCCGGGGCACGAGGTCGTGGGTCGCGTCGAGCGGGCGGGTCCGGGCGTCGCCGGACTGCAGGTCGGCGACCGCGTCGGGGTCGGCTGGATCCACTCCTCGAGCGGCGGACCGGACGAGAACCTGAGTCCGGAGTTCCGCGCGACCGGCCGCGACGTCAACGGCGGCTACGCGGAGTACATGACGGTGCCCGCGCGGTACGCCTTCGCGATCCCCGAGGTCTTCTCCGACGAGCAGGCGGCTCCCCTGCTCTGCGCCGGGGCGGTCGGCTACCGGGCGCTCGCGCTGTCCAACGTCGCCGACGGCGACCGTCTCGGGCTGACGGGCTTCGGCGGCTCGGCGCACCTGGTGTTGCAGCTGGCGCGGCATCGGTTTCCCGAGATGCGGCTGTTCGTGTTCGCCCGGGACGCCGCGGCGCGGGAGTTCGCCACCGCGCTCGGCGCGGAGTGGGTCGGCGACACCACCGACCGCGCCCCCGAGCGGCTCCACGCGATCATCGACACGACGCCGGCCTGGAAGCCGGTCGTCGAGGCCCTGGCCAACCTGCTGCCGGGAGGCCGGCTGGTGATCAACGCGATCCGCAAGGAGGACGCCGACAAGGGCTATCTCCGTAACCTGAGCTACCACGAGCATCTGTGGCTCGAGCGGGAGATCAAGTCCGTGGCCAACGTCACCGGCCACGACATCGAGCGGTTCCTGGCGCTGGCGGCCGAGATCCCGATCCGTCCCGAGGTGACGACCTATCCGCTGGAGGACGCGAACCGGGCCCTGGTCGAGCTGAAGCGCGGCCCGGTCCGCGGGGCCAAGGTGCTCGTGACCGAGACCTGATTCGAATTCCCGGCCTCGCCGCTAGTGCTCGGGTGCGGCCTCGATCACGACCGCCGGTCCCGCCCCCTCGGGCTCGTGGATCCGGTCGATCATCTCGCGAACGGGCTCCGAGGGGGCGCGGGTCAGCGGGGTCAGCGCGAGCGTGACGGCGAAGTTGATCAGCATCCCGACCACGCCGATCCCCTGCGGCCCGATCCCGAAGCACCAGTCGGGCATCCCGGCGTAGACGCTGCCGATGATGTAGGAGGCGGTGAAACCGATTCCGGCGATCATGCCGGCCACCGCGGGCACCGTGCCGACGCGCTTGGAGAAGATGCCCAGCACGATCGCGGGGAAGAAGCTGGCTGCGGCCAGGCCGAACGCGAACGCCACGACCTGGCTGACGTAGCCCGGCGGAAAGATCCCCAGCAGACCCGCCACCACCACGGCCAGGCCGATCACGACCCGGCCCACCACCAGGCGCTGTCCCTCGCCGGCCTGCGGGTTGATCACACGGAAGTAGAGGTCGTGGGCGACGCTCGAGGAGATGACCAGCAACAGCCCGCTGGCAGTCGAGAGCGCCGCCGCCAGCCCGCCCGCCGCGACCAGCGCGATGATCCAGTCGGCCAGCGCCGCCATCTCGGGCGTGGCGAGCACGATGATGTCGTTGTCGGGTCCGGACACGCCCCGCTCGCGCAGCACCTGTCGGCCGTCGCGCCCCTCGCGGCCCCCACTCGACAGCCATTGCTGATGGGCGATGCGGATCTCGGCCAGCTCGCCGGCCGCGATCTTGCCGCTGCGGAAGATCTCGTTGTCGCCGGGCGCCGCCGCCGGGCCGTGGTACGCGACGCGGCCGTCGCCGTCGTCGAGCCACAGGATCAGGCCCGTGCGCTCCCAGCCGTGGAACCACGCGGGCAGGTCCCCGGCCGCCTTGCCGTGCAGGCTCTGGATCATGTAGTAGCGGGCGAAGGCGGCGGTGGCCGGCGCCGTGAGGTACAGCAGCGCGATGAACAACAAGGCCCAGAACGCGCTCCAGCGTGCCGCCTTGACGGTCCTGACGGTATAGAAGCGCACGATCACGTGCGGCAGGCCGGCGGTGCCGACCATCAGCGCCGCGGTCACGCAGAACACGTTCAGCTTGTCCCAGCCCCCCCCGAAGGCGGCAGTGTAGCTGGCGAAACCGAGGTCGGCGTGAAGCTGGTCGAGCTTGGCCAACAGCGGCATGCCGTCCTCGATCAGGCGGCTGCCCATGCCGATCTGGGGGATCGGGTTACCGGTCAGCTTGAAGCTGATCGCGATTGCCGGGATCAAAAACGCGGTGATCAGCACCCAGTACTGCACGACCTGGGTCCAGGTGATGCCCTTCATGCCGCCGAGCGTGGCGTAGGTGAAGACGATCGCCATGCCGATCAC
>JBFKMV010000015.1:0-48473 GCA_041629655.1 Candidatus Polarisedimenticolaceae bacterium
GGGCACGCACGATCCGTCGCACACCGACCAGCCGTCGCCGTCGGCGTCGGGACACGCATCCGGCGGGCACTCCGCGTCGGCGCCGCTACAGTCCTCGTCCACCCCGTTGCCGCACACCTCCGCCGCGCCCGGGTTGATCGCCGGGTCGGCGTCGTCGCAGTCGCCGCACTCGGTTCCCTCGGGAACGCAGGATCCGTCGCACACCGACCAGCCGTCGCCGTCCGCGTCGGGACACGGGTCCGGCGGGCACACCGCGTCGGCGCCGCTACAGTCCTCGTCGATGCCGTTGCCGCACACCTCCGCCGCCGCGGGGTTGATCGCCGGGTCGGTGTCGTTACAGTCGCCGCACTCGGTGCCCTCGGGCGCGCAGGATCCGTCGCAGACCGACCAGCCGTCGCCGTCGGCGTCGGGACACGCATCCGGCGGGCACACCGCGTCGCCGCCGCTACAGTCCTCGTCCACCCCGTTGCCGCACACCTCCGCGGCCGCGGGGTTGATCGCCGGGTCGGCGTCGTCGCAGTCGCCGCACTCCGTGCCCTCGGGCACGCACGACCCGTCGCACACCGACCAGCCGTCGCCGTCGCCGTCGGGACACGCTTCGGGGGCGCAGGCGGTGTCGGAGCCGTCGCAGTCCTCGTCGACGCCGTTACCGCAGACGTCCTCGGCGCCGGGATGGACTCCCGGATCCGTGTCGTCGCAATCGCCGCACTCGGTGCCCTCCGGGGCGCAGGACGCATCACAGGCCGACCAGCCGTCGCCGTCCGCGTCCGGGCACGGGGCGGCGGGGTCGACCTGCACCGCCAGCGGCTGCATCGATTCGTCGTAGTGCCGCTGGGCGAATGCCGCGTCGCGGTCGGGAGCCGCGTAACGGATGACCCGGGTGACCTCGAAACGGAACGCCGGGCCGAAGCCCCCTTCGCGCTCCGGATCCGTGTTCGGGATCTCCTCGTCCTCGCGGATGCCGCTCGAGCCGAACTCGGACGCGTCGCCGGTGCACTGGGTCGTCGCCGGGCTCGCGTCGTCGGAGTAGTACGACGTGTGGTCGAAACCGGGGATGTCGACGTCGAAGATCGTGGCCTGTGCCAGCGTGCCCTGCCCCCCCGTGACCATCTCCCAGCGGATCGGACCCGGAGTGACCGTGTCCTGGACCCCGTCCACGGTCACGCCTGCGGGGTTGAGGTCGTTGTGGTACCGCATGCCGCTCGCCTCGGGCGCGTAGTCGAAGAAGTCCACGATCCCCGAGATCGGGTGGACCCGCAGCACGGTCAGGATCTCCTCGATCTCGTCGTAGAACTTGTGCACGCGATGGGTGGTGTGGCCGCTGTTGGCGCCGATGTACCCGCGCAGCGCCCGAATCGGCCCGCTGCGGTTGACCAGGAACGCGCCCTCGCCCCCGCTGAACGTGTCCTCGCTGCGCGCGCAGTTGGCGGGGGCGAACAACGACTTGTGCCGGTCGAGCACGTCCACGCCCGTCGCGGCGCCGGCGGTCACCGTGGTCTCGTCGCGAATCCAGCGATCGGAGAAGTGGACGCCGTACGAGCCGGTGATCACGGAGGAGTCCTCCGGGTTCGGCCCGACTTGCGTCTTGTAGGTCGTCTTGTAGTCGCCCGACGACAGCACGAACCGGTAGTCGATCGGCGCGACGCCGGCCGCCGGATCGAGCGAGCCGTCGGTCCGGAACAGGTACAGCCAGGCCTGCTCGCCGCCCAGCGGATCGGTCAGCAGCAGCTCCAGCATCGAGCCGGGCACCACCCCCGCGGGCAGCTCGACGCGGTCCCAGCGGTTCGCCGCGTCCCGGGCCCGCAGCACCAGCTCGTCGTCGGCGTCGAACCCGGGGTCGGGATCGGCTCCCGTGAAGGTGCCGGGGTCCGTGTAGGTCGGCAGGGTCACGCCCTGCGGCTCGATGCCGTAGATCGTGCCCCAGTCGACGTCCGCCCGCTCGTCGACCTGCACCGGAACCGGCTGCCAGCCGGTGTCGAAACGGAACGCGACGATGCGCGAGGGGTCGGCACCGAGCAGGCCGGACAGCTCGGCCCCCGTGAGCACCACGGGGGCGTGGTCCCGCGCCAGCGCCACGGCCCCCGCCGGAGGCGCAGCTCCTACGGTGAGGGCGACGGCGAATGCGAGCGCGACGAGAACGCGCGCCGATGTCCACGGCGACATCGGTACCTTCCTCCTCCTTTTGCGGCCCGCCCCCCCTCGACCGATCCTACGGTGAGCGGCCGCCCGGGACCATGCCGATTTCCGGATCCCCGTTGCGCGTTCGTAACCGCGCCGGGCGGCAGGGAGCCGAGTGCCGCGACGGTTCCGGTCGCTTCCACGAAACGCGAGATTCGTGCCGAGCGGGGGGGTAGCCGTGAACATATCGCGAGAGGTCGCGGACAGCCATGTCGTCGCGACATTTCCGCGGTTCGTGTGAAGCATGCGCCTCCGCGATCGGCGCGCTGTTTTTCGTTGTTTTAGTGTTTTTCCGGTTCGCCGCGCACGCCGGTCTGCTGCGCGGCGGCGGCTACCTGCTCCCCTACCGGAACCAGTTCTTCGTCACCGTGGCGGCGGCGATCCGCGAGTTGGGACTCGACCCCGAGGACCCGGACTGGGAGCGGATCGGCCGTGACTGGGTGCGTCCGCGGGACGCCGAGGCCCGCAAGCGGCTCGAGGAACAGCGGCTGGTGGCGATCTGAGGCCGACGGCGGGTCAGCGGCTGCGGCCGCCCGCCTGCCGCTCGAGGCGCTCGAGATGCTCCCGGATTCGCGTCGCCCGGGGGTCCTCGAGGTCTCGCGCCCGCTCGAGTCCCTCCCGCGCCGTGGCGATCGCCTCGTCGGTCCGGCCCGCGCCCGCGTACAGCTCCGCCAGCACGTCCAGCGCGCCCGGGTCCCAGCGCTCGGTGATCGCGACCGCGCGCTCGGCGAGCGCGATCGCCCGGGCGACGTCGCGGCGCGCGGGATCGGGGTGCGTGGCCAGCGCCGTCGCCAGGCCCAGGTCGTAGTTGCTCTGGGGCACCCCGGGCGCGACGCGGTGCGCCCGCTCGTAGTGCGCGAGCGCCTCGTCGACGCTCCCGCGTGAGCGCAGCAGGTTGGCCAGGTTGAAATGCGCCAGCACGAAGTCCGGGTCGACGGCGAGCGCGGCGCGGTACTGGGCGATGGCCTCGTCCTCCTGCCCCAGCGCCCGCAGGGTCAGCGCGAGGTTGGTGCGCACCATCGGCCGCCCGGGATCGATCGAGAGCGACTCCCGGTAATGTACCGTCGCCTCGGCGAGGCGCCCCCGCGCGCGCAGCAGGTCGCCGAGCCCCTCGTGCAGGCGCGGGTTCCCGGGGGCCAGCCGCAGGCCCTCGCGGAACTCGGCGATCGCCTCGTCGAAGCGCCCTTGCTCCTGGAGCACGACGGCGAGGTTCCAGTGCGTCGTCATGCGGGTCTCGTCGCGCGCGTCCACCGGCCAGTTGCAGAACACCAGCATCGCCGCCACCGCGGCCAACGCTCCCACCCGCGCGCGGGGGCCCGCGGTGCGGAAGAACCGCGCGGCGCCCGCGAGCCCCGCCGCGGCGAACAGCACCAGGAACGGGACCATCGGGTAGCGGTAGCGGCCGAACACGTAGAACGCGACCACGCTTGCCGTGTAGGCCAGCAGCATCACCGGCAGCGGCCACAGGCGGCGGCGGTCGCGCCAGGTCACCCAGACGCCGAGCAGCGCCAGCGGCGCCAGCGTTCCCATGTGCAGCAGCAGCCCTGCCGCCCACAGCACCGGCGACCACCCGGCGTAGGTGTAGAGATCCTCCGCGTCGCCGATCTCGGTGGCGTTCCAGACCAGAAGCGTCTTTCGCCCGGTCAGGCGCAGCCAGTCTCCGGGGCGCGAGACCATGAAGTCGAGCGCCTGCCGCGTCCAGTAGCGGGAGACCTCGGAGGGCGTCAGGCTGCGTCCCGTGGCCTGCTCGGCCAGCCGGGTGGCGTCCTGCCGCTCGAACTCCGGGTTGCCGCGCCCCGCCACCAGCGGCACGTAGGAGCCGCTGCTTCTGGGGTTGTTGCCCTTGTAGAAATTGTCGCCGAAGTTCGCCGCGGTGAGGTGGAACTCGCCCCCGACGATCCGGTTGCGCGTCGCGACCGGAGCGAGCACCAGCGCCGCTCCCGCGATCAACGCGGCGCCGAGCGCCAGGCTGCGGCGCGGCGGCAGGCGGCCGCCGGGAAACCGCTGCGCCAGCAGCCACAGCAGCAGCAGCGGGACGAACAGCATCGTGTTCTCGCGCGCCAGCACCAACCCCCCGGTCGCCGCCCCCAGCCCCGTCCACGCGGCGACGCCGCCGGGATCGTCGATCCGCCGCGCCAGCAACCACAACACCAGGGCCAGGAACAACGCGACCAGCACCGGCTTGTGGATCAGGCCGTCGTAGAAGATCGCCGGAGCGTAGAGCGCCATCAACACGCCGGCGACGATGCCCGCGGTCCTGGAGAACAGCCGCCGCCCGGCGTCGGCCAGCAGCACGCAGGTCATCGAGCCCGCCAGCGCCTGGACCACGCGCACCACCAGCGTGTCGTGCCCCGAGAGCTTGTAGACGATCCCCAGGAAGTACGGGTACAGCGGCGCGTACCAGAACACGTCGCGGCCGACCCAGTCCCCGGCGGCGATCGCGCGCGCCCAGGCGTCGTAGAACGCCCCGTCCCCGATCCGCACCTGGAACAGCACGGCGTCGCGGATCGCCGCCAGGTGCAGCACCCGGACCAGGAGCGCGAGCGTGAAGATGGCGAGCAGGGGGAGCCCGAACCCGTGGGGCCGCTTTTCCATCACGCGTCATGATGCCACGCGCCACGGCATCGCCGCGGCCCCGCCCGCGGTATGCTGTGGCCATGGACCAGCCGGCTTTCGACGAGCTTTCCGTCGACCTGCGCCAGATTCGCGCCGCGGCCCAGCTGATCGGCCCGCACGTGCGGCGCACTCCCGTGCTGAGCTGTGACCGGCTCGACGAGGATCTGGGTTGCCGGGTGTTCTGGAAATGCGAGAACCTGCAGCAGGTCGGCGCCTTCAAGGCCCGCGGGGCCCTGCACGCGGTCCTGACGCTCAGCGGGGCCGAAGCGGCGCGTGGCGTGATCACGCACTCCTCGGGCAACCACGGCGCGGCGCTGGCCTGGGCGGCCACGGTGCGCGGCATCGCCTGCACGGTCGTGATGCCCGAGCGCACCTCGCCGGTCAAGGTCGACAACGTCCGCTCGTACGGCGCCGAGATCGTGTTCTGCAAGCGCGGCGAGCGCGAGAGCACGACCGCGCGCATCGTCGAGGAGCGCAACCCGACCCTGATCCACCCCTTCACCGACCCGCGCATCATCGCCGGCCAGGGCACCGCGGCGCTGGAGCTGCTCGACGAGGTCGCGGACCTCGACGTCGTGATCGCGCCCGTAGGCGGGGGCGGCCTGCTGTCGGGCACGGCGACCACGGTCAAGTCGATGCGGCCGGCGATGCGGGTGCTGGGCGCCGAGCCCGAGGCCGCGGACGACGCCTACCGCTCGCTCACGAGCGGAGTCCTGCAACCGGCGGTGGCCGAGCCCGAAACCTGGTGCGACGGGCTGTTGACGGGACTGGGCGAGATCAACTTCCGGATCCTGCGCGCGCGCGGCGTCGAGATCCTGCGCGTCGCGGAGCCGGCGATCCTGGACGCGGCGGCCGAGATCCTGCACCGGCTGCGGATCGTCGCCGAGCCTTCCGCCGCCACGGTTCTGGCCGCGGTCCGGAGCCATCCGGACGAGTTCCGCGGCGCGCGGGTCGGGGCGATCCTGAGCGGCGGCAACACCGACTTCCGCTGGCTGCGCGAGCACGGCGGCTGACGCCGGCCGGCCTCAGTCCAGGATCGCCTCGGCCTCGATCTCGACCAGCATCTCCGGATCGATCAGCCGGGCCACCTGGACCATCGTCGTCGCCGGCCGGACTTCTCCGAAGAACTCGCCGTGGGCGCGACCGATCTCCTCCCAGCGCTCGATGTCGGTGACGTAGATCCGCGTACGCACGACGTGCCGCAGCTCGGCTCCCGCCTGCCGCAGCGCGGCCTCGATGATCGCCAGGCAACGCACCGTCTGCGCGTAGGCGTCACCGCGGCCGACCGGCCGTCCGCGCTCGTCCACGGCCGCCGTCCCCGAGACGTGGACCTGCCGGCCCACCCGCACCGCCCGCGAGTAGCCGACCCTGGCCTCCCAGGGCGCGCCCGAGGAGACGTGCTGCCGCTTTCGCATCAGCTCGTGCGCAACAGGCGGTGGGTCCAGCAGAGCACGGTCACCGCGCAGGCCAGCAGGATCGCCCCGCACCACTGGTGCGCGGTGGTGATGCCGACGTCCACGGCTCGCGACACCGCGCCGGCCTCCACGGCCCCGATCATGGCGAAGGCGCCGATCCCCAGCATCAGCTGCAGACCCGTGGTGACCGCCAGCGCGATGCCCCAGCGCTGGAGCTGCGGCTGGTCCGGGTTGACGCCCCAGCTGCGGAAGCCCACGTGCAGCGCCAGCGGGGCCACCAGCGCCGCCATGGCGATGTGCACGCCGAGCAGCTGGCTGGTGTGGCGCTGCATCGCCCCCAGCACGAGCTGGACCAGCAGCATCACGACCAGGATCCAGCCCATCAGGCGGTCGGCGCGGGCGCTGGCCCGGACCGTCGGCTCCGGACCGTCGAGCCAGCGCGGCGAGGTGAACGCCCCCAGCGCCACCAGCGTGCCGAGGAACACCTGCGCGAACACGCCGTGGACCACGGCCAGCGCCAGGCTGGGCGCCATGTCCCCGGCGTCGGTGCTCAGCGTGAAGCTGCCGGTGACCCGCAGCCCGCCCAGGATGCCCTGCACGATCACCATGCCCAGCGCCAGCCAGCCCAGGCGGCGCACGAACGGTCGCGGATCGACCCGGGACAACCGCACCGCCAGCACCAGCATCGTCAGCCCGACCAGCGCCCCGAACAGCCGGTGGGCGTGCTCGTAGTAGATCCCGCCGGTCATCCGGGACAGCGGGTACAGGAACATGTTGTAGCCGTAGGAGTTCGGCCAATCGACCACGGCCAGGCCGGCCTCGTGGCTGGTCACCAGCCCGCCGACCGCCAGCAACAGCATCGTGGCGGCGATCGCGACCCGGACCAGCACCGCGGTCCACGGCGCCGGCCGGGCCCGCCGCGCCGCGCCCCGCGAGCCGAGCCAGGCCCCGAGACCCACCAGCACGGCCGTGACGGCGATCGAGCCCGGGACCCAGATCGCGGCCGACGGAACCACCTGGTTCGGGTGCTCCCCTCCGAGCAGGCTCCCCAGCACGAGCAGGTTGAGCAGCCCCGTGAGCAGCCCCGCGGCGAAGCCCGCGGGCCAGCCGCCCCGGCCCCAGCGGCCGAGCGCGACGCCTCCTCCGATCAGGCAGGCCAGCAGCAGGGCCAGCAGCAGCGGAGCCGGGAACGTCACCGCGGGCAGCCGGCCGACGTAGCCGGCGCCCCACATCGCCACGGTGGTCCCGAAACCGATCGCCAGAACCTCCGAGACGCGGGAGGAGGCGGCCTGGCGGGGCAACCCGACCTGGCCCGCCACGACGCCGGATTGTGCCTGGACGCTGGACACGGCTCCTCCCACCGGGAGCCCGCATTCTAGCGAATCGCGGGGGGCCCGGCCCCCCGGCGGCCGGATCCGTGCTTGACCGTCGCCCCCCTTTTGGGTGATAGTTCACGGCCCGGATCGGTCCGGATTCCCGAGGTCTCTTAGGTGCCGCCCGTGAACCACGTCTGCCGCCACGGCTTCGGCCTTCTCGCCGTCTGACCCCCCGCTCCATTCCATGGCCCAGCTCGTCGAGGACAACGCCCTGTACGACCCGGTGGACGGGCGTGCCCCGCTGATCCTGGGCGGACACGACTTCCACTCGCTGACCGAGGCGGTGGCGGCGCCCGTCGAGGGCAAGATGCCCCGCGGCTGGTGGGTCGCGCTGTTCGTCTCGCTGGGCATGCTGTCGCTGCTGGGGATCCAGACCGCCTGGCTGTTCTGGGAAGGCATCGGGATCTGGGGCCTCAACAACCCCGTCGGCTGGGGCTGGGCGATCGTCAACTTCGTGTTCTGGGTCGGTATCGGCCACGCCGGGACGCTGATCTCGGCGATCCTGTTCCTGTTCCGCCAGAGCTGGCGCACCTCGATCAACCGCGCGGCGGAGGCGATGACGATCTTCGCCGTGATGTGCGCGTTGATCTTCCCCGGGATCCACGTCGGCCGGGTGTGGGTGGCCTACTGGATGTTCCCGCTGCCGAACCAGATGGGGATGTGGCCGAACTTCCGCAGCCCGCTGCTGTGGGACGTGTTCGCGGTCAGCATCTACGGCACGGTCTCGGTGCTGTTCTGGTACGTCGGGCTGATCCCGGACCTGGCGACCTTCCGCGACCGCGCCAAGACACGGATCCGCAAGCTGCTCTACGGCTTCTTCGCCCTGGGCTGGCGCTCCTCGGCCCGCCACTGGCAGCACTACGAGCGGGCCTACCTGCTGCTGGCCGGCCTGGCCACGCCGCTGGTGCTCAGCGTGCACTCGATCGTGTCGATGGACTTCGCGGTCTCGCAGCTGCCGGGCTGGCACACCACGATCTTCCCGCCGTATTTCGTGGCCGGCGCGATCTTCTCCGGGTTCGCGATGGTGATGACGCTGATGCTGATCTGCCGCACGGCGTTCAAGATGACGGCGATCATCACCATCCGGCACATGGAGAACATGGCCAAGATCATCCTGCTCACGGGCTCGATGGTCGGCTACGCCTACGCGATGGAGTTCTTCATCGCCTGGTACAGCGGCAACCCCTACGAGACGTTCGCGTTCGTCAACCGCGCCTTCGGCGACTACGCCTGGGCCTACTGGACGATGGTCACCTGCAACGTGATCTCGCCGCAGCTGTTCTGGTCGAGCCGCCTGCGCCGGAACACCGTGGTGCTGTTCATCATCTCGATCTTCGTCAACATCGGGATGTGGTTCGAGCGGTTCGTGATCGTGGTCACCTCGCTGCACCACGACTTTTTGCCGTCGAGCTGGGATTACTACACCCCCACGTTCTGGGACGTCGCGGCGCTGATCGGCAGCTTCGGCCTGTTCTTCACGATGTTCTGTCTGTTCGTGCGCTTCTTGCCGATGGTCGCGACGGCCGAGGTCAAGGGCGTGCTGCCGCAGGCCGACCCGCATTACGGCGAGCGCGAGGACCTGCTGGCGCGCACCGGCGAGCCGGTCGGGGGGACGCCACCCGCCGGAGGCGCCTCGTGATGGGCCTGTTCGAGACCAAGCTGCCCGAGGGCACGCGGCACTTCGGCGTGCTGGCCGAGTACGGCACGCCGGGCGAGCTGGTGCGGGCCTGCGAGCACGTTCGCGACGCCGGTTACAAGCGCTGGGACGCCCACTCGCCGTTCCCGGTGCACGGGATCGAGCGGGCGATGGGGCTGCGGCCGACGCCGCTGCCGTGGTTCGTGCTGGTGCTGGGGCTGGGCGGGGCGATCGGCGGCTTCGGGATGCAGTACTGGGTCCACGAGATCGCCTACCCGCTGGTGATCAGCGGCAAACCGTTCATGAGCTGGCCGGCCTACCTGCCGATCACGTTCGAGCTGGGCGTGCTGGGCGGGGCCTCCGCCGCGGTGCTGGCGCTGCTCGGTCTGAGCCAGCTCCCGACGCACCACCACCCGCTGTTCAACTCGGCGCGCTTCGAGCGGGCCACCGACGACGGGTTCTTCATCTCGATCGAGAGCTGGGATCCCAAGTTCGACGCCCACGCCACCGCCGAGTTCCTGCGCGGGACCGGCGCGGCGCACGTCGAGCTGGTCGAGGCCGCGGGAGAACCGGCGTGAGCCACGGACACCAGCGCGACGCGGTCCGCCCGGAGGAGGTGACGCTGCCGGCGACGAGCCTGTGGCAGCGGATGCCGTGGGTCGGGCTGGCGTTGGGCGTGGTCGGCCTGGGCGCAGCGTGGGCGCTGTCGGGGTCCGACCACCGGCAGTTCTACTTCTCGTGGCTGGTCTCGTTCATGTTCTTCCTCAGCATCGCGCTGGGCGGGCTGTTCTTCGTGCTGGCCCACTTCGCCAGCAAGGCCGGCTGGAGCGTCGCGGTGCGTCGGATCGCCGAGCACGCGATGGCGACGCTGCCGTGGTTCGCGTTGCTGTTCGTCCCGGTGCTGTTCGGCATGCACGACCTGTTCCACTGGACCCACGCCGACGCCGTCGCGCACGACCACCTGCTGCAGGCCAAGGCGCCGTACCTCGACACGACGTTCTTCTACATCCGCGCGGCGGTCTACTTCGTGGCCTGGATCGCGCTGGCGCTGTACTTCGCGCGGCGCTCGCGGGCCCAGGACGAAAGCGGCGACCACGGAATCACGCGGCGGCTGCAGGCGGTCAGCGCGCCGGGGATCGCGATCTTCGCGGTCACCGTTTCCTTCGCCGCCATCGACTGGCTGATGACGCTGGACCCGCACTGGTACTCGACGATCTTCGGCGTCTACTTCTTCAGCGGCGCCGTGGTGGCGATCTACTCGTTCATGATCCTGGTACTCACGTCGATGCGGCGCGCCGGGCCGATGCGCGGCATCGTGACGGTCGAGCACCTGCACGATCTGGGCAAGCTGCTCTGGGCGTTCACCGTCTTCTGGACCTACATCGCGTTCTCGCAGTACTTCTTGATCTGGTACGGCAACATCCCGGAAGAGACGTTGTGGTACATCCACCGCATGGAGGGCTCGTGGCTCGGCGTGACGCGGCTGCTGGCGGTGGGCCACTTCGTGCTGCCGTTCCTGTTCCTGATGTCGCACAAGGTCAAGCGCAGCCGCTGGCTGGCGGTCGGCGCGCTGTGGATGCTGGCGATGCACTGGGTCGACATCTACTGGCTGGCGATGCCGGTGCTGCACCCCGAGGGGGCGCAGTTCGGCCTGGTCGACGTGGCGGCGCTCACGTCGGTGGGCGGCTTCTTCCTGGCCGCGTTCGCGCTGGCGCTGCGGCGTTCGGCGCTGCTGCCGCTCCGGGACCCGCGGCTGCCGGAATCGCTGTCGTTCGAGAACATATGACCTGCCGGGCCGACCGGGCTGAGTACGATGGACTATAATCTCGCGTTTGGACTGCGGAACCGAGGGGAACAGAGGAGATCGACGATGCGTGTGAGGCGAGACGCGGCGTGGCTGGGAATCCTGGGCTTCGCGCTGGTGCTGACGGCGAGCCCGGCCCTGGCGGGGAACGTGACCGGTACGGTGAAGTACGTCGGGGCCGTCCCGAAGCTCCGGCCGATCCAGATGGACGCCGATCCGGGCTGCGCGGCCAAGCACAAGGGGCCGGTGCAGAGCGAGGTGCTGGTGCTGGGCGGCGGCAACACGCTGGGCAACGTGTTCGTCCGCGTGAGCGGCGGACTGCCGGCCAAGCAGTGGCCGGTGCCGAGCGAGCCGGTGGTGCTGGACCAGCAGGGCTGCCGCTACGAGCCCCACGTGATGGGGATCATGGTCGGCCAGGATTTCAAGATCCTGAACTCGGACGGGCTGCTGCACAACGTGCACGCGCTGCCCAAGGTCAACAAGACCTTCAACATGGCGATGCCGGCCAACCGCAAGGAAGCGGTCGAGAAGTTCACCAAGGCCGAGGAGATGTTCAAGATCAAGTGCGACGTCCATCCGTGGATGAACGCCTACATCGCGGTGCTGGACCACCCGTTCCACTCCACGACCAAAGAGGACGGCAAGTTCCAGATCAAGGGGCTGCCGGCGGGTAACTACGAGATCGAAGCCTGGCACGAGAAGCTCGGCACCCAGACCGCGAAGGTCACCGTGGCGGCGGACGGCACCGCGACCGCGGATTTCGAATTCAGCCCGCCCAAGCGGTAACAACCGAGAAGGCTCTAGGGGGGACGGCCGATGGCTGAGACCGTTCACGGCGCACCTGACGCCCACGCCGAGCACCACGAGGAGCTCGGCTTCTGGCGCAAGTACGTCTTTTCGACCGATCACAAGGTGATCGGCATCCAGTACACCATCACCGGGCTGAGCTTCCTGTTCTTCGGCTTCTGCCTGATGATGCTGATGCGCTGGCAGCTGGCGTTTCCGAACGAGCCGATCCCGGTGGTCGGCGGGTTGCTCGGCGACTCGCGCGCGCCCGGCGGCTCGATGCTGCCCGAGTTCTACAACGAGCTGGGGGCGATGCACGGGACGATCATGGTCTTTTTGGGCGTCGTGCCGCTGGCGGTCGGGGGCTTCGGCAACTTCGTGCTGCCGCTGCAGATCGGCGCGCCGGACATGGCCTTCCCCAAGATCAACATGGCCAGCTACTGGTGTCTGTTCCTCGGCGGCATCACGATGTTCCTGAGCTTCTTCCTGCCCGGCGGCGCCGCGCAATCGGGCTGGACGTCGTACTCGCCGCTGGCCGACATCGCACCGATGGGACAGACGGCGTGGCTGCTGGGGATGATCTTCCTGATCACGTCGTCGCTGCTGGGCTCGATCAACTTCATCGCCACGACGATCCAGCTGCGGGTCAAGGGGCTGACCTGGTTCCGGCTGCCGTTCTTCGTCTGGGCGCAGTTCGTGACGGCGTTCCTGCTGCTGCTGGCCTTCCCGCCGCTCGAGGCCGCGGGCGTGCTGCAGCTGATGGACCGCGTGGCCGGCACCAGCTTCTTCCTGCCCAGCGGCCTGGTGGTCAGCGGCGAGGTGCTGGACGTCAGCGGCGGGGGCAGCCCGCTGCTGTGGCAGCACCTGTTCTGGTTCCTGGCGCACCCCGAGGTGTACGTGTTGATCCTGCCGGCGCTGGGGATCATCGCCGAGATCATCGCCAACAACACGCGGAAGCCGCTGTGGGGCTACCGTCCGATGGTGTTCTCGCTGATCTTCCTCGGCTTCATGTCGTTCGTCGTCTGGGCGCACCACATGTTCATCACCGGCATGGGCACGGTGATGGCGTCGTTCTTCCAGACCACGACGATGATCATCTCGATCCCCTCGGTGATCATCCTGACCGCGCTGATCATCTCGCTGTGGGGCGGCTCGATCCGCTTCAACACGCCGATGCTGTTCTCCTTGGCGTTCCTGCCGATGTTCGGCATCGGCGGGCTGACGGGTCTGCCGCTGGGACTGAGCACGACCGATATCCCGCTGCACGATACGTATTACGTGATCGGGCACTTCCACTACGTCGTGGCGCCCGGCACCCTGTTCGCGCTGTTCGCCGGGGTCTACTACTGGTTCCCCAAGGTCACCGGCCGCAAGATGAGCGAGGCGCTGGGCCAGCTGCACTTCTGGCCCTCGCTGCTGTTCATGAACTGCATCTTCATGCCGATGATGGTGCAGGGGCTGGCCGGCGTGTCGCGGCGGTTGTCCGACGGCGGCGCTTCGTACGACTTCGCGCAGTCGACGCTCGGGCTGAACAAGATGATCTCGTATTCGGCGTGGGGGCTGGCGCTGGCGCAGATCCCGTTCATCATCAATTTCTTCTGGAGCATCCGCGGGGGCGCCAAGGTCTCGAACAACCCGTGGGACGCGACGACGCTGGAATGGCAGGCGCCGTCGCCGCCGCCGCACGGCAACTTCGCCACGCCGCCGGTGGCCTACCGCGGACCCTACGAGTACAGCGTGCCCGGCCACGACAAGGACTTCGTGCCCCAGGGCCAGGCCTCGGAAGCGTGAGGTAGCGATGGAGATTCCCTACGTCGTAGAGGCGCGGCCCGACACCGGGCTCAACAACGGCAAGCTCGGGATCTGGCTGTTCCTGGCCTCCGAGGTGATGCTGTTCGGCGCGCTGTTCGCCACCTACATCATGCTGCGCGTCGGCGGCTCGACCTGGCCGGCCGGCGCCGAGATCCTCGACGTGCCCAAGGCCACGCTCAACACGATGGTGCTGATCACGTCGTCGGTCACGATGGTGATGGCCTGGGCCTCGCTGATGCGGCGCAACCTGGGCCAGTTCCGCCTGTTCATGAGCGCGACCGTGCTGCTCGGCTTCGCGTTCATGGTCATCAAGTACTTCGAGTACACGCACAAGTTCCATCACGACCTGTTCCCCAGCACCAGCACGTTCCTCGCGATCTACTTCACGATGACCGGGCTGCACGGATTGCACGTGTTCGGCGGGATGTGCATCAACGCCTACTTCCTGGGCAAGGCCCCGGGGACGCTGTTGACCACGGCCGGGTTGGCCGCGGTCTACCTGGCGTTGCTGGGGCCGCTGCGCTGGGCCGCCGCCGAGTACCCCGGCTTCCTGGCCGGGCTGTGCTGGCTGCTGATCGTGGCGCTGCCGATCGGGATCCTGATCACGGCCTGGTTGCTGTGGACCAAGAACAACAGCATGGAGATCTGGCGCACCAATCCGCAGCTGCTGACCAACCGCGTCGAGCACGCCGGCCTGTTCTGGCACTTCGTCGACCTGGTCTGGATCTTCCTGTTTCCCGTGTTCTACCTGCTGTAGGAGCGTGCGATGAGCGACAACCACGCCGCCGACATCGACAAGCACGTCAGGACGTACATCCTGGTCTTCGTGGCGCTCGCGGTGCTGACGGTCGTCACCGTGGCGGTCTACTACCTGCACCTGGGGGTCGTGGCCAGCGTCGCGCTGGCGCTGTTCATCGCCACGATCAAGGGCTCGCTGGTGGCCTGCTTCTTCATGCACCTGATCTCGGAGAAGAAACTGGTCTACGCGGTGCTGATCCTGACCGTAGCGTTCTTCTTCGTACTGCTGCTGCTGCCGGTGCTGACCTCGTTCGCCGACCACATCGGCGTCGCAGGCTGACGGACCGACGATGTCGTTGAAGGGCTTCCACATCCTGTTCATCTCGCTGTCGAGCCTGCTCAGCTTCGGGTTCGGCGGCTGGAGCCTGCACGCCTGGTCGTCGGGCCGCGGCGGGACGTACCTCGGGCTGGGCGTCGGCGCGTTCGTGATCGGCGCCGGCCTGATCGTCTACGGGACGTGGTTTTTGCGCAAGATCAAGACCCAGGCGCAGGAACAGGCGGAAAAACGCAAGCGCTTCCGCACCGTCAAGGCGCTGGCGGTCGCGCTCGGTGTTTGGGCGCTGTCCACGCAGCCGGCGCCCGCTTGCAGCGTGTGCTACGGCGATTCCGAGGGGCCGATGATCGAAGCCGCGCGGCTGGGCGTGTGGTTGCTGTTCGGGATGGTCGCGATGGTCCAGCTTTGTTTTGCCGCCTTCTTCATCACGCTGTGGAGGAGGTCGCGGAAGGGAGCCGACTGAAGATGGGTCTCGAAAAGTATCTCGGATTGCCCGAACAGGCTGCGGCGCACGCGGCCGCGATCGACCACACGATGGGCCTGGTGCACTGGTTGATGCTGGTGCTGTTCGTCGGCTGGACGGGTTTCTTCATCTACGTGCTGTTCCGCTTCCGCAAGTCGCGCAACCCCAAGGCGGATTACGTCGGCGTCACCAGCAAGACCAACACCTACCTCGAGATCGGCGTGGCGGTGGTCGAGGCGGTGCTGCTGATCGGGTTTTCGATCCCGTTGTGGGCCGACCGCGTGGACGACGTCCCGCCGCCCGCGGATTCGATCCAGATCCGTTCCGTGGCGCAGCAGTTCGCCTGGAACTTCCATTACCCCGGTGAGGACGGCGTGTTCGGCCGCACCGCCGTCGACCTGATCGACGAGGAGACCAACCCGATCGGGCTCGACCGCGACGACCCCGCGGCCGCCGACGACATCACGACGATCAACCAGCTCCACATCCCGGTCGACCGCCCGGTCGTGGTCTGGCTGAGCAGCAAGGACGTGATCCACAGCTTCGGCATCCCGCACATGCGCGTCAAGCAGGACACGATCCCCGGCTTCTCGACCCCGGTGTGGTGGGTGCCGACCAAGACCAGCGCCGAGATGGCCGAGATCGAGGGCAACCCCGACTTCACCTACGAGATCGCCTGCGCGCAGCTGTGCGGCCTGGGCCACTACCGGATGCGCGGCTTCGTGACCGTGCACACCCAGGAGGAGTACGACGCCTGGCTGGCGGAGCAGGCGGAACTGCTCGGCGAGGCCGGCGCGGACGACTTCTGGGAGTAGGCGCCGGCCCTAACGTCCGCCGGTTCCCTGGCCGCGCAACCGCTGCGCGGCCGCTTCGTGGCCCCGTTCCTCGGCCCAGGCCAGCGCGGTGCGCGACTTGACGTCGGCCAGCTCCGGCCGGGCGCCGCGGGCGAGCAGCAGCTCGATCGTCTCGACGTCGCCGATCGAGGCCGCAGCCATCAGCGGCGTGACGCCGAGCTTCGACGTCGCGTTCACGTCGGCCCCGCGATCGAGCAGCAGCGTCAGGATCTCCCGGGCCCGCTCGCGGCCGACCACCGCGTGACTCAGCAGCGGGATCCCGTGCGGCCCCGGCACGCCGTGAATCCTGGGCAGCTCGTCCAGGAACACGCGGACGATCCGGGTGTGTCCGAGCATGGTGGCGGCGAAGACGTCGATCCGCGCGCCGTGATCGAGGATCAGCTCGGCGATCTCCCGGCGGCCGGTGTGGGCGGCCGCGCCGAGGCCGGTCTCCCAGTCGCCGTTGCCCCAGTCCCAGGCGGCGTTGATCAATGCCGGCTCGCGTCCCAGCAGCTCCTTGACCGCGTCGAGATCGAAGTGGGAGCGCCCGACGAACATGCGGACCAGCTCGAGGTCGAGCGCCGGCGGCCTGTCGTCCTCGGAACGCAACGGCCCGGACAGCAGCGCGGCTGAGGCGGTCGCGACGGCGGAGCTGCAAAGAAACGTCCGACGATCCATGGCGCGTCCCCTTGTTCGAGAGTCGCCTCGGATCCTACCCGGGAATCCCGGGCAGCGGCGGTAAAACGATGTAAAGACGGGTGCTCAGGCGCCGATCCTCGAGCCGTTGCTTTATTCGCTGCGTGTCTTTCCCAGCGCGGGGGCGATGCGGTCGATGCGATCGGTCCAGATCCCGCCGGAGTAGCCCGGCGGGACCCGCTCCAGGTCCGCGAGCGAGTCCAGTCCGCGCGAGAACCCCTCGCCGGTGTAGTCGTTGACCAGGAACACCGGACTGCCCACGGCCTCCATCCGGCGCAGGAACCGGTTCGGCCAGCCCCAGAGCCAGGGTGCCGCGTTCGCCGGGACAAGCACCAGGCTCCGCTCGCAGCTCGCGGGTACGTGCCCCGACCAGCCCAGCGCGATGTAGCGCACGAGGCAGTCCTTGAGTGTCGGTCGGGACATCACGCGCAGCGACGGCAGGCGGCTGCGGAGCACCGCGATCGGTCGCGCCCCGCCGTAGACCGCCAACCGTTCCAGACGGCTCCCGGGCAACCGGCCGAGCAGCTCCGCCAGCCGCTCGCCCTCGTCGGGGTCGTTGCTCTTGATGTGGATCAGCAGCCGGCGGTCGGGGAAGGCCGTGAGGACCTGGTCCAGCGACGGCATCATCCCGGTGCCCTGGCTACGAAACGGGTATGAGGCTCCTCCGTCGGCGGTGTAGCCGTAGCCGACGTCGAGGGTCTGGAGGTACGCCAGGTCCTGCTCACGGGTCACGCCCCTGGCTTCGGTGCGACAGTCCAGCGTCCAGTCGTGGAACACGGCGAAGCGGCCGTCGGTGGTCGGATGGACGTCGAGCTCCACGACGTCGGCGCCGAGATCGAACGCGGCGCGCATCGAGGGCAGCGTGTTCTCCAGGTACCCGTGGTCCGGCGGTAGCATCCGCGCCGCGGTGCAGGTCTTGCCGGTCAGCCCCTCGCGGCTGAAGTCCTGGGCCAGGCCCCGGTGGGCCAGCAGCTGCAGACCGGAAGGCAGCGGCTCGGCCAGCCGCGACGAGTTGCCCAGCCAGAGCAGCGCCGCCGCCAGCAAGAGCGCCAGCCCCGTCCACATCGCGGTCTTGCGGAACGTCATCGCGGCAGCAGCTTGATCTTGCGCTCGCTGAGACTGGTCGGAGCCCAGAACGGCCAGTCGATCGGCACCTCGAGATCGAGCAGCAGGTGCACCTCGCCGGTCTCGACCTCCATCAGGTACAGGTCGCCGCGGCTCGCGCGGTCCGAGATGAACAGGATGTGCCGGCCGTCCGGCGACCAGCTGGCGTGGTAGTCCCGCGCCGGATGGCGGGTCAGGTTGGTCTGCCCGCTGCCGTCCTCGCGCATCACCCAGATCTCCTCGTTGTTGGTCCGGTCGCTGACGAACAGCACGCGCGACCCGTCCGGCGAGTAGTTCGGATAGCGGTCGGTCCCCGGGGTGGCGGTCAGGTTGACCAGCTCGCCGGTGGCCAGGTCCATCCTCCAGATCTCGGGGTCGGCGGGGCGATCCGCGCGCATCACGAAGGCGTCCCCGCGCGGGGAGAAGTTGGGGTGCAGATCGTCACCGGGGTCGTCGGTCAGGTTGAGCGGTGGACTGCCGTCGATCGGCGTCAGCCAGATGTCGTAGTACGAGCTGCGATCGGAGAAGTGCACGACCCGGCCGTCGGGACTCCAGTTGGGATAGAGGTCCTCCCCGGGATCGAGGGTCAGGTTGTGCAGCTCGTCGGGGCAGTTGGAGCGGGGACGCAGGCAGTCCGGCCGGATCAGGTAGATCTCCCAATCCCCGTCGCGCGTCGTCTCGAAGGCCAGCCACGAGCCGTCCGGCGACCACGTGGCGTGGCCTTCGTGAGACGGCGACGGTGCGACCGGCGTGAACGTACCCGCCAGCCAGTTCCAGATCACCACGTCGTCGCCGCCGGGCGTGTGGAGCGTCAGCGAGATGCGCTCGGGCGGCACGTCGATCACGTCGCCGCCGGCCAGGGCGTCCAGCATGGTGCGGGACGCCGTGGCGGCCCCGGCGACCGGGAGCCACAGCGCGAGCGACACGACGACGATGGCTGTTTTCACGGCTCGTCCTCCGACGACTGCCCTGATTACGCCGCTCGGACCCCCCTGTCAAGGGTACCGGGCTGCCATCCGTCGGCTATCCTGTCGCGGCGATGACCGATCCACACAAACCCCTCCGCGACGACATCCGCCTGCTGGGCAGCCTGCTCGGCGACACGCTGCGCGGCCAGGCCGGGGTCGAGCTGTTCGAGGCCGTCGAACGCGTCCGCGCGCTGTCCAAACGGGCCCGCGCGGGCGACGAGCAGGCCTTCGCCGAGCTGACGCGGGCGCTGAGCACGATGCCGGTCGAGAGCGCGGTCCCGCTGGCGCGAGCCTTCGCCAGCTTTCTCAACCTGGCCAACATCGCCGAGCAGCACCACCGGATCCGGCGCCGTCGCGCGTACCAGCGCGATCCGGCGACGCCGCCGCAGCGGGCCTCGTGCGAGGAGACCTTCCGGGGGCTGATCGCCGACGGCGTCTCGCCGGAGGAGCTCCACCGGTCGGTTTCGGGGCTACAGGTGGAGCTGGTGCTGACGGCGCACCCGACCGAAGTGATGCGGCGCACGCTGAAGCAGAAGTACGACCGGATCGCAGAGTGCCTGGCGCTGCGGGACCGCGGCGACCTGACGGTGTTCGAGAGCGAGGAGCTGCTGGCCGCGCTGCGCCGCGAGATCCACGCGATCTGGGAGACCGACGAGCTGCGGCGCGAGCGGCCGACCCCGGTGGACGAAGCGCGCTGGGGGTTCGTGGTCGTGGAGCAGACGTTGTGGAACGTCGTGCCGCGATTCCTGCGCGCGATCGACCGCGAGCTGCGGCGCTCGACGGGGCGGCCGCTGCCGGTCGAGGTGGCGCCGATCCGTTTCGGCTCGTGGATGGGCGGCGACCGGGACGGCAATCCCGCCGTGACCGCGCAGGTCACCGAGGAGGTCTGCCTGCGGGCGCGCTGGATGGCGGCCGAGCTGCTCTACCGCGAGATCGACGCGCTGCGCGACGAGCTGTCGATGGTCGAGGCCACTGAGGAGCTGCGCGAAGCGGCGCGCGGCGCGCGGGAGCCGTATCGCGAGGTGCTGCGCGGGGTGCGGGCGCGCCTGCTGGCGACGCGGCGCCACGTCGAGGCGCGGCTGGCGGGGCGCAGCCCCGACCCGGAACCGATCTACGACGACCCGCGACAGCTCGCCGAGACGCTGCGCCTGTGCTACCGCTCGCTGGTCGCCACGGGGGAGGCGCCGATCGCGGAAGGGCGCCTGACCGACGTGCTGCGGCAGCTGGCCTGCTTCGGGCTGACGCTGGTGCGGCTCGACCTGCGCCAGGAATCGGCGCGCCACACCGAGGCCCTCGACGCCTTGACGCGCCACCGCGGTGCGGGCTCCTACGCCTCGTGGGACGAGGAGCGTCGACTGCGCTTCCTGCTCGACGAGCTGACCGCCCCGGAGTCGGGCTGGCCCGACGATCTGCCGGCGAGCGATCCGGTCCGCGACGTGGTCGAGACCTTCCGCGTCGCCGCGCGGCAGCCGCCGGAGGCGCTGGGGGCCTACGTGATCTCGATGGCCCGCGCGCCCTCGGACGTGCTGGCGGTGGAGCTGCTGCAGCGGATGGCGGGCCTCGCGCCGCCGCTGCGCGTGGTCCCGCTGTTCGAGACTGTGGACGACCTGCGCGGCGCCGACCGCACGCTGCGCCGGCTGCTCGAAACCCCGTGGTACCGCGACAAGATCGGCGACCGGCAGGAGGTGATGATCGGCTACTCCGACTCGGCCAAGGACGGCGGGAGGCTGGCCGCGGCGTGGGAGCTGTACACGGCGCAGGAACGGCTGGTCGAGGCGTGTCGCGAGCACCGGGTGCACCTGACGCTGTTCCACGGTCGCGGCGGCACCGTCGGCCGCGGCGGCGGGCCGATCTACCTCGCCGTGCTCTCGCAGCCGCCGGGCTCGGTGCGGGGGCGGCTGCGGGTGACCGAGCAGGGCGAGATGATCCAGGCCAAGTTCGGCCTGCCCGGCATCGCGGCCAGGACGCTGGAGCTCTACACGACAGCCACGCTGCGGGCCACGCTCCGGCCGGCGCCCCCGGTTCCCTCCGAGTGGCGCGAGACGATGGACGGCCTCGCCGATGCGTCGCGCGAGGCGTACCGGGCCCGCGTGACGGACCCCGAGTTCATCGAGTACTTCCGCACCGTCACCCCGGTCGAGGCGCTGGGCGACCTGAACATCGGCAGCCGGCCGGCCCGGCGCCGTCCCGGCGACGGCATCGGGACGCTGCGCGCGATCCCCTGGATCTTCGCCTGGACCCAGATGCGGCTGATGGTCCCGTCGTGGCTCGGCGTGGGCACCGCGCTGGAGCACGCGCTGCGTGAGGGCCGGCAGGACCGGCTGCGCGAGATGTTCCGGGGCTGGCCGTTCTTCCGGGCGACGATCGACCTGATCGAGATGGTGCTGGCCAAGGTCTCCCCGGAGATCGCCGCGCAGTACGAGTGGCGACTCTCGCCCGAGCGGCTGCGTGCCGTCGGCGCCGAGCTGCGGAGCCTGTTCCGCGAGACCGCAGAGAGCATCCGCGCCGTGACGGGACACGAGCGGCTGCTCGAGGACAACCCCGTGCTGCGGCGCTCGATCGACGTGCGCAACCCGTACGTCGATCCGATCAACCTGGTCCAGATCGAGCTGCTGCACCGGCTGCGGGAGGCCCCCGAGGACGAGCGCCTGCGCGAGGCGCTGCTGGTGACGATCAACGGCGTCGCGGCGGGAATGCGGAACACCGGTTAGGGTCGCTTTTTCGTGAAGAACCGCCCCGCTCGTGCGTAGCAAGGGTCATCGACCACCAAGCGACGGAGGCGGAACGATGAGAAAAGTGTTGATCGGGGCCGTTTTGCTGCTCCTCGCCGTTGCCGGGCTCGGCACGGCGTGCGGCTTCCGGGAGCAACCCGGCGACCCCCAGGCGATGACGATCAAGAACTACGATGCCCCCCAGGGCTACAGCGCGCGCGACATCCACCGGATCGTCGGCACGGTGCTGGGCCACGGCGAGGGCTCGGTCGGCCGCGCCACCACGGGTCCCGGCGGGACGATCATCGTCACGGCCCCCGAGAGCGTGCACCGGGGGATCGGAGAGCTGCTGGCGAAGCTGGAGGCCCAAGGCACCCGGCCGGCCGAGCCCGAAGCGTCGGTGACCCTGAACTACTGGTTCCTGGTCGCGCGGCCGCGCCCGGACGGCGGGCTCAGCGTGGCCTCGCCGGCGCTGGCGAAAAACGCGGCCCTGAGGCCGGTCATGGAACAGATCGTCGGCTCCCAGGGCGGCATGGAGTTCCACCTGCTCGAGCAGATGCGGCTGACCACGATCGAGAGCGAGGACGGGAGCGTCCGCGGGCGTTTCGTCGAAATCCGGCAGCGGCTGATGCGCTACGAGTCCGGCCAGCGCGTGGCCGACATCAGGCTGACGATGTTCGGTTCCCAGGGCGTGCGGCACACGCTGGAGACCCGGGTCAAGCTGGAGTCCGGCCGGTTCGTCGTGCTGGGAGAGACCGCCTTCAAGGCCCAGGGCAGCGAGTTTGCAGCGCTCCGCGAGGAACGCGACGAGCTGATGCTGTACTACGTCATCTCCTCCAGCATAGACTGATGCATGCGGTCGTTCGGAGAGCCGGAGCTCGAGGCGCTCTACGCGCGTCTCGAGAAGCCGCTCTACAACGTGCTGTACCGCCGGGTGTGGAGCCGCGAGGAGGCGCGCGACCTGGTGCAGGAGACGTTCGTCAAGCTGTGGAGGATGCGGCGCAGGATCGTTCCCGACACGGTCGAGCCGCTGGTCTACAAGATCGCGATCAACCTGGCCCGGTCGCGGCTGCGCCGCAAGCGGGTCCTGCGCTGGCTGCCGCTGGAGCCGCTCGCGGCCGCGTTCTCCGACCCGCGCGGCGAAGCCGAGCCCGAGCTGGCGCGCGACGAGGCGCGGACGCGGCTGCGCGAGGCGGTGCTGGCGCTGCCGGAGGACCTGCGCGACGTGGTGCTGCTGTGCGAGTTCAGCGGCATGAGCTACCGGCAGGTCGCCGAGGCGCTGGCGATCCCCGAGGGGACCGTCGGATCGCGCCGCAACCGGGCGTTGAAGCGGCTGAGGGAAGACCTTGAGCGGAGCTGACCCGAGGCCCTTGTTCGAGGTGCTGGAGCCGCCCCCGGGCGGGCTGACCCGGCTGCGCGCGCGGATCGGCCGCGAGCGGCGGCGCCGCGTCCGTCGCTGGTCGCTGGCCATGGCGGCGGCCGCTCTGGCGCTGGCCGCGCTGACGGCGCCGCTGCTGCCTCGCGGCGACGTCGGGCCGTGGGCGCCCGGCGCGTCGGACGTCGACGTGCTGGCGCTCCAGGTCGGGCTCGGCGAGCCGCCGGCGGAGACGGTCTCGATCCGCCCCGACCTGCGCCGCCGGTACGCCGTCCGCGAGGTCCCCACCACCGACGAGCGGGTGGTGTTCTTCATGGTCGGCTCGCGCTGAGGCGAGCGACCGCTAGGCGATCCAGACGGTCTTCCGGTTGACGAACTCGAGCATCCCCTCGCGGGCCAGCTCGCGGCCGAAGCCGGAGTCCTTGATGCCGCCGAACGGCAGGCGCGGATCCGACTTGACCAGGCCGTTGACGAATACCGAGCCGCTCTCGATGCGCGGGATCAGGCGGCCGGCCCGCGCGCGGTCGGTCGTCCACAGGCTGGCGCCGAGGCCGTAGGAAGTGCCGTTGGCGATGGCGATCGCCTCGTCCTCGCTCTCGAAGCGAAACAGCGTGGCGACGGGACCGAACAGCTCCTCGGAGGCGGCCGGCGATTCCGCTGGCGCGTCGGCCAGTACGGTGACGGGATAGAAGAAGCCCGCGCGGTCTGGCGCCGCGCCACCGCACAGCGCCCGCGCACCGGCCGCCACGCTGCGTTCGACCTGCCCGGCCAGCGTGTCCCGCAGGTCTTGTCGCGCCAGCGGGCCGAGCTGCACGTCGGGATCGCGGGGATCGCCCATCCGTCGCGCCCGCATCCGCTCGACCAGGCCGTCCCGGAAACGCTCGAACACCGCCGCCTGGACCAGGAACCGCTTGGCGGCGATGCAGCTCTGACCGTTGTTGAGGCAACGCGACGCGACCCCGGTCTCGACCGCCGCTTCGAGATCCGCGTCGTCGAGCACGATGTACGGATCGCTGCCGCCGAGCTCCATCACCATCGGCTTGAGCTGCTCGCCGGCCCGCGCCGCGACCTGCCGGCCGGCGCGCGTGCTGCCGGTCAGCGTGACCCCGCGCACCCGCGGGTCGGCGATCGCCCCGGCCGCCTGCTCGTTGGTCAGGAACAGGTTCTGCACCGCGCCCCGCGGCAGGCCGGCCTCGAGCAGCAGGCGCTCGATGCGCAGCGCGCAGCCGGGCGTGTTGGGCGCGTGCTTGAGCAGCGCCACGTTGCCCGCCATCAGCGCCGGCGCCGCAAAGCGGAAGAACTGCCAGAACGGGAAGTTCCAGGGCATGATCGCCAGCACCGGCCCCAGCGGCTCGTAGCGCACCCAGGCCTCGGAGCCGTCCGACTCCCGCTCGTCGGGCTCGAGGAACGACGCCGCGTGCTCGGCGTAGTAGCGGCAGGCCCAGGCGCACTTGTTCGCCTCGGCCTCGCCCTCGGCGACGGGCTTGCCCATCTCGAGCGCCATCAGCGCCGCGAGGTCCCCGGCCTGCGCCTCGAGCAGCGCGGCGGCCCGGGTGAGCTTCGACGCCCGCTCCTCGACGGGCAGCGCGCGCCAGGCGGCGAACGCCGACACGGCGCGGTCCAGGGCGGCGCTCAGCTCGGCCTGCGTCGCGGTGGGATAGCTCTGGACCTGCTTGCCGGTGGTGGGATCGATGCTCCGGTAGTCCACGGTGTCGTCCTCGCGGCCCGCGCGTCGGGGGTGGGACGAGTCTACTCCAGGCCTGGTGCGCTCGGTGCCGCGAGAGACTCGAGCTCGCGCCTCAGCACCGCGAGCGTCCCCGGATCCTGCTCCTCGACGGCGATCCGGTGGACGAGGTTCCCTCGACGATCGAACACCAGGATGTTGCAGACCCCGGCCGCGAACCCGTAGCTCTTCGCGAACCGCCCCTTCCAGTCCATCAGCACCGCGTTCTCCGATCCTCTCGGGAACTTCTTCTTGACGCCGCCCCGGACGAAGAACGGCACACCTCGAAGATCGGCGATCTCGACGATCGAGATCTTCCCCCCGCGATCTCCTCGACCGATCAGTTCTTGGACCGGCTTGACCCAGCGGTCGTTGTAACGGCTCCCCTTTCTGTCGCTTCCGAAGACCACCACGACACGGTCACGCAAGTCCCTGTCACTGTGGACGCGATCGAACTGGTCCTCGAGCTCGAAGGGAATCAACGTGGCCGGCTCGGCGCCGTCGAGCGGCACGGCGGCCGGGAACGACCCGACGAGTACGGCGCAAACAACAACACCGGCAAGACGCCTCATCATCCGCTCCGACTTCGACGGCGAGACCACAGCACCAGCACCGGAAGCCCGACCAGGCTCAGGTAGCCGAGCAGATCCCCGGTGAACGGGTAGGCCGTCTTGATCCTGAACAGCGGGACCGGGGCCAGCAGCGAGCTGCCCCGTTCCCCGCGATCGTACGCCGCCACGACGATCCGGCCGAGCGGGTCGACGACGGCGGACAGCCCCTGCTCGCAAGGTCGAACCAGCGGGCAACCGTTCTCGACGGCGCGCACCATCGCCATGCGAGCATGAAGCGACGCGATCTCGGCCCAGTCGCTGGACGGGTCGAACAGCACCGCGGCGCCCGCCTTGCCGGCGGCACGCAGGAATCCCGGGAAGTCGAGGTCGTGGCAGATCACCGTGGCCAGGATGCCGTAGCTCGAATCCATGCTTCCGATCTCGAGGGCCCCGGGGGCAATCAGCGACGACTCGCTTCCGACGATGGGGCGCGCCTTCGAGTAGGTGAACGCGACCTCTCCGTCGGGTCGGATCGCCACCACCTTGTTCTCGAAGGCCGGGCTGGAGCCGGGATTGAAGACGCCGACGCCCATGATCAGGACGATGCCGAGCTCGCGAGCGAGCGCTCCCGCGTCCGCGATCAGCCTGTCCTCTGCGGGTCCGGTCACCCGCGCGGCGTGCTCCGACCACACGACGATCTGGGCTCCCGTGCCCACCAGTCGCCGCGTACGGTCGAGGAGGTCGGCGTTGAGGCGGTCAGCGGCATCGGCCGCGCGGCGCAGCGCCGCATCGTCGCCGGGCGAACCCGTCGTTTCGCCGCGCAACGCGCCCGCCAGCTCGCGCCCCAGGGTCGCCGAGGGCGTGATGCCGGCGACCTGCACCGTGTCGACTCCTTGCGGCGCCGACACCACCCGGTACTGACCCCACGCAAGAACCGCGAACAGGACGACGACGCAGACGACCGCGGTCCTCCGCAGCGCTCCGGACGTGCGCGGCGAGGCGCACAACGACGCGACGACCGACGCACACCACAGGATCAGGAAGCTGATCCCGCCCGTCCCGGTCACGGCGGCCAGCTGCAACAGCGGCAGGTTGTCGACCTGCGTGTAGGCGAGCGAGGCCCAGCTTCCGTAAGGCGTGATCAGACGCTGGAACAGCAATTCGATTGCGACCCAGGACATCGGCAGGATCAGGGTGGCGCCCGCGCCGTGGACGCGGCCCGCCAGGAGACGGTGCATCACGAACGGGATGAAATAGACGAGGGCGTAGATCCCCGCGACCAGGTAGTACCAGGCGCCGGGCACGGGGATCATGCCCCACCAGTTCACGACAAAAGCCAGGATCTGGACGACCAGCGCCGCGCCGAGACCGCGCCGCGGCGGCTGCGAGTCGATGAACACGACCAACAACGTCGGCGCGAGCCACGCGGCGGGCCAGACCTGCCAGCGTCCGTTGGCCAGGACCAGACAGACGGCCGCGGCCAGCAGTAACATCCAGGCGAACCGGGCCGCCGCGGTCCGCCCCGGCTCGCCGGTCGTCACGGGTTCTCCACCGGATCCGCCGCGTCGCCCGCGGCCGGCGGCCGGAAGCCCTCCCACAGGAACACCCGGCTCAGCTCGAACAGCTTCAGCGGCGTGATCTCGGCGCGGTCGAGCGGCAGACACTCGCCGAAGTCGCACGCCATCAACAGCATCACGATGCCGTGCACGCGGGACCACAGGAAGAACGTCGCCAGGTCCGGGTCGCCCCTTCGAATCCGGCCAGCGTCCATCGCCTCCGCCATCGACTGCCGCAGCAGCCGGAAGCCTCCCTCGCCCGGGAGGTCGCTGAGCTTCGTCGGCCGCGGCTTGAGCGGCGTGAACAGCACCTTGAAGTGTTCGGGCTTGTCCAGAGCCAGGCGGATGTAGGCTTCGCCCAGGGCGACGACCCGATCGAACGACCCGGGAGGGTGCCGCGACGCCACTCTCAACAGCTCGACGTGGAAGTCCTGCAACGTCGTGTTGACGACGTGGTCGACGAGGGCGCGCTTGTTGCGGAAGTGCTTGTAGATCGCGGCAGCCGAGACGCCGGCGCGAGCGGCCACCGCGCGCATCGACAGACCCGTGTACGACCGCTCGGCCAGCAGCGCGCGCGTCGCCTCGACGATCCCGTCGAGGGTCGCGATCGAGCGCGGCCTCGCCGAGTGCTCGGCCTCTTGAGGCGGCTGAGTAAACATTGTTTACCTATGGTAAACGATGTTCACACCAATGTCCAGGGGATCCGAGGTCGGCGTCTAAGTCGTTGAATAAATTGGGTTTTACCGATTGGGGGAAGGGAGACGCTCACCAAACCCGGACTCGGCACCGATGTGCCGGTCGAGGAACAGCTCCAGCTCCTCGAGGAACCGGATCCGGTTGCGGTCGAGCGAGAGGTGGTGGTCGCCGTCCTCGAGGATCACCAGCGTGTGGGGCTTTCCGGCCTGCCCGAGCTTCGACGCCAGGCGCTTGCTGTGCCCGACCGGCACGCTCAGGTCCTTGTCGCCGTGGACCAACAGGAGCGGGATCTTGAATGCCGCGACGTTGCGGACCGGTGACGTGGCCTCCAGCCGGGCGCGGTCTTCCTTGGCGTCACCCAGCGAGCGCTGGTTCTTGAGACCGAACTTGTAGCGCGCGTGCTCGGACAGGATGCGCGGGAGGTCGGTGACCGCGGCGCCGGCCACCGCGCAGCGGAACAGCCCGGGCGTCTTGACGGCTCCCATCAGCGCGGCGTATCCACCGTAGCTCCAGCCCACGATACAGATCCGCTCGGGATCGGCGACCCCGCGCTCGATCATCGCGCGCACGCCGTCCGTCAGGTCGTCCTGCATCGCCAGGCCCCACTGCTCGTGGCCCGCCGTTTCGAACCGCACCCCGTACCCGGTCGACCCGCGAAAGTTGGGTTGCAGCACCGCGTAGCCCCGGCTGGCCAGGAACTGGCCCAGGTAGTCGAAGCGGCGGTAATCCCGCGACGCCGGCCCCCCGTGGGGCAGCACGACCGTCGGGAACGGGCCCGCCCCGGCGGGCCGGGTCAGGTAGCCCGGGATCGACAGGCCGTCGCGAGTGGGGTAGCGGATCGGCTCCACGTCGCGCAAGTCGTCCGGACCCAGGCGGTCCGGGTAGCGGTCGCCGAGCTTGTGCAGCTCGTTCTGCTCCCGGTGGTAGAGGTAGAAGGTGCCCGGGAACCTGGGGCCCGCGGCCAGGACGACGAACCGTTTCCGCTCACGGTCGAAGCTCCGGATCTCGTTTGTGGTTTCGGGCAGGCCGAGGTCGATCGAGCGCTGGATCGCGGCCAGCTCTTCGTCGAGATAGTGCACGGCCGGCTGGTCCACGGTGTAGCCGACCCCGATGACCTTCCGCGTGTAGGGATCGATCTCGAGCGAGTCGAAGTCGACGTCCGGGTGTCCGAACACCTTGCGGCCGAGTCGCGACTCCTCGAGGTCGTACTCGAACAGCTCGTCGATCCCGCGGTCGCTGGTCTTGACCACCAGCAGCCGGTTCGGGTCTGCCGCGAAGGCGACCGGCGAGAGCGGGAAATCCTCCTGACGGCCGACCTTCGCGAAGTTCCGCCAGGCCTTCCCGGCCGGCCTGCGCACCTCGATCTCCCGCGACTGCTTGTGGACCTTCGTCCGCAGCCGCACCCGACCCTGCTGATCGACGAGGTAGTCCGCCACCGACTCGGTCCCGAGCTCCTCGGTCAGCAGCTCACCGGAGAGGATGTTGACCTTGTAGACGTCCAGGAACTGCCCCGATCCCCGGCGATCGAGCGCCATCAGGACATGCTTCGGATCCTCGGGCAGGTAGTCCAGGATGTGATGCTGCAGCTGGCGGTGGAACATGCTTCCCGACGGCGGCTGGGGGATCAGCCGCACGTCGCTCAGGTCCCGCTCGATCGCGAACAGCCGGGTCTCCGGCGTCGGAACTCCGAGCCGGTTGCCTTCGAACCTCAGCACGACCCCGATCGTGCGGTCGTTGAGCCACCGGATGCTGTCCGCCTTCTCCTCGATCCGCTTGCTCATCTCGAGCTCGATCCGGAGGACGTTGTCGGGATCGGCGGCCGTCAGGTCGCGGATCAGCAGGTACTCGCGCCCCTCGATCCACTGCAGGGCGGCATAGTGGGTGCCGGCCGGCGAGAGCACCACGTGGTCGGCAGCCGGCTTCCTGGCGAAGGCCTCCACCGAGGGTGGGCCGGCGCGCGCGATCGACGGACCCCCAGCGAAGAGGACCGCGATCGCGACGATACCGGCTCGGCGGCGTCTCACTCCAACGCCTCCGGGAAGTACCGCTGCGCGATCCTGATCGCCAGCTCGCGCTGCTCCGCCAGCGCCGGATCGCCCTCGGACAGGCGCAGGAACGCCTCCCAGTGCTCCTGGGCCTGCCCGGTCGGCGAGAAGTCGGTGTGGGTCAAGAGCCGCGCCATGCCGAAGTGGGCCAGGGCGTGGTCCGGGTCTTCCCACAGCGCCCGCTCGAACGAGTCCCGGGCTTCGCGGGTGCGGTCGTTCCTGAGCAGCAGCTCGCCGAGCACGTAGTGCGCGTCGACGAGCGCGGGATCGGATTGCACGGCGATCTGGAGCAGCTCCTCGGCCCGGGTCAGCGCGCCCTGCTGCAGGTGCGCCATGGCCAGGCCGAACGCGGCCCCGGCGTGGCGGTCGTCGAGCTCGAACGCCCGCTCGAAGGCCTCCCGGGCCTTGGCCCGCATCGCCGCGCTGTCGGTGTCGGCGGCCATGGCGTCGTGGACCGCGCCGAACCCGTACCAGGCCTCGACGCTCTCGGGATCGGCCGCGACCGCGAGCGTCATCAGCTCGCCGGCCGGCTCGAGCTGGCCGTCCTCGAGCAGGATCGAGCCCAGCAGCACCAGGGCGTCGCCGTACTCGGGGAAGTACAGCAGCGCCCGCTGAAGCCGCCGCACCGCCTCGTTGGCGTTCCCCCGCTCGAGGTCGATCCGCGCATCCTCGTAGAACGGCCGCGCCAGCTCCAGCCGGATCTCGTTTACCTGCTCGCGGAAGCTGACCAGGTCCAGCGCCTCGTCCTCGTCCACCAGCGGCGCCAGCGCGTCGGCGGGGACCGCGAAGTTCAACCCGGCCGACCCGTAGAGCACGCCCGCCGTCGCCAGGCCGATCACCTTGCCCTGCTCGTCGAACACCGGCCCGCCACTGCTGCCCGGCGAGATCGCGGCGCTGATCTGGAGCAGCCGGCAGGCGGGGAGCACCAGGCGCCGCTGCTGTTTCTCGCCGGCGGCCGCATCGAGGTCCGGCTCGCGCGGCTCACGCCAGGCGCTGACGATTCCCTGCGACACGGTCTGCTCGAGACCCAGCGGGCTTCCGATCACGACTACCCTATCGCCGGACGCCACTTCGCCGACGTCTCCGAGCTCGGCCGCAGTCAGCGGCGCGCTCCCGGACGGCACGTCGACCAGCAGCACGGCCAGGTCGCGCTCCACGTCGAAGGCGCGCACGGCGACCTTCTCGAACCGGCGCCCGTCGGGCAGCGTCACGGTGACCTCGCGGGCGCGGTCGACCACGTGCAGGTTGGTGGCGATCGCCCCCGCGGCGTCGACGATCACGCCGCTCCCCTGCCCGGCCTCGCCCGCCGACCGGGTCTCGATCGTCACCACCGCGGGCCCGAACCGCTCGGAGATCTCCGCGGGCGTGAGCGGCCCAGGCGCCGACCCGGTTTCGGCCGCCACGGCCATGCCGGGCAGGAGCAGCAGCAGGCCCGCCGTCGCGCGTCGTAGGGCGCGGCGCGTCAGGTGTCTTCGTCGCGGCCTCATGGCGGGTCCCCCTTGATCGGACGTAACATCACCCCACGCCGTGCGGGGCCTCGCTGATTTGGTAACGAGAAGGAGGAGATTTCACGCGGGCCGGCAGCGGGGCCGGTGAGAAGGCTACCCGTCCTTGCGCCCGAAGATCTTCGGCGTCGGCATCCGCGAGCGGATCTCCTGCAGCACCTCGGCGGTGACGACGGCGATGCCGTGCTGCTTGCAGTACGACTCGACCGAGCGGGTGACCATGCCGCGGACGAAGACGGGGATCTGGCCGAGGCGCTCGCGGGCGCTGTCCTCCCAGGTCACGTCGGCGACCTCCGGGGTGCCGTACTCGACGGCGGGGGAAACGGGGACGTTTCCCAAGAACGGGTTTCGGGGACACCAATGTCCTCCCGATCTCTGTCCCCGACTAGCGCGTTAGGATCGAGAGTCCGGCAATCCACGATGTCATCCTCGCGCCCCGCGCGTCGGGGCTTTCTCGTGGGGCAGCAACCCGCCCTCGATCACGAGGGAAACTGCGCGGCGAGCCGAGAATCTCCAGGAGCGCGGCGGCAACCGCCTCGTGTCCCGACGGTCTCATGTGATCATCCAGTGTGTAATAGTCCCCTTCACCCAGTACGCGTGAGACGTCGAGGGTCTGTAGCTCATAGGGTCGTGGCTCCCCCTTTCGCCCCCAAATCCCGGCCAGGGCAGTCACGAAACGATCATCGTTCATGTTATAGGAGTTGAGCTCCAAGACCACGACACGGATCCTCGGAGAACCGAGGAGTGCTCTGTTGAGGATCGCGAGAAACAGCCTTGCCTCCTCCTCGTCCGTAGGCGCCGCGACCTCGTCGGGCAACCGATTGGGGAGATTGCGGGGATCGTACCGCCTGCGATCAGCAAACGCCCGGACCTTGGGAGCGGCCAGCGTCAGCGCATAGTCACCGAAGCGATAGTGGCTGGTGCGGACGTTGTAGTCGCAGAGTCGCGCGTAGTCGTGACGGGACATGATCGGCAAGCTGAACCCATGTTCGGCAAAGCGCCGGTTCTCCGGGTAGTCGTTGCTAGAGTATTGGAGTATCAACGTGCGGAGGCTGCTAATGTCGAGCCGCTCGAGCATGATGACCTCTCTCGCGGTACCGTACGAGGAGACAGCAGCATTCAAGACGACCGCTCCGCTCTGTTGCTCGAGCAGCTGCGGGAAGGTCTCTTCCTGATCCACGCCCCACCCCATGGCGTGAGAATCGCCCAGGACGATGATCTCCGGCGAACGGAGCGATGCCTCGTCGTCCCTGAAACCGCGGCTATTGACGTGATAGCCGGTCTCGAACTCGAGACTCGTGAAGCTGAAGGTCCCAGGGCGGAGGGTGTACGAAACCTCCGGATCGTAACGGGCGCTCCGGGGGTTGAACTGAATCCAATCACGATTCCGCTGATACACGCGTCTCATCGTCCAGAGCGGCTTGCCTTCGGGGATCCAGGCCGGGTGATTCAGAAACAGATCGAGGGACAGTTCGAGCACGACGACGATTGCGCTGCTCAGGATCGCGATGAAGCCCAGCAGCACGAACGCCCGCCCGGCTCGCGACGCCAGGAGGCGAGACCGGTACTCGTTCGCCCGCGTCATGATCTCCGTGACTCCGAACCTTCGTCTTTCCGGTCTTCTGTCGAGCGCAGAGGGCCAGGGTCCGCCCGGCGTCTGTCGCGTGTCAATCTTGCGCAATCCGGGGCCCAGCAGGCCAGACCCGCCAGGCCTCGACCGGAAAGACATCGAAAACGTACCACGTCTGTCACCTTCGTGGGGTTGACAGCCACGCTGCTCAGCTGCGATAGAGCATCGACTCCTTACGACTCCCCCCTGGTCCCGTTCAGCCCGGCAAGGAGGTGGCTGGCCCTATCTTGACGAGGACCGTCCGATGAGCGATCCCGAACTGCGTCGGATTGCCGGCACGCTCCGCGAGTTGACGTTTCCCAGCCGGTTCGCGGTCGAGGTCTGCGCCGATTGCAATCTGGCCTGCGTGATGTGTCACCATCCATCGATGCGGCGGCCCAAGGGCAAAATGCCGTTCGAGTTGTGGAAGAGATGCGCGGATCAGATCGCCGAGGTCTCGCCCGCTACCCAGTGCTGGTTCTCGTTCTGCGGCGAGCCGCTGCTCGAGCCGCAGCGGTTGTTCCGGATGCTCGAGTTCGGGAAGTCGGTGGGGCTACGCTCGCTGAACGTCAACACCAACGGTATGCTGCTCCGGCCGGAGCTCGCCGAGCCGATCATGGACACCGGCGTCGACCTGATCGTGATCGGCATCGACGCTCACAGCAGCGAGACGTACGAGCGGATCCGCGTCCACGGCGACCGGGACGAGCTGTACGGCAACGTGAAGCACCTGCTGGCTGCCCGTGCGGCTCGCGATCGCGGCCCCGAGATCCAGGTGCAGTTCATTGAGATGGACGAGAACGGGCACGAGCTGGAGGCATTCAGCGACTACTGGGTCGCGCGTGGGGCGGTTGTCAAGGTACGGAAGAAGTTGAGCTGGGGCGGCCAGTTCGATACACCGCTCCAGATTCCGACCGAGGACCGCATTCCCTGCCCCTGGGCGCTGACCATGATGCACGTCTTCTGGGACGGTCGGGTGCCCCGGTGCCCCGGCGATACCGAAGGGGAGGACGGCGTAGGCAACGCCTGGGACGAGTCGCTCACGGTGCTGTGGGAACGGTTGGGCCACTACCGCGAGAAGCACCTCGGCCGACGCTTCGACGAGCTGCCCCAACGGTGCCAGGACTGCAAGGACTGGATGGTCGGGGTGGCGAAAAAAACTCGTCCGCGGAACGCGACAAGGGAGGCCCGGACACGGGCAACAACCTCGTGAGAAAGAGGACTCTCTACCTCTGCGGCGCCGGCAACGGCGAAGGCGTTCGCCTGGCGGTCCGCACCAACGAGCGCGAGGATCGCTGGGATCGCATCGTCCTGCTCGACGACGATCCTGCAAAGCAGGGTCAGGCGATCCTCGGGGTGCCGATAGTCGGCCCCTTCGACACGCTCGAAAACGTGGCTCCGGACCGCGGGGAGGTCGTGAACCTGGTCACGCGGACCACGGTCCGACGCTGGGCTGCGCGGTGCAGGATCGAGGCCTACGGCGTGCCGTTCGCAACGCTGATCGATCGAAGCGTGGACGTCTCCGGAGTCGAGTATCGGCGGGACTTCATGGCATACCCGAACGCGAACGTCGGGCCGGCCGTCTTCGCGGACGAGGGTTCGGCGGTGCTCGTCGGAGCGGCCGTCGGTCACGGTTCCAGGTTGGGTCGTTGCTGCGTCGTCGCCCCGAACGCGGTCGTCAACGCGAGGGTGACCCTCGGTGACGGAGTCTACGTCGGGACGAATGCCGCCATCCTGCCCGACGTGAAGATCAGCCCCTGGGCCACGATCGCCGCCTGCACCCTGGTCGTGGGCAACGTGCCCGCCGGCGCAACCGTGATGGGCGTGCCGTCCAAGGTCGTGCTGAGGCTGCGCGACAAGCTGCGGATGCGCGGCGGCGAGGCTCTTCCACCCGATGTACGTCGTGAGCTGGAAGTCCGATTCCTGACGAGGACCGCCCGCGCGGTATCGGTCTCCTCCTCGGCTGAATAGGCGGGCGCCGCGAGGCAACAACCGAGAATCGCTTCGGAGGCCAGGCCATGGGAACCACGTACGACCAGGTTCTAAGCACGATCTACGATGCGATCGTGGAGGTCAACGAGACCCTCGACCCCGCAAAGGTCCTCGCGCAAGCCCCCGAGACGGTGCTGTTCGGCGAGTCCGGGGCGCTGGACTCCGTGGCGCTGGTCAATCTCGCGGTGACGGTGGAGGCGGACGTGGAGCGGAAGTTCAATGCCCGGGTCAGCGTGATGGACGCGATCACCGTCGACGCTACCCGCGAGTGGACGGCTGGCGAGCTTGCGCTGTGGATTGCGGAACGCGTAGAACAAACGGGGGCCCCGGTGTGATCGAGTGTGCGTTCTTCGGGGAGGAGGCGAGATTCCATCACGTCGGGCTGGCGGTTCGCTCGATTCAGGAGGTCAACCCCGCCTGCCACCCTGCTGAAGACGCGACGCAGGGAGTCTCCGCGGCGTTCTTCAAGCTCGGCGGGATTACGATCGAGCTTCTCGAGCCTCGCGGCGAAGAATCGCCGATCTCCAGGAGCCTGCGCGACGGCGTCAAGCTGCTGCACCTGTGCTACGAGGTCCCCGACCTCGAGAAGGCGATCGAGAGGTGCCGCGGGGCAGGCTTCCATCGAATCCGCCGGCCGGAGCCGACACCGGTGCTCGACGGCCGAAGGATCGCCTGGGTCTTCAGCAAGCAGTACGGCCTGTTCGAGCTGCTGGAACGGAAACGCTGACCCGGACCCGCGGCCGCAGCGGAGGTCTGAAGCCTCGCTTCCGCGCGCAGAAACCCGGTTCCGTCGCGAAAAGTCCCGGCTGCGCTAGAATCGGACGGCCCGAGGAATAGTCGATACATCGACGGAATCCGCTCGGACGGCGGGTCCGGCCGCTGCAACGGGGGACACCGGTGCAGACGCGGGTGCGACGGGCAAGTATGACGACCAGGCGACCGCGGCTGCCCGTGACGCTCGTGTCGGTCACCGTGCTCCCGTTCCTCGTCGAGATCCTCGTTCGTGCCGCTGCCGACCCACTCCTTGTGCTCGAAGTCCGCGGACTGTTCGTTGCCGCGGGAGCGCTCGCCGGATTCGTCGTCGTGACGGTCGTGGTGAGCCGCGTTCTCTCTCCCGCATGGACGCTGGCCGTCGGTCTCGCTCTCTCGTGCTGGCCGGTACTGTCTCTTGCAGTGTTCGAACTTCTCCTGCAATTCCGCAGGCCTTCCAGCCTGCTCAAGACGGTGGCGGCACTCGCGGTCTGCTTCGGCTGTGGTCTTCTGCTCGCAGGAGGGATCGGCGCACTCGCAGCTCGCGCGTTCGAAAGGCAACTGGTGCGTCGCTCCGCCGTGTTGGCCGTGGTAGTCCTGTTGCTCGCCGATGTCGCACTGCTCGTCGTGCTACCGAAAATCTACGGGCGATCCTCACAGCAGCGACCGGACGTATTGGTGGTGATCCTCGACACGACCCGGGTCGATCATCTCTCCGCGTGTGGCTATCAGCGGGCAACGACGCCAGCGCTGGAGACGTTGACCGACCAGGGCCGAACCTACGAGAACGCTTGGTCCCCGGCGCCCTGGACGCCGCCAGCCCATGCTTCGATCCTGACCGGGTTGTTGCCCGCGGAACATGGCTGCGAGATGGGGCCCCTGAACACCGCCGAGCCAACGCTGGCGGAGGTGTTTTCCGCACACGGCTACGCGACGCTCGGCGTGGTGAACAATCCGATGCTCGGCGCGGAAAATGGATGGGCCAGGGGATTTGACGAGTATCGGGAGATCAGAGACCCCCCCGGAGCCTCCGCGTCCTACGTGTTCTGGCTCCCGAGGCTGTGGAGTGAGGATCGCCGCTTCACCGGTGATGCCTGGAAGTCTCTCCAATGGATCAAGCGCTGGTGGGAGTGGAACGCGACGCGTCCCAGGTTTGTCATGCTGAACCTCCTCGACCCCCACTCGCCGTACGGCTCGGCAGGGTCCGAGCAATTCCTGTCGGAGGACACTCGACGAGCTGTCGATCTGTCCCACGACTCGGAGGACTACGATGCAGGGCTGCTCCGGGCCGAGGGGGCACCGCTGAGGAAGATCATCGATCTGTACGATTCCGACATTCGGCACATGGATGATCAGCTCGGTGCATTCTTCGAGTGGCTGCGACAGAGACAGGAGTTGGACCGTACCATCATCGTGGTCACCGCCGATCACGGCGAACGGCTAGGGGAAAGAGGCCTGGTCGGACACCAGCTCGGCCTGGACGAGGTCCTGCTGCGAGTGCCGCTGATCGTGCGGTATCCGGGGCGGGTCGCCGCCGGGCGAGTCGGCCGCCCGGTGCAGACCCACGGGATCTTCGAGACGGTTCTCGACCTCGCAGGGTCCCTGCGCCGAGTGGCTCGGCGCGGAGAGCCCCCGCGCTCGACGAGCAGCACGATCCGGTCGTCGTGGCCCAGATGCGGCACCAGGCATGGTATCTGGACTTTGTGATCAAGCGAAACCCCGCCTTCGATCCGACGCCCTTCGCGGGGGACTGGAGCGCGGCGACCGACGGCACCTGGAAGTTGATCCGCTCCACGACCGGAGACGTTCGGCTCTACCACCTCCCCGAAGATCGGGCCGAGGAGGTCGATCTCGCCGCTTCGAACCCCGAGGTCGTCGCCCCGCTCGCCTCTCGGCTGGACGCCTTGCCGCAGTTCCGGAACGCGACCCAGGATCCCGCGGAGATACCCCCGGAGACTCGAGACCGTCTTCGCAGTCTCGGTTACGTGGATTAGCGCGCGCGGCTACCTTCGTACCCGGTGCGGTTCTAGTAGTCTGAGTTCATCGCCCCGCCGTCGGATCGCGGCCGCGTGCTCCGAGAGGGTGACGACATCGAAGTGCTGCTGGATTCGCCTCAGATAGCGATCGACGATCCGCAGCTTGTCCGCCCGGGTCAGATCCATTCCGGGGAAGAACGCGAGCTCGGGCGCATCCTCGCGTCCGAGGAAGTCCAGCGGATGGAGGATGATCGAGGGCTCCACCCGCCGGAGCCGGCACAGGAGAACACCGAACTTCAACCAAGTGTCAGCAAGCATGCGGGACTTCCCGGAGAGCCAGGTCACATAGCTGGGATGAAACGGCAGACGGACCAGCGGGATCGTGGTCACGGGAATCTCCAGCAGCCGGCCCCTGCGCGTCTGCCAATGAAAGGGCCCCAGCGGGAGCAGGGCGTCACGCGCGCTTCCGTAGAGTCGCCTGCGGGCCCAGCGATCCTCGCGACTCAGTCCGGCGCTCCAGAAGTAGTACAGCCGGGCCGCCGGGCCGATGACCGAGGGGAGAACCGAGGCGTCGAAGTCGTATCCCAGCTCCCGGACGGCCTTGAGGGTCGCGCTGCTGAAACAGTAGCCCGGGCCGCGGAAGCCAACCGGTTTATGACCCGTGGCTGACCGGATGGCCTGATCCGCGCTCTCCAACTCCTGTTGCACGACCCGCTCTTCGTATCGCTCGATCCAGGGCTCATGGTTGAACGAATGATTGCCGAACTCGTGACCCGCTGCGGCTATCAGTCTCAGCGCCTCCCGGTTCTCTTCCGCTTGGGCGTCTCGACCGACGATGAAGAAGGTGATCCGCGCTTTACGACGAGCGAGCAGCTCGAGGATGATCGGAACTACGGTCGGGAGATAGGAAGGAGCCTGTTCCCAGCCGCGAGCGCCTCGCGCCTTGAGGTAGGACCAAGCGTTGTCGAGGTCCAGGGACAGGCTCGCCAAAGGTCTTGACATGTGCCGGATCCGTTTCGGCTCGGAGCATACCATGATCGGAAACCCACCGGCCAGGCGCGATCGACTATGATCTATACTCTTGACCGATCAGGGAGTGCCATACGGAATGCGAGTCGCGTCGGGTGGGCTGCTAGCGGCGCTCGTGGTTCTTCACGTCTTGGGGGTGGCCGGCCTCATCGGCCACCGTGCATTGGCCCACGAGCAGCCGGTCGTCGACGTCGATCTCGGTATGCATTTCTACAGGGCGGCCCTGCTCCGGGAGACGGGAGGATTCCCGGGCCTGGTCTGGGATCCGGGATACATGGGCGGCTACCCTCTCGGCGGAGCGACAAACGTCGACAATCGGCTCGGCGAGCTGGGGGTCGTCGCGCTCGGGTTTCTGGCGGTCGGAGCTGCGTGGAACTGGACGTTGTTCCTGCTCTTCTCGGCCGTTCCTTTGATCGTCTTCGTTGCGGCTCGTTGGTCCGGTCTGACGGCCCCTGCGGCGACTTTGTCGGCCTTCCTGGCGGCGCTGCTGTTCTGGAAGATGACCCTCGGGGACCACATGTTCGTGAGTCTCGGGCTCTACGGTTGGGCGATGGCCTGCGCAGCGATCCCGTTGATGTTCGGGGCTTTTCAGCGAGTACTCGTCGAGCCGGGTGCCCGGTCGGCGGTCTTTCTCGGCCTGTCTACGGCCTTTGCCGGGTACGCTCACGGCCTCTCGGCAAACTACCTTCCACTGCTGGCCGCGATCCTGGCGGGCCGGGTGCGGGGTCTGAAGCGAGCACATTTCATCACCATCGTCGGCGGTGCGGTAATCGCCGGGCTCCTGGTGTGGCCGATCTTTCGACCGGTGGTCGAGACGGTGGCGGATAGCTCCTGGGACCTCGGCCTCGCGCGCTACTTCCAGGCCACGCCACAGGAGGTCGCCAAGTTGCTGGCGTCCCCGTATCGGATGCTCGGTCATACCCTGCTCTTGCTATGCATCGCGGGGCTGACCAGCAGGACCTTCGACCGGCCGATCAAGGAGCTCGCCCTATCCGTGCTTGCGGTCACGTTCGTCTCTCTGTTCGTCTTTCTGATCCTGCCACCGTCAGGTCTCCAACCCACCCGCAACGTGGAGGCCGCGTTCTTCCTCGCGACGATTCCGGCTTCGCAGCTGTTGACCCAGGTCGGAGCTGGTCTATGGCGTCTGAGGTTGCCCGCGCGGCTCGTCGTGGCTTCTTTCGCGTTGGCGATCGTTGCGCCGACGCTCGTGATCTGGGGACTCAACATCCTGGGACAACGCGGGTTCACGACCGAACCCAGCCCCGAGGCAAGGCGGTTAGTGGAGTATCTACGCCACAACACCGAGCCCGCTTCACGGATCCTGGTGGAGGACGACGGGGACGGCTTCGGGGGAAACCACTTTGGCAAACCGCACCTCGTCGGCTACCTGGCGCGGGAGATACGGCGAGAGTTGATCGGCGGCCCCCATCCCATCACATTCTCCCGCGTCGCCTCGGCCACCTTCGTCAACGGTGAGTTGTTCGGCAATCCGGTGAGCGAGTTCGACGACGCGGAACTACGGGCAGCCCTACGGGCGTACAACGTCGGCACGGTCGTTACCTGGTCCGAGCGTTCGAGGGCTCGCTTCGCGGCGTTGGGCCTGACGGCCACCGAATTGGATGGGGGGTTCGCGGTGTTTCGAACAGGGCTGGCTACCGGTTTCGCGGTCGGTGCGTACAGCGTCGCGGCAAGGGCCGAGCCCAACGTGATTCGCGTGTGGGGCGCAACCGAGTCTCCGACCGTCCTGCGGTGGCAGTTCGATCCTCGGTTCCGCACGGAGCCGCCGCTGCCGATGCGATCGGTGGAGGCGCCGTTCAGTCCGGTTGGCTTCATCCAGGTCGAGAACGGCACGGTGTCGGAATTCTCGGTCCTGTTCGAGGACTGAGCCGGTACCGCACGATGGCAGATTCCGAACCGGCTGTGGATCCTCCGCCTCTCACGGCGTCCCGGCCGCCGTTGTGGCTGGTCTGGGCGGTGCTATTGCTGGGGGTCGGCCTCCGAGTCGCGTACGTGCACCGTCCGTTCGACCATCGGATCGAGAATCCGTGGCGACAGGCCGACTACTTCCAGATCGCCAAGAACTTCCACGAAGAGCAACGGAACATCCTCTATCCCCGGATCGACTGGCGGGGCGACACACCCGGCTACGCGGAGATGGAGTTCCCGCTTCTGCCCTGGCTTGGAGGGCTGTTGTTCGGGCTGTTCGAACCGAAGATCCAGGTGCTGAGGTCCCTCGCCGCGGCCTTCGAGATCGCGGCATTGTTGCTGTTCGCGGCTCTCGCGCGGCGTCTACTCTCGCCCTGGGGCATGCTGCTCGCCATGGCATGCTTCGCCGTGAACCCCATTCTTCTGCTGTCTGCGAGTTCACCGCAGCCCGATCCGGTCATGCATTGTTTCAGCCTCGGCGCGATGCTGTTTGCCTGGAGGTGGTACGAGGGCGGCGGGACGTCATCGCTCCTGGCCGCATCCCTGCTCTGCGGCCTAGCCATCCTGGCCAAGCTGCCGGCGGCCTACCTGGGGTTGGTCCTGGCATACCTGGTGATCCGCAGGTTGGGGTCCCGGGCACTGGGGAGCGGCGTGGTCTGGCCAGCGGCTCTCATCGCGATCTCACTCCCCGCCGCCTGGTACCTCTGGGTTCACCGGTTCTGGACCCTGTACGGCAACTCCCTCGGGGTCAGCAACGAGACGCATGCGATCGGGCTGGACATGGTGTTTCCCCCATCCTTCCTGCTCGGGATACTCAAGGTGGAAACACTGGCCGTCTTCTCGCCGGCCGGCTGGCTTCTGGCACTGGTCGCCCTTCGCCGGCCGCGGGCCGTCGAGTTTCCGCTGATCTGGTACGGTGCCGCCATGATGTTCTACGTGGCGGCGGCTCGCACCGCCGCCGACGGCTGGGCCTACTACTACCACGGCATTTCCGTCGCCCCGGCCTGCCTACTCGTAGGCGCGGGAGCAGTCACGTTGTGGAATGCGGCTCCCGCCGTCTTTCTCGGCGTGTCGCCGCGATGGCGTCGCCTGGCGTCGATCGTTCTGGCCGTGATCTGCGTCGCGGCGCTTCTGGGCTACGCGGGGTGGAGGATCTATCGCAGAGACACGCGTACGTACGGAGAAGCCCTCTACCGTTGCTCCGCTCAGTTCCGCGCGCGCATCCCGCCCGGCGGGCGGATCGTCGTGCGCGGCGGTACCCTGCACGACGAGTACGGTCGTCCCGTGGCGCACAACGAGTCGATGGCCTTCGTCTGGCTCGATCGACGGGGCTTCAGCTACGCGGACGAGGAACTGAGCCTTGGCACGCTCGCCGACATCGTCGAGCGTGGCGGGCGTTACTGGATCGTCACTCGCGGGCAGCTTCGCGCAGCCGGTCTGGACGACGAGGCGGCGCAACGCTACCGGCTGCTGCAGCGGTGTGGTGACTACCTGTTGTACGAGCTTGCCGGGGATGTTTCTCGCGGCGATACGGCGGTTGGCGACCTCAAGCCGATCTCCAGCCGAAGGTTCGGGGGAATGTGGCGATCGCCGCCAGGCGCGATACGGTCATCCCCGGCGAAACACGAGGAATGTCGAAGGGATCTTGCAGCAGCGGTCCACTGACGCCGGTATTGAACGAGAAGGCCAACCGGTACCCGCTACGTGCGGCAAGCCGCTGGTCGTCCCGGCTGAAGTTCGACCGAACGCCGCAGGGGTATGCTATCGAGACCACATCGCGGCCGAGAGCGTCTTGCAGCAGTCGTCTGGAAACACGCAGTTCCTGCTCTGTTTCCTTTTCCCCGAGGGTCGTACAGACGCGGTGGGTATGCGTGTGCGAACCCACGGTCATTCCGGCGCTCGCCGCATCCCTGATCTGGTCCCAGGTCATGAGCTGGGAATCCTGCTCCTCCCGTGACGGGAAGCCGACCCCGCAGGCCTCGGACAGTCTGTAGAGGAGGCTGGAGGTCTCAGCGGCGGGTCTCCGTTTCATCATCTCCTGGAAATACGAGATGGCCTGCGTTCGACGCCCCTCCACCACCACGTCCTCGTCGAACGATTTGACGGTGCGCCGTGAGGTCCTCTTGAGAAAGTAGGCGATGACATCCCACCAACCGAGCCGACGCTCAGCGATACTCTCCGTGGGGATGAAGAAGATCGCGGGGACGCGGTTCTCGTGCAGGATCGGTAGCGCAAGATCGTAGTTATCACGATACCCGTCATCGAAGGTGACGACACTCGTTGCGCAGGGCAGGCGACGCTCCGTCGTCACGAAATCCAACAACTCGTCTTCGGACAGGATCCTCGTTCGCTGCTTGAGCCACCTCAACTGCGCTCGAAACTCGGAGACGGTGGGCCCGAACACGCCGTCATCGTAGGGCGTCGGCCGTGCACCGTCGGTGCGGATCCTGTGATAGCAGACTGCAACAAGTCCCGGGCTTGTTTTTCGGTGGAAGAGCCGGGTGATCCGTGCGCTGTAGAGGATTCGCGCCAGGGTATCCTTCGAGCCAAACCGCGCTCTTGACGGCAAAGTAGACCCCTGGTGACTTGGCGAGTGACCCTATTCCTCGAAGTGAAGCCAGCGTTCTCCCTCGAGAGGCGACAGCATAACATTACCTTCCAGAATCGTGTGAAGGAGTGCTGTCTCCGCGGCGGAAACCAACATCCAACTCTCGCGCCGACTGAACAAGCTCCAACGTTGCGGAACCACTTCCAGCAGTTCTCTCTCGAGCCGTCCCACCGCCGCGTCGCCGCCCGATCGGTGTGCGTCCCGCAAGAAACTATCGAAGACCACGTCGTACTGGCCTCGGGGCGCTCCGATCTGCATCAACGTGGCGAACCCTCGCGGTTGGCTGAACCACAGATACCAGCCGAGTCTCCGACCGGTGCGGTCTTGCAACGACGTTGCCTCGAATCTCCCGAGCCCGGTCTTGCGCTCCAGGAAACCGAGCATCCACCGCGCCTCCTGGAGCGTGTAGCTGGGGCTCAGTTGGTACGATGACCCGAGCTCCCGCAGGCCATCGACCCACCCCTCCGCAGTCAGGGGAGCGGCGCTCAGGCCTCCATCCGGTGGATCGCTCGCGGTCCGTGCGCGCCAGGCGACCAGAGGATCGCCGAGGACAGACAGAATTCGCGTGACCGGTCGCAGGGCCGTTCGGTTCAAATACCTGCTCGCGAACGCGAACGGCCGCAAGGGACAGATCCAGTGCAGAGACTGATGTGGTACGATCGACCCACCGAGACCGAGCCACAGCTTCCTGCTCAGTCGGTTACCCTCCGCAACCGACAGGTCCTGGGGTCCCCGGAAGAACTCCCGCAGCAGGGCGACGCCAACCAGGCGGTTTCGCTGTTCCGGCCCCACGGCGAAACTGCTCGAAACGGCGCTTCGAATCCGGCGCCCCCGGAACGAAAGTGGTCGAGCAGTGACACCCAGGAATCCGACGATCTGATCGTCGATCTCACAAACGAGGGACTGAATCTCCTCGTCGAACCACGGATGTTCCGTGTAGATGCGTTTGAAGTAGTCAACGAGCCGCGAGTCATCGAGTTCCGGTCGCGCTTCGAAGACGCGGCGATACAAGGTTACTACCTGTGGCAGGTCGTGCGAAGTGAGGTGTCGTATCTCCATCCCGCGTCTCCATCGGCTGGCAGCCGGGGCCGGAGCCACGGCTGTTTCCTCGAAAACCGCCGATCCGCCCCGCACGCGATCGACCTGGCACCGTCCCGCAAGCTTCACGCCCGCGCAAGATCCTCAAAGCCCGTCCCGTAGCGCCGTCGGCTTCCACCAAGCGCCGCGTCGCCCACGATACTCCGATCGCCGTCAGCCGGCTAAACGTCAGTCCACGGCAAGGCGCCCAAAGAAGCAACTTGGCCGCCCTGTCGTCCGACCCGCGTCGACCGGCATGTATACTCACAACCATGGTACGAGACCTTGACGCGTCGAACCGGCGATCCTGGGACACCGAGAGTGCAGTGCGAGGTTTCGCAAGGGAGGCGGGACTGCAAGAACCCGAGAAAGCCATTCTGAGAATCCTCGGACCGAAACTGTCCGACATGCGCGTACTCGACATGGGCGTGGGTGCCGGTCGGACAACGCCCTATCTCGCCCCCCTGGCGCAGGAGTATCGAGCCTTTGACAGCTCGGTGAGGATGGTGCGCGAATGCCGGCGCCGGTTTCCGGGGATCCGGTTCGACGTAGCCGATGCGGCAGCATTGAAGGACATTCCCGACCGGTCGTTCGACTTCATTCTCTTCAGCTACAACGGGATCGATGGGCTCTCGCACGAGAGGCGCCTGAAGGTCTTCGACGAGGTATTACGCGTAGGGCGGCCGGGTGGATGGTTTGCCTTCTCCTCTCATAATCTTCAAAGCATCAAGAGCTTGTTCGCGCTCCGGCTGGAGCTACCGCCGGGGCGGTTTGTGCGGAGCTTGCGTAGGTGTCTTCTTACTCGTCTGCACAACCCTTCTCCCGTCAAGCTCCTGAGGCAGGATCACGCGATGATCAACGAGGCTGCGCACTTCCTCAAGCTCAAACACTACTACATCAAGCCGAGGGCGCAGATTCGCCAATTGACCGAAGCGGGGTTCGATCAGGTTCAGCTTCTTGGACTGGATGGTCGACGGATCTTCAGCGGTGATCTCGACCGATGCGAGGATAGTTGGATCTACTACCTCTGTACACCATTTGCCGGGTCGGCAACGCGTACTGCGGTGGACAACACGGTCTGAGCCGGCGCCAACAGGGCCTTAGCGAACATGATAGAGGTCAACATTCGCAAGGGACCCATCCGCTACAAGGAAAAGTGGTTCTGTTCCGCGCCCAGCAGGGCCGACGCGTATCGACTGGTCGTCTACAATCAGAGCCGGGCTGTTGCGAATCAGCGCGGGTACAGGAGGACCCCGTTTCATACGAAGTTGCTGGACCTGTCTCGATCGGAGGCCGACCTCCTGAAGGGGTGTCGGAAGAACACGATCAACGAGATCCGGCGAGCGACACGGGAAGGGGTCCGATTCGGTTTGGTGAGCGATCCGGGCTCGTTTGTCGACTTTTTCAATGCCTTCGCAGCGTCAAAGGGACTTGCCCAGCTGAGGAGGGATGATTTCATCCACAGCTACGGCGCTCACGTCCAGGTGACAAAGAGCGTTCTGGCGGGCGAGGACCTGGCCTCGCACTGCTATCTGATGGATCGTGACGAGCGGAGAGTGAGGTTACTTCGCTCGGCATCGCTTTTTCGGTCGGAGGTTGATAAGGAACGGAGAAAGCTGTTGGGCAGAGCCAACCGATACCTCCACTACGAGGACATGCGGTATTTCAAGGCCGAGGGTTATGCCGTTTACGATTTCGGCGGATACGCGCTGGACACCCGGGACCTGGCACTGAAGAGAATAAACGACTTCAAGGACAGTTTTGGCGGCATGTTGCGGGAAGAGAGCCACTACGTTTCACTACCTCTGGACTGGTCAAGACAGATGGCCAGGCTGCTCCGCCACGGGATCGGGAGGCGGGAGAGGCGACTCCAACGGTGAGCCGATCCCCTGGGTCGCGCTCGAGATGAGACCGTTGAGTTGCGGGAGCCGCTGAACCCCGGCCGCCTCTCGTCGGCAGGGGCGGGATTACAATCTGGTAACGCGGGTTGCGCAGTGGTTAGCCGAATCGGACAGCAGCGATCCGGGGTTCGGAAAGAGGACCCCATGGTTGCGGCCTCGTTCGGGGTAGTTCCGCCGCAGGATCGCGACTGGCATGACTCTTGGTACGCTTGGCGGACTGGGGCACTGCGCCGAGTTCTCGACCCGAAGGATGGTGACATCATGCGCGTTCGGTCGCTGCGAGTCGGCATCGTCATGGTCATCTTTCTGTTGACCGTGGCGTCGTCACCGGTTGTCGGGCAGAGCGTCGGTCAGGGCTACAGCTCTCGCTCGTGCGGCCTTGATATGGACCGTGACGGCACCGTTGGCGAACCGGCCGAGGATTGCGATGTCTGCGACGGCGTCACCACGGATCCGGATCGAGACGGTGTGGATGAAGACCTGAACTATGTTGATGCCGCCTCGGGAACCGACAACCTCACCTGTGGGGACCCCACAACTCCATGCCGGACCATCGGGTGGGTGCTGGCGGGCAACAACTCGGACTTCGGCAAGCGTGTCGACGGCGCGTCCGCGGATCCGGAGGATATCGTTTGCATCAAAGGCACGCACGTGCTGTCCTCCCCCCTGGTGCTCTCCGTCGACGGAGCGGCAGGTAGCTACGCGGCGGCGTTGTACCCGGGGGATGCTCCCGAGTGGGGAAGCGGGAACAACAGCCTGTTTCGGTACCCCAGCGACCCGTTCATGATCGTGGGTTGGGACGCCGACAACGACGGAGCGTATCCACCGTACGACGTCGATGACCGCGCGATTCTCGATGGAGACCAAGGAGCCGGACTCTTCTCCGATGCCGCATTCAGGAACGACGCCTCGTACTTGGAGCTGGCGCATTTTACCATCGCGAATTTCGGCCGTGAGAATCGCAGCGAGAGCGGATACGCGGGGTTCCTACAGCTGACGGACGGCGATAGCCACCTCTACCTGCACGATCTGGAGTTTGAAGCCGTCCTGAAGAACGCTCGCCATTCCAGCGGACACGTACTCGTATCCATGTTCTCGGCCGAGGGGTTGGAGTGGTTCGCATTCGTGAACAATCGCATGACCGACATGGCCGGATACGGCTTCCGCGGCTCTTGCGGTAACGCCGGCGTGGGGTGGTGTCGGGACATCCGGGTCGACTTCAATACCGTGACGGCTCACGCGCTGAAATCCAGCGACACGCCGCAGCCAGGCTTCACCTGGTATCGACCATGGGGCAACATGGATCGCGTCTCGGTGTCGTGGAACGACGTGGACTGTGACCCCGACCAGTGGACCCCCGGTGAAGACTCCGGAAGCGGCGGCATCATCGCCTCAATCTGCGTTCAGGACTTCCGCGCCCGTGGCAACAGGATCACGGACTGCGCGCAAGGGCTGTACGTGCGCCTGACCTACTCCGCCGGTGAGTGCAGCAGCAAGCGTCCGACCACGATTCTGTGGGACCGGAACCACGTCAGCAATTCTTTCGGAACGTACGTCAACGACTACCTGATGTATTCCGAACCGAGCAACAGCGACGATATCTACCTGGGAGATTCGACGGTTTCCAACAACATGCTGGTCGCCGAGGCGCCGAACGTCCGGGCGGCAATGTCCCTGAACGGTGGCCAGGACGACGCCGATCCCGGCTCGACGTGGAACATCGTGAACAATACGGCTTACGGCACGTTCGACTACGCGGCATTCCTTTTCGCGGGTGCCGATACGTACAACGCTGACGTGATCTTCAAGAACAACATCGTCGCTGGGGCGACCAGTGGCGACAACGTGCGCTGGTTGCACGACAAAGGCGAGGTTTGGGCCGCCGATCACAACGTTTACGATCCCGATGCCGGTTGGCGGTGGCATACCACGAGCCATTCCACCCTGCCGGACTGGCAAACCGCCTCCAGCGGCGACGCCAATTCCGTAGACTGTAGTCCCCTTCTTGCCGGCCCGACGGATCCTCATCTCCTGCCCGCCGACACCTGCGCTCGAGACAAGGGCGTCGACATGAGTGGCATCACCGGTCGTGACTACGACGGTGACGCACGTCCCCGGGGGGCGGCCTGGGACATCGGAGCGGACGAAACGGAGAGCGCAGGAGGCGATCCGGTGCCCCCTGAAGCACCGACGAATCTCCGCGTCAAGTAGCGTCTGGACCCCGCCGGCAGTCAACGCTCCCGGACAGTGCCGCCCGGCACCGGCCCGCGCCCGCGTCGGTGAGCCCGAACGCTCGGAGCGGCCCGTGAACCGGACCGCTCGCGGCGTTCCTCAGCGCGCACTCGCCTTCGGGGGGGCCACTTGGAAACCGGTGGCCACTGCGGCATAATATGGTTGTCGTCCGTCAGGGGGAGAACAGCCAACAGGCTTTGGGACATGCCGGAGCGGCACCGTCGTTCCACGTCACGCTGGCACGGGAATCTGCGCGGCCGCCAACCGGGACACGTAACGGCGTCTGTGGTCTCCCCCGCGGGGCTCTAACGCTGCTTTATGCCTCCCGTAATTAGAAAAGGCGGGCCCGTCGTTGTCACCGCCTTGCTTGCGCTGGCCGCACACGCGGCATTCTTCGTCGTCTCCTGGCCGAACATCGTCGCCACCAGCCAGGGTCACTACGATGCCCGCCA
>JBFKMV010000016.1:0-45496 GCA_041629655.1 Candidatus Polarisedimenticolaceae bacterium
CCAGGTGCTCGCGCAGCTCGGGCGTGACCTCGGTCAGGCCGACCCCCAGCTTGGGCCTCGAGCCCCACATCAGGTGGCGCAGCTGGCCGCGCCCCTCGGGCAGCACGTGGAGCCGGTTGCCGATGCAGTCCTCGCCCTCGCCCTCGCAATCGTCGAGGAACAGCTTGAGGCGCGGCAGGCCCTCCAGCCCCTCCAGCGCCTGCTCGAGCTCCACGATCGCCGGGCCGCCCTCGCCCTCCCAGGACAGGGCGAAGCTGCTCGGGCGCTCGCCGAGCTCCACGGCGTGGCTGCGACGCTCGCCGCCTCGCTCGATCTCGACGTCGACCTCGTCACCCGGCGCCAGGTTGGAGAGGATCGCGGACAGCTCGGCCGGATTGCCCACGGTCTTTCCGCCCACGGACACGATCACGTCGTCCGGCTTCAGACCGGCGCGCCCGGCGCCCGAGTCGGAGACGACGGACAGGATGCGCACCCCGCCCCGTTCCGGCTCCCCGGCCATCGTGATGCCCAGGAACACCCGGGACGACGCGCCGGAGCCGGTGACGACGTGGAGTCGCTTCCCGTCGTCCTGGATCACGCGGATCCTGTCGGCGATCACCTTGGCCTCGGCATCGGCCTCGACAACCTCGCCGTCCTTGATCACCCACACGTCGCCGCCGCGAACGATCACCCGCTCGTCCTCGTTCTCCTCGCCGGCGACCGCGGCGCCGGCGCCGAGAACCAGCGCGAGCGAGAGCACCGCCAGGACCTTCACCTGCTTCATGGTCGATTCTCCTCCCCGACCCTCCCGGGGCCGGCTCCGATCGGACGTCACCGGATACTACGCCCGGCGGGGCGAAAAGTCCGGGGATCCGGCGACTCGGGGGACGATGCGCCGCGGGGCCGCCCCGCAGCGCCCGGGATTGCGTAGATTCAGGGTATAAATCTGGCGCGACGGCCCGTGCGGGGCCGTCGGGTTCGGCCCGGGGGGAAGCGCGCATGAGATCGGGGATCCGGATCCTGGTGCTCGGGGGCCTGCTCGCGAGCGGCGGCGTGGTCACGACACACGCCCTGCGCGAGACGACGCCTCCCCCGTCGTTCTCGTCGGCGGGTCTGCGCTCGCTGGACGACGTGGCCTTCCACGAGCTGCCGCCGGTCGACGTGGCCGCGCTGCTGGCCGAGGACGCCGCGGCGAGCGGCCCCGGCGCCGTGCCGCGCGCCGGCTACCCGATCAAGGTCGACCGGTCGCCCGCCGTCGCGGGGACCTGGGAAGACCTCCCGGACGGCGACAGGTTGTGGCGGTTGCGCGTGCGATCGCCCGGCGCGTTGTGGATCGTGCTCGGCTTCGGCACCTTCCGCCTGCAGCCCGGGGGCGAGCTGTGGGTCTACCCCGAGCAGGGGGGGCGCGCGTGGGGGCCGTACAGCTCCGCGGACATCCGCCGCCACGGGCAGCTGTGGTTCCCGCCGCTGGCCGGCGACGGCGTGGTCGTCGAGCTCCACTGGCCGCGCTCGCTGGACAAGCAGTCGCCGAACCTGAATCTCGGCACCGTGTCCCACGGCTACGTGGAGTGGGGCGGCATCGGCGGCACGACGCCGACGCCCGACTCCGGCTCCTGCAACAACGATGTCAACTGCCCGCTCGGCGACGACTGGCAGGACGAAAAACGCGGCGTGGTGAACATGCTCAGCGGCGGCAGCGGCTACTGCACCGGCTCGTTCATCGCCACCACCGACCAGGACTGCCGGAACCTGGTGCTGACCGCCCGGCACTGCGTCAGCACGGCCACCAAGGCGGCCGGCACCACGTTCCAGTTCAACTTCGAGCGGCCGGCGTGCAACAGCGGAATCGCCCCGACCGACCAGATCCAGACCGGCTCGACCATCGTGGCCAGCTATTCCGCCAGCGACTTCACGCTGCTCGAGCTGGACGAGGAGCCGGCCGAGGAGTTCCAGGTCTATTACAACGGCTGGAGCCGCGCGACGGCGGGCTCGGTGCAGTCGTGGGGCATCCACCACCCGAGCAACGACGAGAAGGCGATCTCGTACAACGCCGACGCGCTGGTCGACGGCACCAACTACGGTCCCGACCACTGGCGTATCACCGAATGGGAGGACGGCACGACCGAGCCCGGCTCCTCGGGCTCGCCGATCTTCGACACCGACTCCCGGATCGTGGGCCAGCTCCACGGCGGGACCGCCTCGTGCACCAGCATCACCTGGGACGAGTACGGCAAGCTCGACGTGTCGTGGGGCGGCGGCGGAACCCCGGCCTCGCGGCTGCGCGACTGGCTCGACCCGGGCAACACCGGCGCGATCGCCCAGGACGGCTTCGACGCCGCGTTCTGCCGCGTTCCCCAGCCGCGGCTGGACTACGCGGCGCACGTGGTCGACGACGTGGCCGGCAACGGCGACGCCGTGGCCGATCCCGGCGAGAGCTTCACGCTCGAGCTCGACCAGCTCAACTCGGGCACGCTGGATGCGACCACGGTCGCCGGCACCCTGACCTCGACCACGCCGGGAGTCGTGATCGCGGACGGCTTCTCGGACTGGCCGGACATCCCGCTGGACGGCGTCCGCCGCTCCGATCCGCCGCACTTCAGCATCGAAGTGCCGTCGGATCACCCCTGCGGGGACCCGCTGGACTTCCAGCTCGACAGCACCGCCAGCGAGTCGCCGGGGGCCTGGAGCTCGGCGTTCGCGGTGCCGGTCGGAACGGCCCAGCTGAACCAGGCGTTCGGGGACGACATGGAATCCGGGATCGGCGGCTGGACCGACGAGACCCCGGTCGGGGACAACCCCTGGGGGCAGACCGCGAGCGACAGCAACAGCCCGGTGACCAGCTGGTTCGTGGCCGACATCTCGACCAAGAGCGACTCGGTGCTGCTGATGCCGACCCAGAGCGGCCTGCCCGCCGACTCCGAGCTGCGCTTCTGGCACCGCATCGACGCCGAGAACAACTACGACGGCGGCGTGCTGGAGTACACGACCGACGGCGGCGCCAACTGGAACGATGCCGGCGCGCTGATCACCCAGGGGCCCTACACCGGGACGATCAGCACCAGCTACGAGTCGCCGCTGGCCGGGCGCAGCGCGTGGTCCGGCGACAACGTGGTGTTCGAGCAGGTGCGGGTCGATCTGGCCAGCCTGGCCGGCAGCGACGTCCAGCTCCGCTGGCGGTTCGCCACCGACATCTCCGTCGCCGACGTCGGCTGGTGGATCGACGACGTGGTGCTCGAGTCCACGGCCTGGAGCTGCAACCCGCCGGTGCTGCTGCCCGGCGAGGCGTCGGATCCCGGGGGCGTCGGCGTCGCGTTCACGATCGACAAGGACCCCGGAGGCTTCCTGCTCCGCTGGTCGGCGCCGCCGGACGGCGGGGCGGTGGACACCTACCGGCTGTACCGCACCGACCTCGCCGGCGCCTACACGCCGTTGTGCGAGACCGATCTCGGCAGCGGCACCTCGACCGTGCTGCCGACACTGCCGGACGGCCACGGTCTGCTGGTCGTGGCCAGCAACGCGGCCGGCGAGGGTCCGTACGGCGAGGACAGCGACGGAGCGCTACGGGACCCGGCCGTCGAGGTGTGCCCCTGACCCCGAGACCGCGCGCTTTTTCCGCGATCGGGACCCGACCGGGCCGCAGCGCGACTTGACACGCGGGGCCACCCGCGCGACGCTCGGGGCAGCGCGACAAGACCTTCGCCAAGGGGGTGTCGAGATGAGATGGCGCCGCAGCCTGCTCACGCTCGCCCTCGTCGGCCTCGCCGCCCCGCCGGCCGCCGCCGACACCTGCGAGCTCCAGTTCATCAGCCACGGGACGTTCCGGCAGACCGACGGCTGTCTGCTGTTCGAGGACGACCTGGGGAACTTCCACGAGGTGGTCAACCCGCGCGGCGCCTGGCGGGACGGGATGACCGGGACGATCTACTCCGAGCGGGCCGCGCCGAGGTGCAGCAGCAACGACGCCTTGCGGGCCTGCCGTTTCGAGGCCGACTTCACGCGCAGGGTCAACGGGACGCTGATCATCCGCAACTTCATCGAATGCCCGGGGTACACGATCCGCGCCGCGAACCAGAACTACCTGATCCTGAACTGCGAGGACTTCGGCGACGCGCTGTGCAACGCCACCAACGTAGGCCGCCACATCCAGGCCCAGGTGTTCGTGGACACGGGCGTTTCGATCTGCCTCGGCCAGGCGCGGTCGACGGTGCTGGAGTTCAAGTTCCTCCAGTAGCTCGCGGGTTCACTCGCAGCGGCCCGAGCGGATCACGCGCGGCTTGGGCGCGCTCTCGGTGCCGTAGTCGCTGTACGCGCCGTCGAAGTACTCGACCAGGTAGAAGAACGCCTGCCCCGGAGGCGGGACGTCGGGATCCTCCCAGCCCGTCGTGTTCTCGTTCAGCGAGCCGTTCTCCACGCACCACACCGTCCCGAGGTCGAGCTCCGCCGGCGTCTCGACGATGTCGGCCAGGTTGCCCCGCACCACGTTGTAGTTCAGCGCGCCGTCCACCGCGGTCCACCCGACCACCGTGCCTTGCTCGGTCTCCTCGAGCGTCTCCTCGACCGGCTCCGTCTTGTTGCCCTTGCTGTGCGGGACGACCACCAGCGACTCGGCGATCCCCACGTTCCCGAACGGATCCGTCGCCGCGTAGCGCACGGTGTAGGTGCGCCCGTCGCCCGTGCCGGCCCGTTCGGCGCGCAGCCTGACCTCGAAGTCCGCGGTCCCGTAGTCCGCGTCCTGAATGTCCTCGGTCGTGTTCCCGTCGCCGATGCCGGTGCCGTTGTCCGGCTCGTCGCTGTCGATCGAGTGCAGCGTGATCGTCGGCACCCCGCAGTTGTCGCTGGCCGTCGCCGCGCTGGTGACGCGGATCAGGCGGTGGTTCGGAGGCCACAGCTCCTCGGGATCGGTGGTCAGCGAGATCACGGGCGGGCTGGTGTCCCGGACGGTGTGCGTGACCGTGTCGGTATCGGTGAGGCCGGCCCGGTCGGTGGCGCGCAGCGTCACCTGGTGGGCGCCCAGCGACAGCGTCACCTCGATCACCTCGCCCTCGCCCAGTGGCGTCTCGTCGGGCGTGCCGAAGTCCTCGAACCACTCGAAGCGCACGATGTCGTCGTTGGTCCCGGGGTTGGAGTCGGGATCGCTCGAGCCCGACCCGTCGAGGGTCACCGGTCCGCCGGTCTCCGAGGCGCACTCCCAGTTGCGGTCGTTCCCGGCGTCGGCGTTCGGCGGCTGGTTGCCGAACGTGCGCTCGTAGACGTACGCCGCGCCGGACAAGTTGCCCTGGTCGTCGTCGAACGGCGAACCCACGATCATCCGGTCGGTCCCGACCGATACGGCGGAGCCGAAGTTGTCGAACGAGGCCGCGTCGGAGGCGGTGCGCTTGGCATCCAGGACCCACTGCTCGCCCACGCGCACGTAGACGTAGACCGCACCGGAGCTGGAGCCGTCGTCGTCGTCGAACGGCGAGCCGACCACCAGCGTCTCGCCGCGGATCGAGACCGCCGCCCCGAAGCGGTCGTTCGAAACGGCGTCCGGAGCGGTCAGCATGCGCTCGAGCGACCACACGCCGCCGTCGGAGCGGTAGACGTACGCCGCGCCGGCGTTGGGGCTCGCCGTGTCGTCGTTGAGCGACCCGACCACCATGCGGTTCGCGTCGATGGCCAGCTCGTCGCCGAAATTGTCGAACGAGCGCCCGGTAGCCGGAACCAGCTTGGCCGTCGGGGTCCACTGGTACGGCACGGTCTCCTCGAACAGGTACACCGAGCCCGAGCTGGACCCCGCGTCATCGTCGTAGCGCGCCCCGACGGCCACCGTGGCACCGCTGACACCGACGCTGGATCCGAAGTTGTCACCGAGCGCGCCGTCCGGGGCGATCAGGGTCTGCAGCTCGAACCACGACGTGCCGAAACGCCGGTACACGTGCACCGCGCCGGCATCGTAGCCCCACGTCTCGGCGCCGGTGGCGCCGACCGCGATCGTGTCGCCGTCGATGGCGACCGAGGTGCCGAAGTACTCGTACCACCACGAGCCCTCGAACTTGGCCTCGATGAACCAGCCGGACTCCTCCTCGTGACGGTACACGTAGACCACGCCGGCGGCCTCGCGGCGCAGCACCGGCTGCTGGGGCACGCCGATCACGATCGTGTTCCCTTCGATCGCCACCGCGTGGCCGAACCGGTCGATGTTCGTGCCGACCAGCGAGGTCAGCCGGGCCTCCTCGACCCACACGCCGGCCTCGTTGCGCCGGTAGACGTAGGCGCAGCCGGTGGTGTTGACGCGGCCGTCGCAGCGCGGCGCGCCGACGACGGCCAGATCGCCGTCGATGGCGACGGCGTAGCCGTGCTGGTCGTCCGCGTCGCCGGTGGATCCAAGGAGCTTCTTTTCCAGGTGCAGGTGATTCGCGAGCGCCACGCCGGTCAGCCCGATGGCCGCGACGACGGCGATCGCGGTCGCGACGAGCCGTGCCATGCTCCCCCCTCTCGCGATTCGAAGGCTTTCCCTCTACCTACCACGTCAGGGCGACAACGGCAAGCGACGGCTCAAAAAGGAGCGACCTGCTCCTCGACGGGCTCCGCTCAGCAGTACCAGGGCTCGGTGAGGTAGGGCACCGAGGCCCGCGCGGCGAGTCGCACGGACCCGGGGACGGCGCCGTCCCGCGCCTCGTGCGCCAGGTCCCAAATCCGGCGGAAGATCGCGCGGCGGTCCTCGTCGCGACGCTGACCGTCGGTGACCGCGTCGGTCACCGTCTCGAACAAGCGGTCGACGCGCGGGTCGGGGTGGACCCAGGGATGGACCAGCCGTTGCTCGTCGAACTCGCCGACGAGATCGCGCACGGCAGGCAGCTCCAGCAGCCGCGACGCTCGCGTGACCAGCAGGCGGATCGCGTGCTGCACGGGCGCCACGTGGTCGACCAGCTCCAGCTCGACCAGCGTAGCGAGCAGCTCGCAGTAGCCCGCGACCGTCGTCCACGGGGTAAAGCTGACGAACGTCGGGTTGAGAGTCAGGCCGGCCCGGCGCAGCAGCCCCACGGCCTCGACGAAGCCGGCCCGCGTGTGACCCTTGTCCAGGTAGCCCAGGATCCGGTCGTCGACCGCCTCCACCGCGCTGGTCACGAACAAGCAACCCGTGTCGCGCAGCTCCGCCAGGTGCCGCCGGTGCAGCAGCAGGTGCTCGATCTTGATCGTGACGTCGTAGCTCAGGTCGGGGAACTCGTCGTGCAGCGCCCGGGCGATCGCCATCGCGTGGCTCGGCCCGTTGAAGAAGTCCGCGTCGCCGAACGTCACGTGGCGCGCCCCGCGCGCGACCTGGCGCCGGATGTCCTCCAGCACCACGTCCGGCTGCACGATGCGGAACCGTCCGTCGTAGACCGGAACGATCGGGCAGTGCCGGCAACGGTGGCGGCACCCGCGAGACGCCTCGGTGTAGCCGACGATGCGCAGGTCGCCGGCGGTCACGTGCAGCCGCGCGTAGCGGTCGAGCGCGGGCAGCCCGTCGCGCTCGGGGACCAGGAACTGCTGGCGGGCCAGCGAGACCCGCGGCTCGGCCTGACCCGTCTCCGCCGCGCCGGGCGCACCCGTGGCCAGGCGCCGCGCCAGGGATGCCAGCCCCTGCTCGAATTCCCCGCCGAGGATCGTGGCCGCGCCGAGACGGCGCAGCAGGTCCTCGTTGAGCGGCGCGTAGAGCCCGTAGAAGCAGAGCTGGGCCCGCGGGTTGAGCTCCCGCACCCGCGCCACGGCGCGGACGGCGAGCCGTGTGGCCGTGTGCATCGGCACGTGGAACGCGATCAGGTCGGCCCCGGCCACCGCCGGCTCGGGCAGCGTCTCGACCGACAGGTCGAGGCAGCGCACCGAGCAGCCCTCGCGACGCAGCCACGCCGCCGGCGAGGCCAGGCCGAACGGCTGGCGTCCGAGCTCGTAGGTCGAGATGAGCAGAACGTTCACGGGGGGACCTTCCGCAGGACACTATAGACCCCCGGCGGACTTGTCTCCCGTTGCGGTTCGGGCTATGCTCCGGCGTCGCCAGAACAACTCGCGGAACCACAACGACATGCAGGGAAACTCCGGAACGCTGGTGCTCGGCGACTCGATACTGGCCGGGAGCTGGATGGTCAAGTCCTCGCTGGAGACGACCAACGAGCGGCTCGCGGCGGTCGAGGCCGGTCTCGCCGAGGCCCGGGAGGCGATCGCCGCCGGCGGCGCCGACAAGCCCGCCCCGGCCCGCCGCGGGCCGGACCCCGACAAGCGTTACGACGTCCCCACGGACGGCGCGCCGGCGCGCGGGCCGCTGACCGCCAAGGTCGAGATCGTCGAGTTTTCCGACTTCCAGTGACCGTACTGCGCGAGGGTCGGTCCGACCCTCGACCGCATCGTCAGCGAGTACGGCTCCCAGGTGCGGATCGTCTGGAAGCACATGCCGCTGCGGATGCACGCCAAGGCGCCCGCGGCCCACGCCGCCGCCGAGGCGGCGCACCGCCAGGGCCGCTTCTGGGAGATGCACGACCTGATCTTCGGCAATCAGCGCGAGCTGACGGTCGAAAAGTACAACGAGTACGCGGCGCAGCTCTGGCTGGACGTGGAGCGCTTCAAGCAGGACTTCCTGTCCGAGGCGGTCAAGCGGCGCGTCGACGGCGACGTGCGGGACGCGGCCCGCGTCGGTGTCCGCGCCCCGCCGGGATTCTTCGTCAACGGGCGGTTCCTGTCGGGGGCCAAGCCGTTCGAGGACTTCAAGCAGCTGATCGACGAGGAGCTCGCGGCGCAGTAGCGCCCGCGTTCGCGCCCCCTCAGCGGTAGGGGTTCGGCGACCCCGGGGGGCGGATGCGGAACCGCTTGTAGCTCCACAGGTACTGCTCCGGCAGCGCGCGCACGCAGCGTTCCACGTCGTCGTTCATCGCCGACGCCGCCCGCTTCAGGTCGTCGTCGTAGATCGCGTCGGAGGCCGGAACGATGCGGATCCGCCAGCCCCGGCCCCGCGGCAGCCGCTCGGCGTAGCCCAGCAGCACCGTGGCGCGCGTCCGCGCGGCCAGCCGCGGCAGCAGGATCATCGTGTTGGCCTGCTCGCCGAAGTAAGGCACGAAGATCCCCGAGCCCTCCCCCGCGTCCTGGTCGGGCAGGATCGCCACCAGCTCACCGCGCGCCAGCGCCCGCAGCAGCGAGCGCACGGCGCCGGATCCGGGCGACACCAGCCGGCACCCGTAGCGCGCGCGTGCGGCGCGGATCAAGGCCTCCATCTCGCGCATCCGCGGCGGGCGGTAGAGCGCGATCATCGGCCAGCGCGTCGAGCACCACGGACCGAACAGCTCCCAGGCGCCGAGATGCGGCAGCGCCAGGATCACCCCGCGGCCGTCCCGCATCGCCCGCTCCAGCAGCTCGCCGCCCTCGACCTCCGGGATGAACCGCTCCAGCTTCTCCGCGCTCCAGCTCCAGATCGCGCTGAACTCCGCGAAGGTCCGCCCGGTGTGCGCGAGGCTGCGTCGCGCCAGCCGGGCCCGCGCGGCGGCGCTCAGCTCCGGAAACGCGAGCTCCAGATTGACGTCGGTGACCCGCCGCTCGCGCACCGGCAGCCGCGCGGCCAGCGCGCCGATCGCTCCGCCCGCCGCCCGGATCATCGACAACGGCAGCCGCGCGAACGCGCGCAGCGCGAACGCGGCCAGCCGGCCCAGCAACGGACGCGGCGGCGGCGGCGTCAAGCCGGGATGCGGTCCGCCGTGGTGGAACACGGCACCGGGCGCGAGCCGGCGCGTGGGTTTTCGCGGGCCTGCGACGGACCGAGGAGGAGGTGCCGGGCGTTCCACGAGTTAAGATGATAGCCCACGCGCGGCCGAAAACTGCCGCGCGTGACATAGAATGGGCCGGCGGCGAGAGTGCCCGCCGGAACGGAACCGCCCGATGCGCATCTCCGTCATTCTGAGCACCTACAACTCGCCCGCGTTGCTGGAGAAGGTCCTCCACGGCTACCGGACCCAGGACCACCGCGAATTCGACATCGTGGTGGCCGACGACGGCTCCGGCCCCGAGACCCGGGAGCTGCTCGATCGCGCGCGGTCGCAGCTCGGGCTGGCGATCGAGCACGTCTGGCACGAGGACCGCGGCTTCCGCAAGTGCGCGATCCTGAACAAGGCGATCCAGGCCACCGACGCCGGCTACCTGGTGTTCTCCGACGGGGACTGCATCCCGCGGTCGGATTTCCTGTCCACCCATGCGCGGCTGGCCGAGCGCGGGTGGTTTCTCTCGGGCGGTTACTTCAAGCTCTCGCGCGAGGTCAGCGAGTCGATCACGGTCGCCGATATCCTCTCCAACCAGGCCACAGACCTCGGGTACCTGCGCCGCCAGGGGCTGTCCTGGTCGATCAAGAACATCAGGCTGCACGCCGGCCCACGGCTGGCACGGGCGCTCGACGCGACGACGTCGACCAAGGCGACCTGGAACGGCCACAACGCGTCCGGCTGGCGTGACGACATCGTCGGCGTCAACGGGTTCGACGAGCGGATGAGGTACGGCGGCGAGGACCGCGAGCTGGGCGAGCGCTTGATGAACGCCGGCATCCGCGCCAAGCAGATCCGCCACCGCGCGATCGTCGTGCACCTGTGGCACGAGCGCGGCTACGTCCGCGCCGAGGACATCGCGGCCAACCGCCGGATCCGCCGCGAGACCGCGCGGCAGGTCGCGCGGGTGACGCCCTACGGGATCGTCAAGCAGGCGCCGCTGGAGGACGTCTGACCACTCAGTGCGCCTCGGCCCCGTACATCTTCTCGCCGGCCTCGATCGGCACCTCGAGCCAGTTCTGCCGCGGCGGCAGCGGGCACGTGGCGTAGGGCGTGAACACGCACGGCGGGTTGTAGGCCAGGTTGAAGTCGACGACCAGCTTGCCGTCCTCGGCCGGGTCGGCGTAGAGGTAGCGCCCGGCGCCGTAGGTCTCCTTGCCGCTGGTCGCGTCGCGGAACAGGAACCAGTACTGCTGGCCCGACAGCACCGGCTCGAGGCTGACCGTCGTGCCGCCGACATCCAGCTCGACCCGCCCGGGGACCTTCATCGGCACGCTGCCCCCCAGCACGGTGGCGATCGGAAGCTCCTGCGGCTCCTCGTACGGCACGAACCGGCCCTCGATGCGGTAGCGCCCGTCCACCGGGTAGAATTCCAGCCCGGTGAAGTTGCGCAGCAGCTCGCTCTCGGGGTTCTTGACCCGGACCCCGAACTTGTCCTCGCGGCGGATGATGTGGAACCGCAGGTCGCCGAGCTCCAGGATGTCGGGTTGGCCGGAGGCATCCGGCGCGAGCACCCGCTCGCCGACCGGCTCGCCTCCGAGCGTCAGGCCGGAGCCGGCCGCCGCGACGACGCGCACCTGCTCGCCCTCGAGGAACAACGATCCGCCGCGGGCCGGGGCGCCGCCCTCCTCGAACACGATCTCCAGCGACGGGTCGCTGCCGAACCGGTTCTCGCCGGGCTCGAGCCAGTACAGGCCGACCAGCGTCAGCCAGCTGTCTTGCTGACGCAGGCGCTCGTTGCGCTCGGCGCGCCATTGCTCGATCTCGGCGAGGTACTCGGGGCTGACCTCGGGGAGCGTGTCCTGCCCGGCGCACGAGGCCAGCAGCGCCAGCGCCGGCACGATGATCAGGACCCGACGGATTCTCGCGCTCATCGACTCCCTCCCCGGGCGGCCGGAAGTCCGCCGCGCCGCTCGACCAGCCCGGCCAGCGATCGCCGCGGCCGGGCCCCCATGTGACCGATGATCTCACCCGCCGCGATGCCGCCGATCCGGGCGCAGGTCGCCGGATCGTACCCGCGGGCCAGGCCGTACAGGAAGCCGGCGGCGTAGAGGTCGCCGGCGCCCGTGGTGTCGACGACCTGGTCGACGGGCTCGGCCGGGACCTCGAACGCGCGGTCCTGCGTCAGCACCACCGAGCCCTTGGACCCGCGCGTCACCGCGGCGGAGTCGCAGTGCTCGCGCAGCTGTCGGATCGCCTCGTCGAAGCTCTCGGTACGGTACAGCGACAAGATCTCGTCCTCGTTGCCGAACAGCAGGTCGACGTGCCCGCCGACCAGCTCCAGGAACGAGTCGCGGTGGCGCTCGACGCAGAACGAGTCGGACAGGCTCAACGCCACCTTGCCGCCGGCGCGGTGCGCGATCTCCGCCGCCCGCACGAAGGCCTGCTTGGCCGGCGCCGGATCCCACAGGTAACCTTCGAGATAGGTGTAGCGGGCGCGGCGGACGGTCGCCTCGTTCACGTCCTCCGGCCCGAGCTGCGCGCTGGCCCCGAGAAACGTGTTCAGCGTGCGCTCCCCGTCGGGCGTCACGAAGATCAGGCAGCGGCCGGTGCCTTCGCCGTCCGGCGCATCGGGCGTGTCGAACGCCACGCCGGCCGCGCGGATGTCTCGCGTGAAGACTTCGCCGAGCCCGTCGCGCTTGACCTTGCCGATGTAACCGGCGCGGGCGCCCAGCGAGGCCAGCCCGACCATCGTGTTGGCCGCCGACCCGCCCGAGCACTCGACCCCGGCGTCCATCAGTCCGTACAGCAGCTCGGCCCGCTGCGCGTCGATCAGCGTCATCGCGCCCTTGGCCATCCCCTGCCGCTCGAGGAACGCGTCCTCGACGTTCAGGAGCACGTCGACGATCGCGTTGCCGATTCCCACCACGTCCAGCGTCTTGTCGTCCACCCCGACCTCGTCGTTTCGAAAACCCGCATCGGCCCGTCCGGCGCGCGGCATTATAGCGGCGCTTGGATGCGGCGCCCGGCCACGGTACATTAGGCCGCGATGCCCCGCTTCCCGGAAGTCGTTCCGACGGTCGGTCGCATTCGCGGCTCGGCCTTCTCGCGGCTGGCCCACCGGCTGGCCACGCATCACGGCGAGGTCTACCCGCTGCACGTCGGCGACACCTGGATGGAGCCCGCGGAGGGCTGCCGGATGGAGGACCTGACGGTCGCCGAGCACCCGGGGATGCATCGTTACGCGCCGCCGCAGGGTCTCGCGCCGCTGCTCGACGCGATCGCCGCGCGCGCCGAGGCGCGCACCGCCGTGACCACCGAACGCCGCAACGTGCTCGTCGCCGCGGGCGCGACGGGGGCGCTGGGCGCCGCGGTCGGCGCGGTGATCGCCCCCGGCGACGAGGTGCTGATCCTGGCGCCGTACTGGCCGTTGATCAGCGGCATCGTCCGGTCGTTCCGCGGCACGCCGGTGGAGGTGCCGTTCCTCGGCGTGGCCGATTCGCCCGAGACCGCCGTGACGCTGGTGCGCGAGCGGCTGACCCCGCGCACCGCGGCGCTGTACATCAGCACCCCGAACAACCCGACCGGCCGCGTGATCCCCCGTTCCTGGCTCGAGGCGCTGGTGGGGTGGGCGCGATCGGAGCGGCTGTGGGTGCTGTCGGACGAGGTCTACGAGGACTACGTCTACCGGGGCGAGCACGCCTACTGCCGCTCGCTGGCGCCGGAGTGCGTGTTCTCCGCGCACTCGTTCTCGAAGGCCTACGGCATGGCGGGCAACCGCTGCGGCTACGTCGTCGGGCCCGACGAGGTGATGGGCGAGCTGCTCAAGGTCAGCACGCACAGCTGGTACTCGACCCCGACCGCCTCGCAGCTCGCGGCGCTGCGCGTGCTCGGGGCGCCGGGCAACGCGTGGGTCGCCCGCGCGCGGCGCGAGTACGAGCGGCTCGGCCGCGACGCGGCGGCGCGGCTGGGCGTTCCGCCCCCGGAGGGCAGCACGTTCCTGTTCCTGGACGTCGCCGAGCGGCTCGACGAGCGCGGGCTGGGCGGGTTCCTCGAGGACTGCGTCGACCGCGGGCTGTTCCTGGCGCCGGGGCCGAGCTTCGGGTCGTACCCGACCTCGGTGCGGGTCTGCTTCACCTCCGCCGAGCCCGACGTGGTACGCCGCGGCATCGACGTGCTGGCGCGGCTGCTCGGCCGCCCGGCGCCGGCGGGCGCATGACGATCGCGCTGTACGCGCTGGGGCTGGTGCTGATCCTGGCCGGGGTGATCGGCCTGCTGTTGCCGGTGCTCCCGGGCGCGCCGCTGATCTTCGCCGGACTGGTGTCGATCGCCTGGGCCGACGGCTTCGAGCGCATCGGCGGTCTCGGCCTGCTGGTGCTGGGGGTGCTGACGCTCGTGATCAGTATCGTGGATTACGTGTCGAGCGTGACCGGAGCGCGGCGCTTCGGCGCCTCGGTGTGGGGCATCGTCGGCGCCGTGGCCGGCCTGGTGATGGTGATCCCGTTCGGCTTTGTCGGCCTGGTGGTCGGTCCGCTGGCGGGCGCGCTGCTGGCGGAATACCTGCGCGAGCCGGACTTCCGCCGCGCCGCGCGCATCGGCGTCGGGTCGCTGCTGGGCTTCGTGATCGGCACCGCGGTGAAGTACGCGCTGGCGGTGTTCATGCTGGGGCTGGCGCTGACGCTGTGGGTGTTCTGATGGCGTGCCGGCGAGCCACCGCGTTGCTGCTGCTGTGCGTCGCGCTGGCGGCCTGCGCGGGCGCCCGCCCGGCCGCGCCCCCGGAGCCCGCGACCACCACCGTGGTGATGGTCCGCCACGCCGAGAAGCTGCTCGAGGGCAACGACCCCGCGCTCAGCCCGGCCGGCCTCGAGCGCGCCCGGGCGCTGGCCCACGTGCTGGAGGCGGCCGGACCCGCGGCGCTGTTCTGCTCGCAGTACCGCCGCACCCGCGACACCCTGGAGCCGCTCGGCGCACGGCTGGGCCTCGCGGTGCGGGTGTTCGAGATCGAGGACGTCGAACGGTCGTCGCGCGAGCTGGCCGAGCTGATCCGCTCCGAGTTCCCGGGCCGGCTGGTCGTCGTGGCCGGGCACAGCAACACCGTGCCGGCGCTGATCGAGGCACTCGGCGCCGGTCCGGCGCCGTCGATCGCCGAGAACCAGTACGACGACCTGTTCGTCGTCTTGCTCGGTCCCGGACCGGCGCGCCTGGTGCGCCTCAAGTACGGCAAGCCGGCCGCCTGAGCCGGCCGCGCGGTCAGGCGATCCGGCGCCGTCGCAGCGCGAGGTCGAGCGACAGCCGCGCCCGCAAACGGTCCATCGAACCCGCGGCGACGTGCCAGCGGGCCTGGATCGGGCGGCAATGCTCGGGCAGCAGTCGCGACAACGGCTCCTCGACCAGCGGCGAAACGTGCACCGCCGCCCCCGGCTCGAGCTGCGCCAGTGCGGGCCGGGCCTCGGCGGGCTCGACGAACGTCACGCGCCGCAGGTGCTCGTCGGCGACGGCGAGCTGCCGCAGCAGGCGCTGGAACACCGGCGCGAAACCGGGGTCGCTGACGATCATCAGCACGCGACCGTGACGGGCGTGCTGCGCCACGAGCTGCGGGAACCCGGGGTCGAGCGCGATCCGGTACATCGGCGCGCCCTCGGCCGACAGCAGCGACGAGACCTCGGACCAGTGGCAGTCGGTGGTGATCACGCCCAGGCTGTCCCCGAGCGCGCGTCCGCGCCGCAGGGTCAGCTCGGACAGCGAGACCGGCTGGGGCTGGACCCCGAGACCGACCTGCAGGTCCTGGCAGATCAACCCGAGCTGTTCCCGATTGCACTCGACCACGGACAGCGGCGCGCCCCTCAGACCGGTGCCCATGAAGTTGAGCAGGAAGTCCGAGAACACGCGTGGCGGCACGCCGAGCCGCGCGGCCTCCGCGCGGCAGCGGTTGATCGCCGCCATCAGGTCGTTGGTCGAGGGGTCTCCCGACGCGCGCCCGTTCTTCTCCGAGATGTAGGTGCCGCTGCCGGGCCGCAGGTCCAGCAGCCCCTCGCGGGCCAGCCGCCGGTAGGCCCGGTGGACCGTCTTGCGGTTCATCCCGGTCAGATCGGCCAGCCGCCGGACCGAGGGGGCCCGGTCGCCCGGCCGGAGCCGGCCGAAATGGAGCGCGGTCAGGATCTGGTCCCGCACCCGTTCGAGACCTCGCTGGGGGACCTTGCTGGAGCTATGGGTCGGAGCCACGATCATCCTCCGTAGTGCTCGTGTGAACCACTGTGGAACAGAGGAGATTCCGAGCAGCCCCATGATACCCGGGGGGGCCGGTCGGGGGGCCGGTGGCGGGCACACTTCACCCCTGGGGCGCGATCCGTCCCCCGGAGCGTCCCCGACCAGCGCGGTTTTCCTTGAATTACGCTAAGACACGGCCGGTTTGCGGCGCGGCGCCAGGACCATGCTCATGTCCCGGTTGATGATCGGGCCGGGTGCCGACTCCACGACCGCGATCTCCTCCATCATGTCGATCACCCGCTGCAGCAGCTTGCGGCCGTTCTCGGGCCGGCGCATGTCGCGCCCGCGGAACATGATGGTGACCTTGACCTTGTCGCCGGCGTCGAGGAAACGACGCGCGTGACCGAGCTTGGTCTCGAGATCGTGCTGGTCGATGTTGGGTCGCAGCTTGACCTGCTTGACCACGATGCGCGTTTCTTTCTTGCGCGCCTCGCGGGCCTTTTTGGCGAGCTCGAAGCGGTGCTTGCCCCAGTCCATGATGCGGACCACGATCGGCCGGGCGTCGGGGGCCACCTCGACCATGTCGAGTCCGGCCTCCCGCGCGTGACGTCGGGCTTCGTCCAGGGGAACGATCCCGACCTGTTCGCCGTCGACGCCGATCAGGCGCACGGGGCTCAGTCGGATGTCCTCGTTGACACGAACCTTCTCTTCGATGCGGAAGCCTCCTTATTTCAGTAAGTTGTAAAACCCATGCCGTTGAGCTCTCCGAATATAGCATCGGGAGCCAGCGGCGCCAAAGGGATTAATATGAGCCCCCGGCCCCCGGATGCCCATCCGCCCGGGCGCGGACGGGTTGCCGTGGCGGGGGAAGCGCCATGTCCGGAAGACTGGAGCTGGTCGAGGGCGACATCACCGCGCTCGCCGTCGACGCGATCGTGAATCCGGCCAACTCGGCGCTGAAGCTCGGGGGCGGCGTGGCCGGCGCGATCCTGCGCAGGGGCGGCCCGGAGATCCAGCAGGAGTGCGACCGGATCGGCCACTGCCCGGTGGGCGGGGCCGTGCTGACCGGGGGCGGGCGGCTCCCGGCGCGCCACGTGATCCACGCCGTGGGACCGGTGTGGGGCCGCCAGTCCCCCGAGGAGAGTGACCGCCTGCTGCGCTCGGCCTGCCGCGAGTCGCTGCGGCGGGCGCGGGAGGCCGGGCTGCGCTCGGTGGCGCTGCCGTCGATCTCGACCGGGATCTTCGGCTACCCGCTGGAGCGCGCCGCCGGGGTGCTGCTCGCCGCGGCGCGCGAGCACCTCGAGCGCGAGCCGCTTCCCGAGCGCGTGCTGTTCTGCCTGTTCGGCGACGAGGCGTTCGACGCTTACGAGCGGGTGCTGCGAGGGCTCGTCCCCGGACCGGACTAGCAAGCCGGCCGCCCCGTCACGACTTCGCGCCGTGGTACTCGACCCGCACCACGGTGTGGATGCCGCCGCGAACGTTGAAGTCGCCCTCGATCGTCATGCGGCGCGGGCGGGTCGCAGCGACGAGGTCGTCGAGGATGCGGTTGGTCACCGCCTCGTGGAAGTGCCCCTCGTCGCGGAACGACCACAGGTAGAGCTTGAGCGACTTCAGCTCGACGCAGCTGCGGTCCGGCACGTAGCGGATCCGGAACGTGGCGAAGTCCGGCTGGCCGGTGCGCGGGCAGAGGCAGGTGAACTCGGGACACTCGAAACGGATCTCGTAGTCGCGCCCGGGCTCGGGGTTGGGGAAGGTCTCTAGTTCCTTCTGCGGCTTGCTCGGCACGCCGGCAGTCTAGGCCAGGATGCGGCGCGAACGCCACCTGCCGAAACCGCGTGGCCACCGCGGCTCGCGGTCGTCTACCATGCCCCAGGCGAGGCGACCCATGGCGGACGGCGCACCTCTGGGAGCAGGCGACCGGCTGACCCACTATCGGCTGATCGAGCGGATCGGGGCCGGCGGCATGGGGGTCGTGTGGAAGGCCCGCGACTCGGTGCTCGGCCGGACGGTGGCGATCAAGGTGCTGCCGCCCGAACGCCTGCTCGACCCGCAGCGACGCCAGCAGTTCCTCGACGAGGCACGTCGTGCCTCGACCATCACCCATCCCCACGTGGCCCGTGTGTACGAGCTGGGCAGCGAGGGCAACCTCGACTTCATCGTCATGGAGCACGTCGAGGGCGGCTCGCTCGACGGGCAGCTGCTGGGCCGCGCGCTGCCGCCGGAGCGCGCGGCGCAGATCGGGCTCCAGGTCGCGCGGGCGCTGTCGGAAACGCATCGCCGCTCGCTGGTCCACCGCGATCTCAAGCCCGGGAACATCCTGCTCACCACCGACGGCGAGGTGAAGCTGGCCGACTTCGGTCTGGCGGTGCTGAGCGAGGAGCGCGCGTCCACGATCGACTCGATCGACGAGACGCAGAGCGTCCTCGACGCGTCGGAGGCGTCGGGCTCCGGCAGGCACGCCGTCGCGGGATCGTTGCCCTACATGAGCCCCGAGCAGCTGCTGGGACAGAAGCTCGACGCGCGCTCCGACGTGTTCTCGCTGGGCGTGGTGCTGTACGAGATGGCGACCGGGCGGCGGCCGTTCGTCGGCTCGCACGCCGAGCTGGCCGAGCAGATCTGCGCGGCGCGGCCGGCGGCCCCGCACCGGCTGGCGCCGGGGCTGCCGGTGGAGCTGGAGCGGATCATCCTCAAGTCGATGTCGCGCCGGCCCAGCGACCGCTACCAGACCATGGAGGACCTGGCGGTCGACCTGAAGCACCTCGGCCGCCAGCTCGAGACCGGCTCGTCGCCGTCGTACCAGGACCTCGAGCGGGGGCTGCGGGGCCCCGGCCGGCGCCACCTGCGGATCGGGATCGCGCTGGCCGGCGCCGTCGCCGTCCTGGCCGCGGCGGCGCTGCTGCTGCTGTGGCAACCCTTCTCGGGCGGCGGCGACGCGGAGCGGACGGTGCTGGTGTTTCCGCTCGACGCGCCGGGCGACGACGGCGACGACCGGTTGATCGGGCGCGTGCTGGCCGAGGCGCTGGCGATCAACCTGGCCCAGGCGCCGGCGCTGCGGGTCCTTCCGGTACCGGGGGCCGGCGAGCTAAAGGCGTCGGGAACGCTCGACCTGACCGCGTCGGCGCGCCGTCTCGGCGCGGGGCTGTTGCTCACGGGCACGCTGACGCGGGACGGGCCCGCGCTGCGCGCCAGCCTGAACCTCGTCGATACCGCCGACCGGCGTCTGCTGTGGGGCGCGCAACGCCGGGCGGACGAGGGCCAGCTCGGCGAGATGGTCTCGTGGGCCACGGCGGAGATCGCCGGCCGGCTCGACGTCGAGCTGCCGCGGGTCTACGACTGGATCGGCAACCTGACCGGCGGCCCGGAGATGGCGGCCTCCGCGGAGGCCGTGGAGGCGATCGCCGCGCTGCGGCGCGGCGAATTGGACGGGCACCTCGCGGCGGCCGAGCGGCTGGTGCTGCGGTTTCCCGACGAGCCCGACGCCTGGGCGCACCTGGCGCAGGCGAGCGTGCTGAAGTGGGACGCCGACCCCTCGCCGCAAAACCTGGAGCGCATGGAGCGCACCCTCGACACGCTCTCGCGGGTGGCGCCGGGAAACCCCTACAGCGCGTTCTGGAGCGCGTACCTGCTCAACCGCCGCGGGGACGCGGAGACGAGCCTGGCCCGCTACGGCGAGCTGCTGGCGCGGGCCGACCTGACCCCGACGGCGCGGGCCTGGTTCACGCGCTGGCGGTCGGTGGTGCGGGACAGCGTGGGCGACCACGACGGCGCGCTGGCCGACCTGGTGGAATCGTTGCGGCTCGATCCGACGAACTCGTGGACCCTGTCGCTGGTCAGCATCGCGCTGCGGCGGCGCGGGCAACACGAGGAGGCGCTGACCCACGCCCGGCAGGCCGTGGCGCTGGCGCCGTCGCACTGGCGGCACCACCTGGTGCTCGGCAACGCGCTGCTGGCGAGCGGCCGGAGCGAGGAGTCGATCGCGGCCTACCGGCGGGGCTGCGAGCTGAGCGAGTCCCAGTACGCCTGCGCGTTGCAGCTGCTGTCGCTCGCCAGGGCGGGGCGGGTGCGGGAGGCGCCGGCCTTGCTCGAGCGGGTCGAAGGGATGACCGAGCATCCCGAGGGCCAGTACAACCTGGCCTGCTACCACGCGCTGGCGGGCGACCGCGATCGCGCGCTGGCCTGTCTGGCCCGGGCGATCGAGCTGGGGTTCGACGCGTCGGGGATCGACACCGATCCCGACCTGGCGACGCTGCGCGACGATCCGCGCTTCAGGAAGCTGAGCGAGGGGGCAGGATCCTGACCCGTCACTTGCGCTCGAGGATCTCCACGTCGTAGCCGTTAGGGTCCTTGACGAAGATGTACCGCGAGTCCAGCTCGGGCCGCGAGCGCCGGTACCACCAGCCGCGCCGCTCGACCTCGCCGACCACCCGTTCGAGGTCGTCGGTGAAGAAGGCCAGGTGGCCGAACTGGTCGCCGAGCTGGTAGTCGCCCTTGTCGAAGTTGTAGGTCAGCTCCAGCGCATAGTCGCCCGCGGCGTCGTCGAGCCACACCAACAGCGCCTCGTCGCCGATCTTCTTGCGCCGGGTCTCCTTGAGACCGATGAAGTTCGAGTAGAAGTCGAGCGTCGCGTCGAGGTCCTTGACGCGGATCATCGTGTGCGCCATCCGCATGGTTGCGCTCCTCCCCGGCCGCGCGGGCCCGCGACCCGCTCGGGGACCGCCGCGGCCGTGCGCGTCCATGGTAGGACACGCGGCCCGGGGCGCACCAGCTACAGGTCGAGCATGCGCAGGTGGCCGAGATACGTCGTGGTCCGCGGCTCGACCATCTCGGTCAGCCGCTGCGCGACCTTGCCGATGCGGGCGGCGACGTTGCCGGCCTCGCGGATGTGGTGCTGCATGCGGTAGCTGTCCCCCTGCTCGAGGTAGTGCAGCACCAGCTCCATGTGGCCGAACAGCGCGGTGAGCGGGTTGTTGATCTCGTGGCCCAGCGTGGCGGCAAGCTCGATCAACGCCGTGCGGTGCTGGTCCACGCACAGCTCGCGGAGCTGCCTGCGCACCCGGAGACCCGCCCGCACCCGCGCGCTCAGCTCGTCGGGCTCGAACGGCCGCACCAGCACGTCGTCGGCGCCCGCGTCGAGCCCTTCGACGCGCGAGCTCGCGTCCTCGTTGGCGCACAGCATCGTGATGTGGGTGGCCCGGAGGGCGGGGTCGCTCTTGACGCTGCGGCAGTAGGCCGGCCCGTCCAGCCGCCGGCGCTGCCACTCGCAGACCACGAGCTCGGGCCGGAAATCGCGCGTCATGCGCAGTCCGTCGTCGACATCGCCCGCGGACGCGACGTGGTAGCCCTGCTCTCCCAGCAGCGCGAACAGCGCGTCACGCTCCGCGTCGTCGTGCCCCAGCACGAGCAGTCGCGACGGACCGTCGGGAACCGCAGCCCCGGGATCGGTCGCGTGCGAGACGCGGCTCGTCGGTGACTCTTTCATTAATTAAACCCCATCTCCCAGTCGGTTTTGGTCGAATCTAGGGTTTGGGGGTTGTTCGGGCAAGCGTCGCGGTCGGGGTTCGAAGGCAAACCCGGAAAGACTGCAAAGACGCGAGGATTACTGGATCTGAACCAGGTTCACTTCCACCTCGCGACGCTGGCGGTCGCGCTCCACGGTCAGGGTGGCGCGCGCTCCGATGCCGAGCGCCTCGAAGTGGTCCTGGAGGTCGCTCGAGTTCAGTACGGGCTTGCCGTTCACGGCGACGATCAGGTCGCCCAGCAGCAACCGCCCGCGGCGGTCGCGCCGCAGTCCCTCGAGACCGGCGCGCTCCGCGGGGCTGCCCGCGACCACCGAGCTGATCACGACGCCCTTGATGCCGTAGTTGCGGGTGATCGAGTCGTTGAGGATCGCGACCCCGATCCCGGGCATGATCGGCCGGCCGTGCCGGATCAGCTGCGGGACCAGGCGGCTGACGATGTCCACCGGCACCGCGAAGCCGATCCCGGCCGACGCTCCGCTGGGGCTGTAGATCGCGGTGTTGACGCCGATCAGCCGGCCCGAGGAGTCGAGCAGCGGGCCGCCCGAGTTGCCGGGGTTGATCGCGGCGTCGGTCTGGATCACGTCGCGGATCACGCGACCGCCGGGGGACTCCAGCTCGCGGCCGAGCGCGCTGAGCACGCCGACCGTCAGCGACTGGTCGAGCCCGAACGGGTTGCCGATCGCCAGCACCTTCTGCCCCACCACCAGACCGTCGGAGCGCCCGCGGAACAGCGGTACCAGCTTGTCGCGCGGCGCGTCGATGCGCAGCACGGCGAGGTCCTTGTCGTCGGCCACCCCGACCAGCCGGCCTTCCCACTCCGACTGGTCGGCCAGCGTGACCAGGAACTCGTTGGCGCCCTGGACGACGTGGAAGTTGGTCACGATGTGGCCCTGATCGTCCCACACGAACCCGCTGCCGGAGCCGCGGTCGACCTGCGCCGGGCGCAGGAACAGGTCCCGGCCGCGGGCGCGACTGTGGATGAACACCACCGAGCGCGACGCGCTGCGGAACACCTCGATCGTACGCTCCTCGTCGGGCTCCAGCCCCGGGGGCACGGGCTGTCGCCCGGTCTGCACGAAGGCCGCCGGCGTGGCCGCGACGGGCAACGCCGGCGCGGCGACGTTCGGCGAGCGTGCGAGCCAGCGCCCGGGCGATGCGATCACGCCCAGCATGAACCCGAGGCTCAGCATGACGACCAGCAGTGCAAGCAGGCGCAGTCTCATCGCATCCTCCGGAAACCGACCGGGCGGCCGGGCTTGCCGCTTGACGTGCCCGACCCGCGAATGGAATGTTGACGCGCGGACGGGGGCCGGCGACCCGCCGTAGCTAGGAGATTATCACCCGGTCGGCGCGGTGCCAGCCGCGCGAGGATCGTCGATGCCCGCAACCGTCCCGCCGTTCCAGGTCCTGGCGAAGGGCTCGCTGTCGCCGCTGGTGCTGACCTGCGAGCACGCCAGCCGCCGGTTGCCGGTGACGGCTCCGCGCTCGGCGGCGCTGGGCAAGCTGCTGCGTTCGCACTGGGGCTGGGACATCGGCGGCTGGGAGCTGACGCGCGAGCTGTCGCGACGGCTGGGGGCCGGCGCGATCGGCGGCCGCTGGTCGCGCCTGTACATCGACCTCAACCGCAAGGTCGACGACCCGACCCTGATCCGCCCGGTGGCCGAGGGGCTGCGGCTGCCCTGGAACGCGCGGCTCGGCGTGCGCGAGATCGAGCGACGGATCCTGGCCGTTCACGCGCCGTACCACGCCGAGGTGGACCGGCTGATCCTGCGGCGCGTGGTGCGCGGCGTGCGCCCGCTGGTGCTGGCGGTGCACACCTTCACGCCGCTGCTGGACGGTGAGCGGCGCGACTTCGACCTGGGCGTGCTGTACCGGGATCACACCACGCAGGCGCTGCGGCTGGGGCGACGCTGCGCGGAGCTGGGTCTGACGGTGCGTTACAACCAGCCCTACTCGGGGATCGCGGGCTTGATGTACGCGGCCGAGCGCCACGGGCTGCACCACGGGCTGCCCTGCCTGGAGCTGGAGCTGAACCAGGGGCTGTTCGAGCGGCGCGGCGCGGCGGCGCGGCTGGGGCGCCTGCTGGCGCGCGCGATCGGCGAGCTGCTGGCCCGCTGATCGCGGAACGCGCGCCGGGCGCTGTGCTAGCTTGCCGCGATGGCCTACCTCGTCGTTGCGCTCGTGGCGCTGATCGCCTCGGGACTGACGCTGTTCTCCGGCTTCGGCCTGGGCACGCTGCTGCTGCCGGCGTTCGCGCTGGTGTTCCCGCTGGAGATCGCCGTCTCGGCCACGGCGGTGGTGCACCTGCTGAACAACCTGTTCAAGCTGACGCTGATCGGCCGGCACGCGGTGCTCGGCGTGGTGCTGCGCTTCGGCGGCCCGGCGGTGCTGCTGTCGCTGGCGGGGGCGTGGCTGCTGTCGCGGTTGACGCGGCTGCCGGTGATCGCCGAGTACACGCTGCTCGACCGCACGTGCAGCGTGACCCCGATCAAGCTGGTCATCGCGGCGGTGATCCTGGTCTTCGCCGTCGCCGACCTGTTGCCGGCGTCGGGACGGCTGGCCTTCGACCGGCGCTTGATCCCCCTCGGCGGCGCGGTGTCGGGGTTCTTCGGCGGCCTGTCGGGCCACCAGGGCGCCCTGCGCTCGGCGTTCCTGATCAAGGCCGGGCTGTCCAAGGAGGGCTTCGTCGGCACGGGCGTGGCCTGCGCGGTGCTGGTCGACCTCTCGCGACTCGCCGTCTACGGCGCCGCGTTCCTGGGCGCGCACTTCGGCGCGCTGGGGCGGCAGGACGGCTACCCGCTGGTGCTGCTGGCCACGGCCTGCGCGTTCTTGGGCGCGTTCCTGGGCGTACGACTGCTGGGCAAGATGACGCTGCCGCTGCTGCACCGGGTCGTCGGCGCGATGCTGGTGCTGGTGTCCCTGGCGATGGGGGCGGGGCTGATCTAGCTCTCCTGCTCCAGCGGTCTCTGCCCCGGCGCGCGCGCGGGCTCGGTGGCCGGCACGGCCGGCCGTTTCCGCTGCTCGAGCCAGCTTCCCACGGCCAGCGTGATCGCGACCATGCACAGGCAGAAGAAGAAGCCCAGCGCGAAGGCCTGGCTGTAGGCGCTGCCGACGGCCTGGTAGTGCTCGCGATGGAACGGGTACTCGCGCCCCACCAGCCCGTTGGCCTGCATCATCAGCAGGAACCGTGTGGCCGCGACGGTGCAGACGACGGCTCCGGGAACGGCGAGCAGCAGGGCGATCAGGCGGTCTGTGGTCTTGATGTTGATGGCGGATGCTCCTGGACGTGCCCAAGAAGAAGCGGAACGCTTATATGCATGCAGCCTGACCGCGCGCGCTGCCACTGTCAAATTTCGGCACCCGCCGCCGCCTGGCGCGTTTCAGGGCTCGAAAGGCGTCCACTCGCGGAGCATCCAACTGCCGAGCCCGCGCTCGACGAGCGGGCTCGCGCGCGCGATCCGCTCGGCCTCCAGCCGGTCGGCGGCCTCGAAGATCTCGAGGTACCCCCCGCCGCCGCCCAGCTCGCCGGCCGCGTGGAGCCGGCCCTCGCGCTTCAGCCCGGCGAGGTGCTCCCGGTGCAGCGCCGCGAGCGCCTCGACCTCGTCGGCAGGCCCGGTGACCAGCAACGTGCGCACGTACAACGGCATCGGCGTCGATGCTACCACCGGCTCCCGGCGGCGTGGTAAAGCCGGGCCCGCCTTGGTACGATGTCGCCCCTGACACGGAAGGAGCGCCCGGAACATGTCCAAGAAGATGAAGATCGAGATCGAATACTGCCAGGCTTGAAACTACAAGCCCCGCGCTGCCGGTCTGGCAGCCGAATTGAAGGATGCGCTGGGAGTCGACGCCAAGCTGGTCGGTTCGGGTGGTGGCGTCTTCGAGATCACCGTCGACGGCAAGCTGGTGTTTTCGAAGAAACGGCTCGACCGGTTCCCCGAGGACGGTGAGGTGCTGGAGAAGATCCGCGCCCTGTAGCACGCCGAACGGAGCACCATGAGCGTCCTCGACCGCGTGGTCAGCCTGACCATCCCGATCCTCCCCAAGCCGTTCGTCCGTTACTTCTCGCGCCCCTACATCGCCGGCACGACGATCGACGACGCCTTCGCGGTGATCCGCACCCTGCGCGAGGAAGGCTGCATGGCCACCCTCGACGTCCTCGGCGAGTTCATCACCCGCCGCGAGGAAGCCGAGCGCGACACGAAAGCCTACGAGACCCTGCTCGACCGCATCGCCGCGGAGGGCGCCCCCGACGCTCATGTCTCCGTCAAGCTGACCGCCCTCGGCCTGCTGCTCGACGAGTCGATGTGCCTCGACAACATGCGCCGCCTGGTCACGAAGGCCAAGGCGACGAACAACTTCGTCCGCATCGATATGGAAGACTCCTCCTGCACCGATGCCACCTTGCGCATCTACCGCACCCTGCGCCAGGAGTTCCCCGGCCACGTCGGCGCGGTGCTGCAGAGCCGCCTGCGCCGTACGATGGACGACGTCGATTCCCTCACCCGCGACAACCCCTCCCCCGCCCCCGCCAACTTCCGCCTGTGCAAGGGCATCTACCTCGAGCCGCGCCCCATCGCCTACACCCACCCCGAACTGATCCGCCGCAACTTCACCCAGGCGCTCGACATGATGTTCGAGCGCGGCGCCTACGTCGGCATCGCGACCCACGACGAGATCCTGGTCTGGGAGTCCCTGCGCCTGATCCGCAAGCACAACCGTACCCGCGAGCAGTACGAGTTCCAGATGTTGCTGGGCGTCGATGAAGCGTTGCGCAGTATCATCCTGGAGGACGGTCACCGGTTGCGCGTCTACGTGCCGTACGGAGAGCACTGGTACTCGTACTCGGTGCGGAGGTTGAAGGAGAACCCGCAGATTGCGGGGCATGCGTTTCGGGCGTTGTTTCGGAAGGGGTGAGGGCATGATCAGAGCGCTGCTTCGCGTCTTGCTCGTGCCGGCGTTGGTCGCCTGCGGCCCGGCGCCCGAGGTCGAGCGGCCGACCGTGGAATCCGAGGACGCTGCCCCCGCCAGCCCGAGGTTCATCCAGCAAGTCACCTGGTCCCCCGACGGCTCGCGTCTGCTGTACAGCGAGATCGACGTCGAGGCCAACGAGACGCGTCTCTACCTGATCGACCCCGACGGCTCGAACCGGCGCCAGCTGACCGACGGGCCACGGGACATCTGGGGCTCGTGGTCGCCGGACGGGACGCGGATCGCCTTCGCCTCGCGGACGGACGGCAACGAGGACATCTGGGTCATGAACGCGGACGGGAGCGGCAAGCTGCGGTTGACCGACGACCCGGCCAAGGACTCCGCGCCGTGCTGGTCGCCGGACGGGACGACGATCGCGTTCACCTCGGAGCGCGAGGGTGCCTCGCGGATCTTCCTGATGGACGCCGACGGATCGAACCCGCGACGGATCAGCGCGGGCCCGGGAACGGACTACGCTCCGCGCTGGTCGCCCGACGGGAGAGGGATCGCCTACTACACCAACGTCGCGTCCGGCGTGGACCACATCCACGTCATGAACGCCGACGGGTCGGGCTCGAAGAAGGTCGCCGACGGGTTCTGGCCCGCGTGGTCGCCCGACGGATCGCGTCTGATCTTCCCGGCGCACGAGGGCGGCTTGTACGTGGCGCGCGCCGACGGGTCGGAGCGACGCTTGATGCTCCGCGGCGACATCGTGCTCGCCGAGTGGTCGCCCGACGGTTCGCGGATCGCGTTCGTCCGCGTCACCTGGAGCGGTCCCGAGGGCTGGCCCTCGACGTCGGAGATCTTCCTGGCCGCTGCGGACGGCTCCGAGGTGCAGGTCACCCGTCGCTGAGGCCGTTCCGTTTTCTCTTCTTCTTCTTCGGGCAGCGACAATCGAACGGCGGGTCGTGGCCGCCTGCACCGGGAAGATCCTGAAGGAAGCCCGCAGAGAACACCGCGCCGACCCGGGTCCGTGAGAGGTCGACCACGCCGCGGCCGCAGGGGCCGATCCGGATGCACTCGCAGAATTCCTCGAGCATCCGCACGGTCAGCCCGCCCGGATCCATGGCGCAAGCGTCGATGCCCTGCTCGATCACGGTCGAGTACCCCGGAAGCGTCACCCGAAGCTCGTAGCGGCCGCGGCACGGGAGCATGGCGCGGACCGTGCCCGCTGCGTCGCTGAGCTGCGTGGCCCCGGCCGCGCCGTCGACGTCGCGCAGCGTCACCACGGCGCCGGGGAGCGGGAGCCCCTGCGAGTCGACCACGGTGACGACGGCGTCGCCGGCCGGCGCGGTCAACAGCGCCAGCGGCAATGCCAGGCACACGGTCGGTCCGGCTCGCTCGCGTCTCTCCATGTTCGACCCCGGCCCGATCATGGACCACCCGGAGGCGGGAAGACAGCGGGCTGCGCGTCGGCTGCGGTGACCGCTCCGCACCTTGGGGTAGATTGTGATCCGCTCGGCGCATCCGCCGAGGCAGCGTCAAGGCGTCCCGCCGCTTCACGTTCCGCCCCGCGGATGTCAAGGCGATCCGGGACGGACTGGGCAAGTCGCAGTCCGAGTTCGCGATGATGATCGGCGTCAGCGTATCCACGCTGCAGAACTGGGAGCAGGGCCGCCGGCAGCCCGAGGGACCCGCTCGTGCGTTGCTCAAGGTCGCGGCCGAGAATCCCGAGGCGGTGGAAAAGGCGTTGAGCGCCTAGCCCCGCCTCAGGCCGCGACGCCGACCCCGTGCCCGTAGACCATCTCGGCCCCCAGCCACGAGCTCCAGGCCACCAGCGCCACGCCGCCGAGCAGCAGCACGGCGTAGAGGCGGCGCTGCCCCGGCGGCAGCGTGCCGCGGTTCCAGGCCTTCCAGAACTGGGTGGCGAAGAAGTAGCCCAGCACCAGCCAGCCGTTGCGCTCGTGGGCCCACAGCAGGTCGGCGGCGGACGGGGGGAGGTCGACGGTGTTGGCGGCGAGGTAGCCGGTCAGGATCGTCAGCACCAGGCTGGCCATGCCGAGCAGCACCAGCGTCGAGCCGAAACGCTCGGGGCGCTCGCGGGCGGCGAAGATCGCCCACGATTCGGTGACGGACCCGAAGACCAGGAACGCGACGGAGAAGTGGACGAACGCCGGGTGCAGCAGGTGGAGCATCAAGGCTCCGGGTTCAGGCGCTCGAACTCCTCCAGCAGCTCCCGCGACCGCTTGTCGAGGTCCTTGGGCGGGTGGATCTCGATCACGGCCAGCAGGTCGCCCGGAGCGGTGCCGTTGCGGCCGGGCACGCCGCGGCCCTTCAGGCGCAGCTTGCGCCCGCTGACCGTGCCCGCGGGCAGGTTGATCGTGGCCGTGCCGTCGAGCGTCGGGACCTTGACCGTCCCGCCCAGCGCCGCGCGGGCCAGGCCCACCGGCACGTTGCACATTACGTCGCGGCCCTCGCGACGGAAGCGCGGGTGCGGATCGACGCGGATCACGAGGTAGGCGTCGCCCGGCCGTCCCCCGCCCGGGCTGGCGTCGCCCTTGCCGGAGAGCCGCACGCGGCCGCCGTCCTCGATGCCGGGCGGGATGCGCACCTTGACCCGCTCCTCGACGCGCCGGCCGCCCCCGCCGTGACGCGGGATCACGAAGTCGAGCGTGGTGCCCTTGACCGCCTCGACGAACGGGATGCGCACCTCGAGCTGCAGGTCCTGGCCGCGCCGCGGTGCGCGCCGGCGGCGTCCGCCCTCGACGTTGAGGCCGAACATCTCGAACAGGTCGCTGAGGTCGGGGATGCCGCCGTGGCCCGAGGTCCGGAAACCGAACCCCGCGAACGGGTCGAAGTCGGGTCCGAACGCCGCGTGACCGCGCCGGTCGTAGGTGGCGCGCTTGGCCGGGTCGGACAGCACGGCGAACGCCTCGGAGATCTGCTTGAACTTGTCCTCGGCCGACTTGTCGTCGGGATTGACGTCCGGATGGTACTTGCGCGCCAGGCGGCGGTACGCGGCCTTGAGGGTCTTCTCGTCCGCGTCCCGGGGCACGCCCAGGATCTCGTAGTAGTCCTGCTTGGTGCTGGTTGCCATCGCTCCTCGATCCGGACCGTCCGTGCCGCCGGACGCACGACCGTCGGGGATCCCGACGGGCGAGTCCCGGCCTGGTCGCGAACTCGATCCTTTGTTAAGACCGGATCTCGCCTATGTCAAGAGCGGTCAGGGAGTTCGACCCGCGGCCGCTCAGCGCCCGCGCCACGGATTCCCCGATCTGGCGCTTGAAGCGGGCCCGGTCGTATGGCAGCGCGTGCCGGCGCAGGGCGGCCGGGTCGAACAGCCCCTCGTGGCGCTCGAAGAAGCGCACGGCGGCCGCCAGCGACTCCGCGGTGCGCTCCGGGAACAGCACCCCCGTCGGCGCCCGCCGGGCGTTGGCCGGCGCCGGGAGCAGCGGGTTGCGCGGATCGTTGGCCGGCGCCACGGTCTCCAGCGCGCCGCCCCGGGCCAGCGCGATCACCGGGCGTCCCATCGCGTTCGCCTCCAGCGGCACGATGCCGAAGTCCTCGATCGACGGGAACACCAGCGCCCGGCAGCGCGCGTAGTGCTCGCGCAGGTCCGCGTCGGAGAGCCAGCCCGTGAAACGCACGTTGGATCCGGTGCGCGCCTCGAGACGCGAGCGCAACGCGCCCGTCCCGACGACCCGCAGCGGCCGCCCGAGCCGGTTGAAGGCCTCGACGGCGATCTCGACGCCCTTGTAGGGCACCAGCGCGCCGACGACCAGGTAGAAGCCGTCATCGCCCCGGCTCGCGCTCGTGGGATCGGGAGCGAAGAAGCGCGTGTCCACGGGGGGATGGATCACCTCGGCGTCGCGCCCGTAGTAGCGCGCGATCCGCGCGGCGACGAAGCGCGAGTTGGCCACGAAGCGGTCGACCCGGCTGGCCGACTGCACATCCCACTGGCGGAGGCGCGCCAGCAGCGGCGGGACGAGCCAGCGCGACGTCCAGCGCTGCGGCGGGAAGTACAGCGCGCGCAGGTCCCAGGCGTAGCGCATCGGCGTGTGCACGTAGGACAGGTGGAGCGCGCCGGGCGGCGCGATGGCGCCCTTGGCCACGCAGTGGCTGCTGCTCAGCACCAGGTCGTAGCCGTCGAGGTCCAGCGACTCGACGGCGGCCGGCATCAGCGGCAGGCAGAAGCGGTAGGTGCGGCGAGGCAGCGGCAGCCGGTCGATCGCGGAGGTCACGATGCGCCGCCGCTCGATCGCCGGCGACACCGACCCGGGGACGTGCAGCAGCGTGAACAGGTCGGCCTCGGGGAACAGCTCGCAGAACACCTCGAGGCACTTCTCGCCGCCCCGCATTCCGGTCAGCCAGTCATGGACGAGGGCGACTCTCATCGGCGGGTGCGACGATTATACTCTGGCCGTGGGGACCACGCGTTGAGGGTGGGGATCGACGCCAAGCTGCTCGACCCGCGCGCCGGGGGCATCGGCCGCTACGCCGGCAACCTGGTCCGCGCGTTGCTGCGTCGCGCCGCGGCGGAGCGGCTGGAGCTGGTGCTGTTCACCGGGCCGCGGACGCGGCTCGGCGCGATGAACGGGCACCGCCTCGAGACGCGCGCGCTGCGCTCGGGCAGCAGCCTGGTACGCGCGCTGTTCTCGCTGCCCGTCGCGACGGCCACGGCGGGGCTCGACCTGTTCCACGGGCTGGACCACGTCGGGCTGCCGCTGGCGGGCGGGGCGCGGCGGCGCGTCGTCACGGTGCACGATCTGCTGCCGCTGGAGCTGCCCGCCCTGTACCCCGCGCGGCACCGGCTCGTCGTGCGCGGGGCGCTGCGGCGCGTGCTGACGCGCGCCGACCGCATCATCGTCCCGTCGCACGCCGTGCGGCGCGCGGTCGTGGCCCGCGAGCCCGCGACGGCCGAGCGGGTCCGGGTGATCCCCGAGGGTCGCGACGAGCGGTTCACGGTGGACGGGCCGGCCGGCGGCGGGCGCAGGGTGCGCGAGCGGTACGGCCTGCCGCAGCGCTACGTGCTGTTCGTCGGCAACCGTGAGCCGCGGAAGAACCTCGGCGGCCTGCTGGCGGCGTTCGCGCGGCTGCGCGGCGAGCCGGGGATCGATCCCGGCCTCGGTCTGGTGATCGCCGGCGCGCCGTCCTGGGGTTCCGACCCGGCCGCCGCCGCCGCCGCGTCCGGGCGCGTCGTGTGCACGGGCTTCGTGCCCGACGACGACCTGCCGGACCTCTACCGCGGCGCCGAGCTGCTGGCCCATCCCGCGCTGAGCGAGGGCTTCGGACTGACCGTGCTGGAGGCGATGGCCTGCGGCACCCCGGTGGTCTGCTCCGACGCCGGAGCGCTGCCCGAGGTGGCCGGCGACGCGGCGCTGCTGGTGGACCCGCGGGACCCGCCGGCGATCGCCGGGGCCGCGGCGCGGTTGCTGCGCGACCCCGCGCTGCGACGCGAGCTGCGCCGGCGCGGGCTCCGTCGGGCGCGGAGCATGAGCTGGGACGCCGCGGCGCGCCGCACCGTCGAGGTGTATCGCGAGCTGCTGCCGCCAGCGGCGGAGGGGGCGTCGTGCTGAACGTCGTGCTCGACGCGCGGATGGCGTTCCACACCGGCATCGGCCGCTACGTCCGCTCGCTGGCGTCGGCGCTGGCCGCGCGGCCGGACGTCGAGCTGGCGTTGCTCGTGGACCCCGCGCGCGCCGAGGAGACCCGCGCCGGGACCGGGGTGCGCGAAACGCGGCCCTATCCCGCCCCGATCTACTCCGTCGCCGAGCAGCTTCGCGGTCCCGGCGCCTGCCGCGCGGCCCGGCGCGGGCGGCCGGGGACCGTGTTCCACTTCCCGCACTACAACGCGCCGTGGCTGGCACCGCGGCCGAGCGTGGTCACGGTGCACGACCTGATCCAGCTCGGCGACCCGCGGTACTACGGTCGCCTGCGCAGCCGGCTGGCGCGAAGCGTGCTGCGGCGGGCGGTGCGCAACGCCACGCACGTGATCGCGGTGTCCGCGGCCACCCGCGCCGCGCTCGAGCGGGTGGTCCCGGAAGCTCGCGGGCGCGTGACGACGATCCACCACGGGGTCGGCGCGCCGTTCCGGCCGCTCGACGCGGAGACGGTGCGCCGCTTTCGCGAACGGCACGGGATCGGCCGCTGCTTGCTGTTCGTCGGGGGGACCCGGCCGCACAAGAACCGCGGGCGCGTGCTGGAGGCGTTCCGGCTGGTGCGCGAGCGCCACCCGGACGTTTCGCTGGCCGTGGTCGACGCGGCGGCGCAAGCGTCCCCGGGCGTGCGGCCGCTCGGCCCGCTGACCGACGACGATCTGGCGCACTGGTACAACGCCGCCGCGGCGCTGGTGATGCCGTCGCTCGAGGAGGGGTTCGGCCTGCCCGCGCTGGAGGCGCTGGCCTGCGGGACGCCGGTGATCGTCGCGCGACGGCCGGCGCAGCGCGAGGTCGTGGGCGACACCGGGCTCGCGGTCGATCCGCTGGACGTCGCCGCGCTCGCCGCGGCGATGACGCGACTGCTCGACGCGGGCGGCCCCGCGCCGGCGCTGCGCGAGCGCGGCCTGCGGCGCGCCCGCGAGCTGTCGTGGGAGCACGCGGCGGGGCGGACCGTCGAGGTCTACCGCGAGGCGGCCGCGCTCCCGTCGCGGGCCGGCCGTTGAACGAGACCCTGCGCCGCGTCGCGGATGCCGGGCTGCTGATCTTCCTGGCTGCGACCCCGTTCAGCATCTCGCTGTCGGAGGCTGCGGCGGGCGTCGCGCTCGTGGCCTGGATCGCCGGCGTGGTCCTCGAGCGGCGCCCGGTCCGGCTCCCGCTGCTGTGGCCGCTGGCCGCGTTCGCCGTGGCGTCGGCGTGCGCGGTCGTTGCGGCGGTCGACCCCGCGCGGAGCCTTCCCGCGCTGCGCGAGCTGGCGGGCTTCGCGATCCTGTTCGTGGTCGCCGAGCGTGCCCGCGAGCCGCGTCGCGCCTTGCGGCTGGTGCTGGTCGCCGTCGCCGCGGGCACGGTGGCGGCGCTGCACGGGCTGGTCCAGGTGGCGCGGCACGGAACGGAGTACCGCGTCCACGGGGTCCTCTCGCACTACATGACCTACTCCGGGATCGTGATGCTGCTGGCGCTGCTCGCGCTGGCGCTCGCGGTGCACGGCCCGGGCCGCCTGCGCCGCGTCGCCTGGGCGGGGGCCGGCCTGCTGACGGCGGCGCTGCTGATGACGCACACCCGCAGCGCCTGGCTCGGCGTGCTGGCCGGGGCGACGGTGATCGTCGGCGCGCGGCGCAAGGCGCTGCTGCCGCTGCTGGGCCTCGCGATCGTCGCCGCGGTCGCCGTGTCGCCGCGGCCGGTCCAGCAGCGCGTGTGGAGCATCGTCGATCCGGACTACCCGACCAACCAGGAGCGGCTCTACATGTGGCGCGCCGGCGCCGCGATGGTGCGCGACCATCCGCTGACCGGGGTGGGGATGCGCAACGCGCGGGAGCTGTGGGAGCGCTACCGGCTGCCCGCGGACCCCAGCCCCGCGGAGCGTCCGCTGGCGCACCTGCACAGCAACCCCGTGCAGATCGCGGCCGAGCGCGGGCTGCTGGGGCTGGCGGCGTGGATCTCGATCTGGATCGCCTGGGCGGTCGCCGCCGGCCGGGCCTGGCCGGCGATCCGCGACGGCGGCGAGCCCGGCGCGCGCGCGCTGTTCACCGGCGGCGTCGCCGCGCTGCTCGCCTTCCACGTCGCCGGCCTGTTCGAGTACAGCTTCGGCGACTCGGAGGTCGTGCACCTGCTCTACTTCGCGATGGCGTTGCCGTTGGCGGTCGCGGCCGCGGCGCGGCAGCGGCGCAGCCCGCAGTAGAGCGCCGCGTGCTTGACCGCGCGCTGCCACGCCGCGCGCGGCCACGCGGCCGGCCGGCGCCGGCGCAGCAGCCACCAGCCGTCGCTGGCGACCTCGCGCAGCGCGTCGCCGAGCGCGCCCGCGAGCCGGGGCGCGCGGCCGTAGACGTAACCGATGCCGCGCCCCTCGTCGTAGTAGCGCCGCCACACCTCGCGGGCCGAGCGGTAGTCGTGGTGGTGCCGCACCAGCGCCTCGGCCACGTAGTGCACCACGTAGCCGCGGGCCTGCGCCTGCTGGGCCCAGCGGTGGTCCTCGGTGATCACCGCCCGCGTCTCGAACGGCAGCTCGCTCCACACCTCGCGCCGGATCATCGAGCAGGTGTTGACGAAGCGGCAGTCGGGCGCGCGCTGCGTTCGCGAGCGCGCCGGGTACGTCAGCGCGAGGTCCTTGGCGGCGATCGGCGAGGCGCCGGCGCGCGGCACCTGCCGCCCGTAGGCCCCGGCCGTCGCTTCGTCCTCGAGCGCCGCGGCGAGCCGCGCCAGGTAGTCCGGTCCGGCGGGCAGTGCGTCCTGGGACAGGATCGCCACCCGGCCACCCCTCGTCGCGGCGATCGCGGCGTTGAGGGCCGAGGCGCTCGCGTACTCCGCCGGGTCGATCTCGATCAGCCGCAGCGGGATCGGACCGCGGCCGGCGCACGGGATCCCCGACCGCGCCGCGGCGCGCAAGGCGTCCCGCACCTCCGGCGCCGAGCCCGAGTCGATCAGCACCACTTCGTCGGGCGGCCGCCGTTGCCGCGACAGCGCCGCCAGCAGCGTGAGCGGCTGTCGGTCCGCGGCGCGCGTGCGGACGACCACCGAGATCGCGGCGTTCGCGGCGCTCATCGGACGACCGCGGGCAACTTGTACCGCAGGTACTGCAGCCACGGCGTCCAGGGCGGCTCGGCGGCGCGCCGGACCTCCCCGCGGCCGGCGCGGTCGCAGAACTCCGAGAGCGGCCGCGCGCAACGGTCCCAGCGCAGCAGGTCGCGGGCGCCGCGCAAGTTGGCGCGGAAGCGTCGCTGCGACTCCGGGCGCAACGCCTCGGTGATCGCCGTCGCCAGCGCGCCCGGATCCCCCGCCGCCACGGTCAGCCCCAGCTCGTGACGCTCGACGAAGTCCGCCATCGCCTCGCCGCGCGTGGTGACCACCGGCAGCCCGGCCCAGACCGCGTCCACCAGCCGCGTGCGGAACGCGAAGCGGTTCTCGAGACCATCGGGCGCCGCGCAGACCGCCAGGTCCGACTCCAGCAGGTAGCCCGCGCGGCGCTCGTACGGCACCCAGCCGTCGTGGAAGAACACCGTGCGGTCGAGGAGCCCCAGCGAGGCGGCGAGCGACGGCGCTTCGCGCAGCATCCGGTCGCCGGTCTGCGCGCCCGCCGGATGCCGCCCGCCGAGGAACACCAGCTTGACCCGCGGGTCCGTCGTCGCCAGCCGCGCCATCGCGCGCAGCAACGTCGCCGGATCGAGCCAGCTCCAGACTCCCCCGCCCCACAACAGCACGCGGTCGCCCTCCGCGATTCCCGGATGCACCCCGCGCAGCGCGCGGCCCGACGCGCGAGGCTCGGTCCCGTCGTGGCCGAACGGCACCACGCCGATCCGCGACAGCGACGCGCCGGCGCGCGACAACCGTCCCGCGACGTACAGCCCGCCGGTCCACAGGTCGCGTTGCCGCGCGCTCGCGCACAGCACGTAGTCGGCGCGGCGCAGCAGCAACCCGGTCAGGCGGCCGAGGTGGCCCGCGTCTCCGCCGTCGTGGAGGTTCTCGAACACCAGCGGGTCGTAGAGGTCGAACACCTGGAGCGGGGGGCGCCCGTTGCGGCGCAGCGTGTGCCGCGCGGGGTACTGGGTCCCTTGCGAGACCACGACGTCGAACCGCGGCAGCAACCGGCCCGCCCCGCGCCGCGACCAGCGGCAGGTTTCGAAGGGCTCGCCCCGGAGCGCCGGTGCGGCGCCGCCCGGCAACGCCAGCATCGTCGGGAACCGCGCGCCGAGCACGCGCGCCAGTGCCAGCGCCCGGATCACCGGACCGGCGATCTCCCGGCCGGCCGGCCCGGGGGAGATCACCAGTACGCGCGGCGCGTTCACTTGACGCCCCAGCATTGCACCCAGGCCCCGCTCTCGTGGCAGCGCACGTCGCGGAACCGCGCCCGCTCGAGGTACGCGGCAAGCTCCTGCGGCGTCGAGGTCCTCGTCGCGTGCGCCGGGCGGCGGTCGGGCGGCATCGCGCGGTGCTGCTCGAACACGCCGAAGCCCTCGTCCGAGCGCAGGTTGACGTTGTCGACGTACAGCCGGCCCCCGCCGCGCAGCACGCGGAACGCCTCCGCGACGTAGCCGTAACGCTCCCACTCGTCGAGGTGCATGAACACCACGGTGCAGTACACGACGTCCACGGAGCCGTCGTGCACCGGGCGCAGGTCGAAGCCCGTCACCTCGACCAGCTCCACGTCGGGCCGGCCCGCCAGCCGGCGCGCGGCGTGCCCGAGCATGTTCGGCGACACGTCGCACCCGATCCAGCGGCCGCAGCGCGGGGCGACCAGCGCGCCGACCCGTCCCACGCCGCAGCCGATCTCGAGCACCGTCTCGGCCGCCCCGATCCCGACCGTGGCCTCGAGCGTCTCCACCGTGCGGCGCGCCGAGCGCGCGAAATCGTCCTCGTCGTCGGAGCCCGTCACGTGTCGCCGCGCCGATACCTCGTCGCGCGCCAGGTCGTCCCACACGGCGCGGTACTCCCGGCGCGCCGGCGCTGCGGCCGCGGTCGCAACCGCCACCGAGGTCGCCTCGCTCGTCTCGCGACCGGCCCCGTACAGCTCCGCGAACTCGCGGCTCCGCTCGCGCTCGCCCGCGCCGCGCGGCGCGAGGTCCTCGCTCCACAGGGTCAGGTTCGGGTTGTAGAACGGGTCGCCGCCGTGCAGCCGCTCACCCCAGCGCGCGCCGAGCCAGGCCACCTCGCTGCGGAACCGCGCGTCGGAGAGATCGTCGCGCGGACGCGTGGCCGACTCGTGGTGCGTGAGTCGCGCGTACGGCGTGTAGATCACGCGATACCCGGCGGCGCCGACCTTGAGGCAGTAGTCGACGTCGTTGAACGCGACGGCCAGCTCCTCGCTAAAGCCCCCGACCCGCTCGAACACGTCGCGCCGCGTCATCAGGCAGGCGCCGGTGACGGCCGAGACGTCGCGGACCACGGCGGCCTGGGCGAAGTAGCCCGCCGCGTCGCCGTTGATTCCGCGGTGCGGGTGGCCCGCCACGCCCAGCAGGCCCAGCGCGATCCCGGCGTGCTGGACCCGGCCGTCCGGGTAGCACAGCTTCCCGCCGACGGCCCCGATCTCCTCTCGCTGCGCGTGCTCGAGCAGGCTCTCGAGCCAGCCCTCGTCGAGCACCTCGAGGTCGTTGTTCATGAACAGCAGAAACGGCGCCTCGCAGCGGCGCGCCGCCAGGTTGTTCAGCGCGGCGAAGTTGAACGGCGCGTCGTGCGCGAACCAGCGCAGCGCGCCGCGGGCCTCCGCGCGGTCGAGCCAGCTACGCGTTCGCTCCTCGACGCTGCGGTTGCTGACCACCAGGATCTCGTACGCCGCGTGGCGCGTGCGGCGGCGGATCCCGTCGATGCAGCGCTCGAGCAGGTCGGCCCGGTCGCGGGTCGGGATGACGATCGCGACCGGCGCCCCGGGGTCGACCTCGAATCGCACCCGGTAGGTCCCGGGCGCCAGGCCGTTCTCGACCCGCGCCCGCCAGCCGCGCCGGCGCACCGTCTCGCGCAATGCGGCGCGGGCGCTCTCGCGCCACGGCCCGCCCTTGGCTCCGACGCTCGCCGCCGTCGAGCCCGGCGTCTTGCGCCAGTGGTAGAGCACCCGCGGCACGTGCTCGACGCGCCGCGCCCGCTCCACGGCGCGCAGCAGCAGGTCGTGGTCCTGGGCGCCGTCGAAGCCCTCGCGGAACCCGCCGAGGCGCTCGAACAGCGCGCGGCGGATCACGGTCAGGTGGCACAGGTAGTTGCTCGACAACAGCTGCTCGGGCGAGTAGCCGGGCTTGTGGTGCGCTTCGACGAGACGCGTCCCCTCCAGCTTGTCCTCGTCGGAATACAGCACGTCGACGTCCGCGACCCGCTCGATCCGGGACGCCATCTCGAGCAGCGCGTCCGGCGTCAGCAGGTCGTCGTGGTCCAGGAAGGCCAGGAACTCGCCCGAGGCCAGCGCCGCCGCCGCGTTGGACGCGCCGGCGATGCCGCGCCGGCGCGCGAGCAATACCAGGCGCACCCGGTCGGGGTCGCGCTCGTGGAATTCCCGCAGCACGCGCTCCGTCGCCGCGTCCGCGGAGGCGTCGTCGGCCAGGCACAGCTCCCATTCGCCGTAGACCTGTCCGGTGACCGAATCCAGCGCGGCGCGCAGCAGCTCGGTCGGCGCGCGGTGCACGGGCACGACGACCGAGATCCGCGGCCGCGAGCGCAACCGGCGGTAGGCCGCAGTCCAGCGCTCCCGCTCGGCGGCGCTCGGGGCGCGCAGCCGGCCGGCGCCCGCGTCCGCGCGGTCGCGCGCGCGCCGCGCCAGCCAGCCCAGTCCCCGCTTGAGCAGCGACGCCGGGAACACCGCCACCCGGCCGACGCGGTAGGACCACGAGCGCCGGAGCGCCCGGACTTCGCGCTGGGTCAGCCGCAGCATCGTCTGCTGGTGCTCGAGCAGCCGTTCCAGCGAGGCGATCCGCACGTCGTGGCGCGAGAAGTACCCGCCCCCGGCGTCGAGCCGCCGCTCGAGCTCCGCGACGTGGTCGACGAGGCGCGTCAGCAGGCGATCCGGCGGAGGCGGCACGGGCCCATCTTAACCCGCTCCCGGCGGGTGCGGGCCGAGCGCCACGGGCTTCGAGCTCCCGCCCGGCCGGCGTCACGGTTCCGGGCTAGAATGTGCCGATGCGGTCACGAATCTCGACCCCCAGCGCAGCCTCGATGCTGTTGGCCCTGCTGCTGCCGCTGTGCGCGGCCGCGCAACAACCGATGGATCCGCCCGAGATCCCGCCGCCGCTCCCGAAGCCCGACAAGCGCGGCGAGGAGGAACGGCTGCCCGCGGACGAGCGGATCGCGCCGGAGCGCGACGAGCCGTGGGGCCTGCCCGACGACCTGCTGGCCGAGCTGGCCGAGCGGTCGAAGCTGTACGCCGAGTACGCGGTCCGGTTCACCTGCGACGAGACCGCGCGGCTCGCCGGCTACGACGGGTCCGGCCAGGCCGCGTCGGAGAAGATCCGCCGCTACGCCTACCTGCTGGTGCGCGAGGGCGGGCAGGTGCGCGAGTTCCGCAACCGGCTGGACAAGCGCGGCAACCCCAAGCCCGCCGAGACCGAGGACGAGGAGACGTTCCCCCCGGCCTACGCCTGGGCGTTCCTGTTCGCCAAGCGGAACCAGCCCTACTTCGCCTACCGCGACCTGGGCGACCGCTTCGAGGGCTTCGACTGGGTGCGCGAGATCCAGTTCAAGGGCGCGCTGTCGTTCACCGACGGCAGGGACATCCGGCAGTGGGAGGGCACGATCCTGGTCGACGCGTCGACGCTGACCCCGCTCGAGGTCTGGGCCCAGCCCGCGCACCAGGACGACCGGATCCGCTCGCAGTTCGACCGCTGGGCCAAGTCGTTCAACTTGATCGGGTTCCGGCTGGCGCCGAAGCCGATCGCCTACAAGTCCCACGTGCGGTTCCGCTACCGCCGGGACGGCCTGACGTTCCCGACCGAGATGCGCTACGACACGCTGCGGGCCACGTCACCGACCCGCTCGGTCCCCGTGCGCGCCTCGATCCGCGAGTACGAGAACTACCGCTTCTTCAAACCGGAAGCGGGCCAGGAGGAGTTCGAAAGCGAGCCCACCGACTGAGCCGGGGCGACCCGCTCAGCCCTGCCCGGCCGCGGACGGCTCGGTCGGCCCGGACGGCTCGGCGTCGCCGCCGGTCAGGTCGGCGTCCACGATCTCGACCGTGGCCGCCTCGCGCAGCTCGGCCAGCTTGCTGCGGACCGCGTCGTTCTCCTGCTGCTGGGCCACCAGCAGCGAGAGGGTCGGCTTGACCTCCTCGAACGACAGCTGCCGCGGCTCCTTGCGGTCGAGCACCTTGACGATGTTGAAGCCGAACGGGGTCTCGAAGATCTCGGTCACCTCGCCGATCGGCGTGCCGAACGCCAGCTCCTCGAACTTGGGCACCATGTCGCCGCGCTTGAAGAACCCCAGGTCGCCGCCCGACGCGGCGCTGGGGACCTGCGAGTACGCGCGCGCCACCTCGCCGAAGTCCTTGCCGTCCTGGATCTCCTGGTACGCCTGCTCGATCCGCTTGCGCGCCTCGGTACGCCTCGATTCGGGGTCCTCCGGGGTGACCTTGACCAGGATGAACGCGGCGCGCACCTGCTCGCCGTCCTTGAACTCGGTCTTGCGCTCGTCGTAGATCTTGCGCACCAGCTGCTCGTCCACCTGCACCGCGCCGGTGAGCGACTCGGTGAACATGCTCTGCAGGAGCTGCCGCTCGGTCTCCTCGCGCAGGCTGTTCTCGGTGAGCTTGGAGGCGGCGAGGTAGTTGCGGTAGGCCTGCTCGGATTCGAACCCGGCCTTGATCTCGTCGATCATCTGCTCGACGCGGGCGGGGTCGGCCTGCATCCCGGCCTCGCGCGCGGCCTGGACCATCAGCTCGGAAGCGATCACCAGGTCGAGCACCTGCCGGCGCATCATGCGCTCCTGCTCCTCGTCGAGCACGACGCCCTGGGACTGGAGCTGGAACTTGCTGAACTCGGTCGCCTCCATCAGCCGGCGGCCGTCGATCGCCTGTCCGTTGACCTGCGCCACGACGCGGGCCAGCTCCTCGTCGGAGGGCATGTCGGGGGGCGGCACCGCACTCGGCCCGGCGGCGTCGGCCCCGCTCGCCGGGTCGGCTCCCCCTCCGCAGCCGGCGAGCGCCGCCACGACCGTCACGAGCAGGATCCAACGCGTCCAATCGAGCTTCAAAAGCATGATTCACCGACCTCCGTACGCTGTCCGGCCTGAGGGGGATTCGAAGCCCTCCATGATACGGCGCGGCCGGGAGGTCTTCAACCGCCAAAACCGTCCTGGATCCGTCGGCTTGACGCGGCCCCCGGGAAGGAGTGAACTTGGCGGCGATGGACGGAATCCGGGAACCAGCGGCGGAATCCGGTGTCCATGGGAACGAGGGCGCGGAGAACGAACGGGAGACCGCCGAGCTGCTCGACGGGATCCGGCGCGGCGATCCCGACGCCTTCGAGGCCCTCGCCCGGCAGTGCGCGCCCCGGCTGTTCCGGCTGGCGCTGAGGCTGACGGGCCGGCGGGAGGATGCCGAGGACCTGGTGCAGGAGACGCTGGTGCGGGCGTTGCCCGCGCTGCGGCGGTTCGAGGGACGCGCGCGATTGTCGACGTACCTCGTGCGGGCGCTCGGGAACCTGTGGAAGAACCGCCTCCGCTCGCGGTCGCGCTCGCCGATCGTGCGCTGGTTCAAGCGCGGCGACGAGGGGTCGGAGGAGCCCGGTGCCGCGCTGCCCGACGGAGCGCCGGATCCACTCGAGCAGCTGCAGGCACAGGACCGGGCGGCGGGCGTGCGCGCCGCGGTGGCGCGGCTCGAACCCGACCGCCGACTGACGCTGCTGTTGCGGGAGGTCGAGGAGCTGTCGTACGAGGAGATCGCCGCGATCACCGCGGTCCCCGTCGGGACCGTGAGGTCGCGGCTGGCACGCGCGCGGGACGACCTGCGACGCCTGCTGAAGACGAGACCGTGATGCACGACGAGCTGGAGCAACGGCTTTCGGATTACCTGGACGGTCGGCTCGACCCGGCCGAGCGGGCGCGTTTCGACGAACGCCTGGCCCGCGACGCCGAGCTGCGCGCGCGGCTCGAGGAGTACCGCGCCATCGGTAGCGCGTTGCGTGACGATCCGGCCGAGCTGCCGCCGGGGTTCTACGCCCGGGCGCGCGAGCGCTTCGAAACCGCGCACGGGAAACAGCGCTGGTTCCGGCCGCTGTCGTGGGAAGCCGTGGGCGCGCTGGCGGCGGCCGGGCTGGTGCTGGCGCTGTTCCTGCCCGAGATGATGCGCGATCGCTCGTTCGAGCTGCCGCTGCGGCAGGCCGTGCCCGCGAAGAACCGGCAGCCCGCCGTGGCGGAACCCCGGCCGGCCGAAACGCCCGACGCGAGGGCGCCGCTGGAGCAGAGCGCGCCGGAGAGCGAGGCCGGGAGCAAGCCGCAGGAACCGCGGCGCAAGCGTGCCGAGGACGAGCGCGAGCCCGTGCAGCAGACGCCGGGCAAGGACGAGCCGCGGCAGGACGCCGCCTTCGCGCCGGCTCCTCCCGAGGCGGCGCGGCGGGAGCGACAGCTGGAGCAGAGCAAGCCCGCCGCGGCCCCCGCTCCCGAGGACGCGTCGTACCGGGAATACGAGGAATCGAGGGACTTCCTGCGCGAAGACGTGGCGGGGGACCGTGCCGCGGCGGCCCCGCTCGACGCGCCGGTCGCCGGGTTCTTCGACCTGGACGTGGCCCCGCAGCCGCCGCTCGCGGTGGCGCCGCTCGCGACGGGCGTCGTCGCGCCGAACGAGGTTCGCGTTGTGGCGGGCCAAACCGAGGGCGAGAGCAAGCGCCGCCTCGCCGCGCGGGTCTCCGAGCCCGACGCGGCAGCCGGGGGCGAGGATGTCTCCGGGCTGCGCCCCGACCCGCGCACGCAGCGTCTGGTGTTGATCGGCCCGCGGTCCTACCCCTTCGACTGCGCAGCGATCCGGCTGCTCGCCGGGCCGACGCTGCGCGTCGTGGTGCCGCCCGCCGGCGCTGCCGACGAGACGGCGCCCGGAGGCTGCGCGTTGATCGTGCTCGCGGGGTTCAGCACGGTCGAGGTCGTCGAACCGGGTCCCGAATGAGTGACGGGAGCGAGCACCCGGGCGACGACCCCGTCGTCGTGCCGATCGAGGATCACCTCGACCTGCACCCGTTCCGCCCGCGCGAGGTCAAGTCGGTGGTCGAGGCCTACCTCGACGCGGCGACCGAGCGCGGGTTCCGCGAGGTGCGGCTGATCCACGGGCGCGGGATCGGGGTCCAGCGCGAGATCGTGCGCTCGGTGCTGGGCCGGCGCCGGGACGTGCTCTCGTTCGCCGACGCCCCGGCCGAGCGCGGCGGCTGGGGCGCCACCGTGGTGCGCCTGCGGGGCGGCGTCGACGCGCCGGGCGGGGCGGATTGACGGGGCGGACACGCTGCTCCACAATCGAAGCATGGCCGACAAAGTCAGTCTGGAGTGCCCCTGCTGCCGGACCAAGCTGGTGGTCGACGTGCAGACCGGCGACGTGTTGTCCGAGGAGCGGCCCAAGGGCCCGACCCGCAGCTTCGAGGCCGCGCTGAGCGACGTGCGCTCGGGCGCGGCGCGGCGCGAGGAAGCGTTCAGCAAGGCCTTCGACCAGACCCGGCGCCTGGACTCGGTGCTGGAGAAGAAGTTCGAGGAAGCCAGGAAGAAGGCCGACCAGGATCCGGACAAGAAGCCCAAGAGCCCGTTCGACCTGGACTGAGCGCGTGTTGCGACGGGTCGTGTCGCTGGGTCTCTCGATCGCGCTGTGGCCCGGCGCCGCGGGCGGCGCCGGCGCGCCCGCGCCGGACCACGCCGAGCTGGACCGCATCCTGCGCACCCACGTGCGCGACGAGCGCGTGGACTACCTGCTGCTGCGCAAGCACGACGGCGAGGCTCTCGGCCGCTACCTGGACGGCCTGTCGCGGGTCGACGTGAACGCGCTTCATGAGCGGGAGCGGCTCGCGCTGTATTTCAACCTGTACAACGCGGCGATGCTCCGCGCGGTGATCGACCGGTTTCACGCGGACTACACGCCGGCCGAGGATTCGTGGTCGGTGTTCGACGAGCCGCTGATCCGGTTCGGCGAGCGGCGCCTGTCGCTGAACGCGCTGGAGCACGAGGTGTTGCGCCGGGAATTCCGCGAGCCGCGCCTGCACGTGGCGCTGGTGTGCGCGGCGCGCTCGTGCCCCCCGTTGCTGCCGCGCGCCTATCGCGGCGAAGATCTCGATGCGGTGCTGGACGGCAACATGCGGCGCTTCCTCCGCGACCCGACGCGCAACCGCATCGACCGCAAGGGCCGCCGTCTCGTGCTGTCGCGACTGTTCGACTGGTACGCCGAGGACTTCGGTGGACCGTCCGCCGTGGCGGCCTGGGTCGACCGCTACGTCGACGGCGACGTGACCGGCTACGCCGTGGAGTTTCTGGAGTACTCGTGGGAGCTGAACCTGGCTCCTCCGGCCGCCGGACGCTGGGTCGCGATCGACGTCGAGCGCAGCCCGCTGCGCGCCGGGCCGGGCGACGCGGCCGGCGGCGGCGAAGCGCGGCGGGGCGAGGTGCTCGAGGTGCTCGAGGAACGCGGGGGCTGGCTGCGCGTCGACATCCCCGGCGGCGGCGCGGTTTGGGTCGGCGCCCGTGACACCCGCCCGTGGAGCTTGCGCTAACGCAGCAGGTCGTGGTCGAAGGTCAGCGCGCGGGCGACCTCCATCACGCGCTCGCGGGCCTGCTCGGCGTCGGCGCAGCCGTCCGCGGTGCCGGCGTCTCCGCACAGCGTGACCCGCGGCTCGGGGTCGGAAGCCTCGTGCCGGGCCCAGGGCATGCCTTCCTCCTCGGCCAGCTCGACGACGCGCTCCAGCAGGCGGTCGAGCTTGCCCCGCGCCCGCACCAGCACCACCTCCTCGTCGTCCTGGACCACGACCAGGAGGCCCTGGATCGAGTCGTCCTCGATCCGCGCGAACAGCAGCACGTGCTCGTCACCGTCGCACACCCGGACCACGGGCTCCCACTCCGCAAACCGCATGCGGCACAGCTCGTTGGCGTCGTCGCCGCGCGCCGCCGCGCCCAGCACGCGGTAGACCCCGACCTCCACCCGCCGCACCCCGCGCAGCGGGAGCTCGTCGGCCATGCCCGCGATGCGGACACCCTGCCGCACGAAGAACAGCGTGGGGCGGCCCATCCGCAGCCCGAACTCGCGATCCAGCCGCAAGTCGGACAGCTGGGCCACCTCGCGGCGCAGATCGCGGCCGGGTCCGCGGAACCAGCAGCCCGCGGCGAACGTGGACGACAGCACCAGCAGCACGGCGACCCAGGTTCTCCGGCTCATGGCATCCCTCCCCCCTCAGTCGTCGTCCCGCTTGATCTCGATCTCGTCCAGCCCCGGCAGGTCGAACTGGTCGGCGATCGCCTCGATCCGGGCCAGGTCGATCAGGCCCGCGATGTTGGTGAACACGATCTCGTCCCCGTCGGTGATCAGCACCACGAGGCCCAGCAGCAGGTCGTCCCGGGGCAGCACGAGCACGCGCACCGTCTCGTCGCCCTCGCGCACCATCGCGACGCG